>JAFAWX010000169.1 GCA_019241535.1 Acidobacteriota bacterium | reverse complement strand
TTTTCCTGGCACGCGTCCGGGACGAAATAAGATTTGAATCGATCGATGCCTTGCGGGAGCAGATCGGCCGCGACGTTCAAAAGGCGAGTCATTATTTCAGCTTGATGCGACGCACGGCGGCATCGGTTGAGGCCGGCTCGTAGCTATGCGCTTCTAACAAACAGCTGGTCAGTGGGGCAAGTACCTGTTTCAAGAGGAAGCTTGTCGTCGATATGCACGATTTTGAGCCAATCATTCAGAGAACGGACGTCCATGAGACCGACGGCTCCGGGGCTTGCGGCAACAAAAGACAGTACTTGCTCGTCCGAGTCTAGGATTCTTACCGCATCCTTGTGCTCGGCGATCAGGTCTGCCACTGCGCGGCCGACATCTTATTCAGGTGCTGGATGGTTATGGCCTCGCCTGGGGAAAGGCGCTGCAACACCAGAGTGATGTTTCTGCCGTCCGGCCACTTTCTTGCTTGGCAAAGAAAAATCTTCGCCAGCTGCGCTGACGTGAGGTTTTCTACGCTATTTTGCTGGAAACGACGACTGCCATGTATGGGCGAAGCAGGGCGCGGCCGTAGTTCGCGAGCGAGGTTAGTACAACAATTGCGCGCAGAATTTTCACGTTGTCGCCCCCTTACCGGATAGTATTGCGAACATCACGTCGCGAGAAGGTACCGAAGTGCCAAGCGCCGGTTGCGGCCTCCGATTGTATCTGCCTAAATGTCATGGGTGCAGCACAGGCGCCAGGGCATGTGATTCGAGCCGGGAACTTAACGAACAGGTGGTTTCTCATGCTTAAACGGACGCGTAGAAGGTTCCTGCAAGCATCAGTGGGCACACTCACAGCCGGAGTTGGCGTCCAGTCTGGCACTCTACACCGAGTCGAAGCCCTGAATTCGCCGAGGCCGCAACGAGGGCGCGAAACGCCACCTGCAACGCACGACAAGCAGCCGCTTCGCCTGGGTCTGATCATCGCCATCGGCAACGATCCTGATGCCGCCATGCGGAAGGTACGGGAGCTCGAGCTGCCGACGGCGCAGATCTACGTCGAAGACTTCTCCCCAGGGCTCGTCGACCGCTTGCGCCAGGCTCTCGAAAGGCACCGGATCGAGGCAACAGCTCTGGTCGTGGGCGGACCGGGAAAGGAAATCTGGGATTTTTACGGAGGACCCCTTACGATCGGGCTCGTTCCCCCGGAAACGCGAGCCGCTCGGATCGCCCTAATTACGCGCGGCTCAGATTTTGCCAAAGCCTGTGGCATCCCCGCCGTGCAGACCCACTGCGGCTTTATACCCGAAAATCCAAATGAAACAACGTACAAGGAGACGGTACAGGCAATACGCGAAGTGGCGTCCTATTGCAAAGGCAACGGGCAGAATTTCCGCTACGAAACAGGGCAGGAGACCCCGGTTACGCTCATTCGTGCCATCCAGGACGTGGGCCTGGATAACCAGGGGATCAATTTCGATCTCGCCAATCTGATTTTGTACGGCAAAGCCAACCCGGTGGATGCCATAGATCTCCTTGCTCCCTACGTGCAGGGGATTCACGCCAAGGACGGGCTCTGGCCGACCAACCCGAAGGAACTCGGCAAAGAGGTTCCGATCGGCCAGGGCAAGGTCAACTTTCAGCGCATCATCTCCCGCCTGAAGGAGCTGAACTACGCCGGAGCGATCACGATTGAAAGAGAGATCTCTGGACCACAGCAAATGGAAGACATACGGGCGGCAAAGAGGTACCTCGACAAAGTGATCGCATCAGCATAAGCATGCCTTCTGCCACGTAACCGGTAGGTATGGGTTCGAGTTCCGGCTGGGGAATAGAGAGAAAAGTAAATGCGCTTAAGGGTAAAAAAAGGACGAGATGCGCTCTCGTCCTTTTCTCCCTTTCAAAGACGTCCGGCTCAAATCCTCGCGCAAACGGCTTTGGTCTGAGTGTAGTTGTTGAGCACCTCATGTCCCATCTCGCGTCCCCAGCCTGACTGCTTGTACCCACCGAACGGCAGGGCGGCGTCGAAGATGTTGTAGCAGTTGATCCAGACGGTTCCCGCCTGGAGTTGTTCTGCCGTGCGGTGAGCTTTGCCGATGTCGCTCGTCCAGACACCAGCCGCCAGTCCGTATACGTTTTCGTTCGCGCGAGGCATGAGTTCACTTGGATCTGTGAACGGCATTGCCGTAACCACCGGCCCAAAGATCTCCTCCCTCACGACCTTCATGTCATCTTTGGTATTCACCAGCACCGTCGGCTCGACAAAATAGCCTTTGTCGGCTGCCTTGTGTCCGCCGGCCACGGCTTTGGCACCTTCCGAAAGGCCTGACTCCAGGTA
>JAFAWX010000109.1 GCA_019241535.1 Acidobacteriota bacterium | reverse complement strand
CACGAGGCTATCCGGCCCACCTCCACGCTGCGCCATCCCGAAGCAGTGAAGCAGTTTTTGAAGGAAGACGAGTACAAGGTTTATAAGCTCATCTGGCAGCGCTTTGTGGCCTCCCAGATCACCCCCGCCGTTTTCGATCAAACAACGGTCGACATCGACGCTAACTCAGCGTCGGAAAATTTCTGGTTCCGGGTAACCGGCTCGGTACAGAAATTCGACGGTTTCTTGAAGGTCTACGACGAATCGAGCGACGGCAAGGACCAGGAGGCCGAGGAACTGAAGCACAAGCTGCCGCCACTTGAGGCCGGCCAGAAGCTGACCCTGAAGTCTCTCAAGCCGGAGCAGCATTTTACCGAGCCTCCTCCCCGCTACAACGAGGCTTCCCTGGTGAAAGAGCTCGAAGAGCGCGGCATCGGCCGTCCGTCCACTTATGCCACGATTCTGGGCACCATTCAGGAGCGGCAGTACGCGCAAAAGATCGGGGGCAAGTTTGTGCCCACCGAGATTGGCTTGGTGGTTACCGACCTGCTGGTTGAGAACTTCAGCGATATTTTTGACATGCAGTACACGGCCCGGCTCGAGGAAGAGCTTGATGAGATAGAGGAAGGCAAAGAGGAATGGACCGATGCTTTGACCGGTTTCTACAAGAAATTCGAAAAAGACCTTCGCTATGCCCAGAAGCACATGGAAAATATCAAGCGAATGGAGAAACCGACCGACGAGAAATGCGAACTGTGCGGTTCTCCCCTGGTGATTAAGTGGGGCAAGCACGGCTCTTTTTACGCCTGCAGTTCCTATGACAAGGACGATCCCAATAGCTGCACCTTCACCAAAGAGAATCCCATCGACCTGCCCGATCTTGATTCCGCCGACCTGCAGGAAACCTCCCAGGAGGAGTATTGCGAGAACTGCGGGCGGGTCATGGTCCTCAAGCGCGGACGCTTTGGGCAGTTCATGGCTTGCACCGGCTACCCCGACTGCAAAACCACCCGCCGGCTGGATCAGGGAAAGAAGGTCCCCGACATTCCTCTCGACGAGCCGTGCCCCAAATGCGGGCGCTCTCTTATGATTCGCCACGGCCGCTATGGGGAGTTCACCGCCTGCAGCGGCTATCCGGAGTGCAAGTACGTAAAGCAGAATTTCATTGGCGTGAAGTGCCCGCTGTGCAAGGACGGGGAACTGGTAGAGAAGCGGGCGCGCAAGGGCAACACCTTTTACGGCTGCAGCAACTATCCAAAATGCAAATTCACGTCCGCCAGCCGGCCGCTAGCCGAGACCTGTCCCAGCTGCGGTCACGAGTACCTGGTCGAGAAGACGCTGAAAAGCGGTCCCGTCATCGCCTGCCCCAACAAAGAATGCGATTACGAGCGTGCCGCCGAGCCGGCGCCGGTCGGATAGTGACGTTCGAAAACTTCAACGAGGAAACCATGATGAAGAGTCCCACTCCGGAAGACGCTCAGATTATCATGCGGCTTTACGACCTGCGTCGCGAAGCCGAAATGCGCAAGGCCAGGCATTGGTTTGCGCGCTTCTGGCCGCTCGCGTCGCAGGACGTAGCCCAGGTGCTCGACGCTCTGAACCCGCAGGAAAATGCCTGGTTTCGCCAAGTCACCGGATATTGGGAGATGGCCGCTTCTTTTGTGTTGCGCGGGGTGTTGAACGAAGAGCTATTCTTTGACAGCGGCGGCGAGATGTGGTTCGTGCTCGCAAAAATCTATCCCTTTCTCAAGGAGATTCGCGAGAAGACGCAGCTGCCCACCTACTTGTCGCGGATAGAACAGCTGGCAACCCGTACCGAGGAGGGCCGGGCACGCCTCGAGATAATGCTCAAACGAGCTGAAAGGCAGCGAACCGGCGCCGCCTCTGAACCTCGCTCCTGAAAGCAGCCTGAACAGCAGCTAAGAAATATACTCCCGGATGTAGGCATCGCCGGTCTCGCGCAGGCTTTTCAAATTCCCGTCAAAGATGATGCACCCGTCGCGCAGTATGGCAAACGACATCGGCACGCCGACGCGGGCGCCTGCCGGGAGAGGTCGCATCTGGTTCGCCGCGCGATCAAAGTAGTGGGTGCCCATGGTGAAGGCATCCTGCAGACGGTGAGTTACCAGAAGCGAACTGGTCTGGTAGACGTCGCGCTGCTTCACCAACAGTTCGATGATGGTATTAGAGGTTACAGGATCAAGACCTCCGGTTGGTGAATCGTAGAGCAGCACTTCCGGATGAGTGATGATTGTGCGGGCGATCGCCACCCGCCGCCGCATGCCGCCCGAAAGCTCCGAGGGATACATATCGACCGTGTGCTCGAGTTCGACAAAGCTGAGCGCTTCGCGCACCCGTTCTTCAATCTCCGCATCCGACAGCTGACCTTCTTCCAGCAAGCGAAAGGCGACGTTCTCGCGCACGGTGAGCGAATCAAAGAGCGCGCTTTCTTGAAAGACAATCCCCACCCGGCGCCGCAGCTCGAAGAGCTCGTCTTCCTCCAGCCCGGTAATCTCTTCTCCCAGCACGAAGATTTTGCCGGAATCGGGCTTCAACAGACCGAGCGCCATTTTCAGTATGGTGCTCTTGCCCGAGCCGGCTACCCCGAAAATCGCCTTGGTTTCGCCGTGGTGCAGGCGAAATGAAACTCCCTCGAGGAGTTGTTTCTCTTCAAACCCGATCGATACCTGCGCGAACTCAAGGGTGATCGTCGGCGAGGGCCGAACCGCCGGCTTTTGTTCGCCGGCAAAAACCGGGGGACCTGCCATAAAGAAATACCCCTTACTGACCGAATAGCGTCATGGTAAGCCGGGTAACAAAAAAGTCGACCATGATAATCAGGATTGAGGAGGTGACCATCGCCTGGGTCGTGGCCCGCCCCACTCCCTGCGTTCCCCCACGCGCGGAAATGCCGTAGTAACAGCCGATGGTTGCAATGATGAATCCGAACAGAACTGGCTTCGCCAGGCCGAGAAAGACGTCCTGGAAAACCAGAATCTGCCAGGCCGTACTCCAGTACTGGTGCCAGTCCACTCCGAAAAGGAAAGCCGAGACAATCCCTCCGCCCGCCACTCCGAAGAAATCGGAAATGATGGTGAGGAAAAACAGCATGAACACAGTTGATACCACTCGCGGTGTGACCAGTTTCTTCATGGGGTCGGTTCCGAGCGCTCGCATGGCGTCGATTTGCTCCGTCACCACCATGGAGCCCAGCTCGCTGGCCATGCCGGAAGCATTGCGACCGGCCGCCATCAGTCCGGTGATCACCGGGCCCAGTTCCCGGACCATACCAAGCGACACCAGCTGGCCGATCAACGTTAGGGAGCCAAACCTCTTCAAGGTGTCGGCGCTGTTTTGCGCAAGTGCGCCGCCGGTGAAGAATCCGGTAAGGACCACGATCGGCAGCGAGCCAAACCCGATCAGGTCAGCCTGCTGGGTGGTATCGCCAAAATAATGGGGGGGCGAAAACAGGCTGGAGATCGAGCGGGCAGCAACGATCGTGTAGTCCTGGACAGACTTGACCTGCTGTTTGGCCCAGTCGGCGGGGGAGAGCAGTTCCATGAGATGGAATATAACAGAGCCTCTGTCCTGCTTTTACCAGCCGGCGGGCCCAACCGGTCCCATGGGAGCCGGTGGCTACTCCCGAATTTTCTTCTTGATCTCGATATTCAAACGCTTGATTTTCTGGTTCAGGGTCGACAGGGGAATGTGGAAGCGCTCGGCAGTCTCGGTTTGGTTCCAGCCGCATTTCTCAAGCATATCGACGATAATGTGCCGCTCGCATTCTTCCATGACATCAAACAGCGAGGCATTTCCCCGCGGGTCGATGAAGGGAATCGCGGCACCCCGGCCGGCGATGTGATCGGGCAGCAGCTCCGGGCCAATATCCATAGTTGAAGAGAGCACGACTGCGCGCTCGATCACGTTTTCCAGTTCGCGGACGTTTCCCGGCCAGGAATAATTCAGGAAGGGCCGCAGCGCTTCCGGCATTAAACGGCCGAGCGGGCGCTGGTTCTCCTCCGAGTACTTTCGCAGGAAAAACTCGACCAGCAGAGGGATGTCTTCCTTACGCTGTCGCAGGGGTGGGAGATCTATGGTAATGACGTTCAGGCGGTAGAAGAGATCCTCGCGAAACTTGCCCTCCCTGACCAGCTGCCGCAGATCGACATTGGTCGCGGCAATGATGCGCACGTCTACCTGGATCTCGTGAATGCCTCCAAGATGCATGAACTTGCGGTCCTGCAGCACGCGCAGAATCTTCGCCTGCGTCTCAAGGCCCATGGTCCCGATTTCGTCGAGAAACAGCGTGCCCCGGTCGGCGATTTCAAACAGCCCCTTTTTAGAGGCAACCGCGCTGGTGAAAGCCCCTTTAACGTGACCAAACAGCGTGGATTCGAGCAGGTCGGGAGGCGTCGAGCCGGTGTTGACGGGCACAAACGGGCGCTCGCGGCGGGGGGAGTTGAGATGAAGCGCTTTGGCGATGAGTTCTTTTCCCGTGCCGCTTTCCCCTTGTAGTAGTACGGTCGAGCGGCTGGGAGCGACCTGCGCCACCAGATCGAAGATCTTCAGCATGGGCTCGCTTTTGCCCACAATGTTTGAAAAGTTGTAGCGCTGCTTGAGGGCGCGCTTCAGCTGGACATTTTCTTCTTCCGCGCGGCGCCGGGCTACGGCAGCGCGTACGTCGGCCAGCAACTTCTCATTGTCCCATGGCTTTTGCAGGAAATTGGCTGCTCCCGCCTGCATGGCGCGAACCGCGTCCTCAACCGTGCCGTAGGCGGTGATCACGATAACCGAAAGCTGCGGATCGAGAGCGCGAATCTGCGGCAAGAGGTCGATACCGTTGCTGTCCGGCAGGGCAACGTCGAGGAGCACGAGATCAAAGGGGTGCTCCGCGAGCTTCAATAGCCCTTCTTCGCCGCTGGCGGCGCTCTCGACTACGAAGCCCTCGAGTTCCAGCAGGGTCTCGAGTGACTCGCGGATTTCCGCCTCGTCGTCGATGATCAGAATGCTCGCCTCGGCCACCGCCGCTTCCGACACGCGCCGGGAAATAACCGCAGCTTCAGACATGCACCGTCTTCCTCAGCATGGGAAACTCAAGGTAGAAAGTCGTACCTTCGTTAGGCACGCTCTCCACCCGAATCTTTCCCGCATGCTCCTGAATAATCCCGGGTGACCGCCAAGCCTAGGCCCGTACCCCGCCGCTGCCCGTCCTGCGGCGACAGCTTGGTCGTGAAAAACGGATCGTAAATGCGCTGAATGTGTTCATGCGCTATACCCGTACCGCTGTCCGCGATAGTGACGCTGACGGCATCGCCGTTTGATGTACTGACCCGCAGGATGCCACCCCCGGGCATGGCATCCTTGGCATTAAGAAACAGATTCAAAAAGACCTGCTGCAGGCGTCCGGCGTTGCCTTGGATGGAGGGCAGGTGGGGGAAAAGTTCGTCGTGCACCTGGATGCGGGTCGTCTTGAACTGGTGTTCCAACAGATTCAGCGTGTCCAGAATGATGCGGTTCAGGTCGATCTCGGTAAACTCGGTGGCGCTGGTGCGCGAGAAGTTGAGCAGGTTATTGACGATCTCGGAGGCGCGGAAAGTCTGACGTGTGATCTTGTCGAGCAGGGCGCTCTTTTGCTCGTCCCCGTGCAACTGCTTCGAGAGCAGCTGGGCGTAGGAGGAAATCACCGCCAGCGGAGTATTCACTTCGTGGGCGACTCCGGCCGCCAGCAACCCTATCGAGGATAGCTTGTCGGCCTGGGAAAGCTGCGATTCAAGCTCCACGCGTTCAGTAATGTCGTCAATGATAATCAGTCGGCCGACCACGGTGAAGTTCCTGGTCACTAGCGGAGCTATAGCGACATTGACCGTCCGCGTCTCTCCCGTGGGGGCGGCCAGCCGGAACTTATATAGGTTGTGGATCCCGGGACTCTGGCGCAAACGGTAGAATTCGCTGGTGAAATCATCGGGGAAGATCTCCCGCAAAGACCGCCCGAGCACCTGCCACCGCGGCAACGCATAGGTGACCTCCATCTGCGAGTTCCAGGACTCAACCCGGTCTTCGAGGTCAACCGCCAGAACGCCCACGTTGATCGATTCGACGATGTTCTCGTTGAAATCCTTCAATCGCTCGTACTGCGCGATCTTCTGCTCGAGCGAGGCATAAAGACGGGCGTTTTGCACCGCAATCGCCAGATATCCGGCCACAGTCTCGAGCAGCCCAACGTCCTCGCTTGAGAGAAAATCCCCCTCAACGGTCTTGCCCAGGCCAAGGACGGCGACCGTGCTTTTCTGTGCCCGGCAGGGAATGTAGTAATTGAGGTCCAAGCGGGCAATGGTGTCCTGAGCGCTCGCGCTCTCCCGCGGCACATGATGGGTATTCTCAAAGAACAGGTGGTTTTCCTTCGTCTCCGGTCTGGGCGCCGCGAGAAAATCGAGGTCGAGATTTCCCGTCTGCTGGATACCGAATGATTTGGCCAGCACGAAAGTCTCCCGCTCGGCGACCAGGAAAATCGCCATGCGGTCGACCAGCAGCGTGCGGGAGAGTTGATCGATGACCGCCGTCAACATCTTGTCCAGGTCGGTCTCGGCATTCAGCTCCCGGCCAAATTCAACCAGGGTCTCGCGATAATCGTGCCGCCGGCGGTAAAACAGGCGCTCGATCCGCCCCTGAATCCACCTCCGTACGGGATCAAACAGCAAAGCCGTGACCACGATCGCCAGCACCAGTCCGGTTGTGCCCGCACTGGGAACGCGGGTATGCACAAACTCGCCGACCAGGGCCACAGCGGTAAAGTACGCGCCGGCAATGGTCGCTGCCGCGAGCGTGTAAGCCATCCCGCGCTTGAAGATCAGGTCAACATCCATCAGCCGGTAGCGGAAGATGGCGTAACCGAAGGTCAAGGGGAGAACTCCCAGCGAGAGCACGCTTGCTTTCATGAAGCTCGTAGGCAGCGCCCCGAGCAAAAAAGGAACGGCGTAGAACAGGGTGAAAGGGGTAATCGCAAGAATCGTGCCGCGGGTCACCCACTTGAGCTGCTGGCGCAGGATCGGACGGGCGGCCGTGTGATAGCTGTGCAAGAGTACGATGGCGGCAACCACGAAATACAAAACCAGGTAGCCCATCTCCAGGCGATCGATCTGCCAGCGCAGCATCTCGCTCGCCCGCGACAAGAGCTTTGAGAGCACGTGGAAGCCGAGAAGCAGCAGGCCGGGCAGATACACGGCCAGGAGCGTAGAACGGCGCCTGCGAACCAGACTGTGTTCTTCGGGAAAGGTCAGGGCGAAATGCAGAAACAGCGCCGGCTGCAGCATCCACGCGGCCACATTTCCCCAGTAAATCGTCCAGTCAAACGCGTTCAGCTTGCCCGTGTATTTGAAGGCGTAAAAGATAAACGAGACCAGGCAAAAGATGTAGAAGTGTGTCGAACCGGGGGCCGTCCAGCGACGAAAGAGCACATACAGGCCGATGCCCAGATAGATAAGCGCAATGAATCGCAACCATCCGTTCGAGGTGCGCGCCGCTGGAACCAAGATCGGAGAGGCTTCGAGCTCAATTGAGCCGCGGAGCAGATTGTAAACGGGTTTTGACCAGGCACCCTCGCGGTAGAGCTGTTCGTTGAAAGAAACTATGGTCGGAGTTCTTCGGCCATCGATGGCCAGCAGGCGATCTCCCCGGCGAATGCCGGCTTTTGCCCCGGGCCCATCGGGATCGACGCGATCGGCAATTACCGACCCGCCGTGCTCCACCCACCAAACGCCGTCAAAAGGTGGAACGTAGCGGCCCTCCTTGCGGAAGTTGATCCAGGCCAGCGTTGCCGCTCCTACGGTCATCAGAACCAGGAACCCGGCTATAAAGCGAATTTGAAATTCCCGGTTCATGCCAGAACCAACGGCCTCGCGACGTACACAGCTCCATTCGGTGCGATGCACGTTCGCTGCCAAGGGATTGTTAACGTTTGTCGCGGAAACACCCATAAACACAAGTATTTCCAGCATTATAGAGGCTGCGACCGGCGCGGACTACGGTTTTTGGAATCAATCTCTTATATTCCGTAAACCCTCTAGCCTAAAGCACTGAAGTACCTCTGTAGAAGACGGCCTCTGCCAAGAAGCAGGCATAGTACAAATGAATGCAATGTCCGAAAACTCAGAAGAGTTTTACAGCCGCTCAACCGTTAAGGCGGACGGGGAAACCCGGGCAGCATTTGCCTCGGGTGACGTGCACTCCGTGATTGTTGACGGACTGAGGTTTTGCTACGAACGCCAAGGCCGGGGACGGCCACTGGTGCTGGTGCACGGCCTTTTAGGCTATTCCTTCAGCTGGCGGCGGGTCATGCCGTTGTTCGCCCCTACCTGGGACGTATTTGCCCCAGATCTGCCCGGTGCCGGGTACTCGGACTGCCACGCGAGACTCGAATGCCGCTTGTCCTCGGCAGCGACAAGGCTTCTCGGTTTTCTCGATGCTCTTGGCATCGGTTACTGTGACCTGGTGGGTAGCTCGTATGGGGGCGCAACCGTGATGATGATGGCGGCGCGGGAAACTTCGCGCGTCCACCGCCTGGTCCTGGTTTCGCCCGTCAATCCGTGGTCGCGCTACGGGCAGGGAAAGCTCTTTTTGCTGCGAAACGCTTTTGTGGCATCGCTGTTTCCCCCGCTCGCGCGGTCGATACGTGCCTTGGATCGACATTTTCTCGGCCAACTGTATGGAGAGCCTGGACGCGTGACCGCCGAGGCATTGACCGGCTACCAGGGTCCACTGCGGCGACATGGCATTTTCGAGCACGCCGTAAAGATTGTGAAGACCTGGAACTCGGACATCGTAGAACTGAAGTCCGTGCTGCCCCAGCTTTCACATGTTCCCACGCTGCTTGTGTGGGGCAGCCGCGATCGAGCCGTGGATCCCGCGTCGGCGGCTCCCCTGGCGCGCAGCCTGGGCAATGCCGAACTGGCTGTCATCGAGGGCGCCGGCCATCTTCCTTACGAGGAGAACCCGGATGCATTCAGCCGGATAGTCCGTGAATTTCTGCTGCGTTCGGGCTGAACAGCGCGGACAGGAGCGCACGGCAGCTACACCGCGGGCCGAGCGTTAAGTAACCTGACAACCCGGGCTTCCGAATGCTAGGCTCGAAGCTTGACCAGGAGCCTTTCAAGTTCTACGCCCGCCATCGACTTGGCTCGCTTGTGGACCCTCGCCCGGGAAACTTCCTCAAGCTGGCGCCTGCTCGCGGCCGCAGCGGCCCTCGTCCTGGCCTTTTTTCTGGCAGTTTTCTCAAGCGTGTCGCGGGAGGCCGGCAATCTTGTTGCCACCGTGATGCTTGCTTCAACGGCCCTGGTCCTCGCCTGCGGAGTGGGGTTTTATGTCGTCCCAAAGCTGGCTCGAAGGGTTTCGGCGCGTCGGCTGCGCGACATGCTGGATTTTGAAGTAACCCGAACCGGCGCGGTGTATGCCCTGATCGTGCTCCTGATCGGAATCGCTGCCCTCAATACCGGAAATAACCTTCTTTACATCATTGTGGCCGCCATGCTGGCGGCCATCATCGTGTCAGGAATCGCTTCGACTATCTGTTTGCGCGCTTTGGAGCTGCGGTTGAAGATTCCCGATCATATTTTCGCGGGAACCGATGTGCTCGCCACCATTTGCCTGCGCAACCCACGGCGTTTCATCCCTTCGATTTCTGTCTCCGCCGTGCCCGCCGACAGGGATAGGTCGCGCAAACGCTGGCGCTGGGTACGAACTACATTCCCTGTGCCACCGTGGCGTCCGCCCGGACGGCAATGGCTTCAGCTGCCGGACCGCAAGCTGCGCCGGGTTCTGATCGACGCTTCCGGAGTCTTTCACGAATCGGCATATTTCGCGCTGGTGCCTCCAGGGGTTGAACTCGAGGCTGCGGTCAGATTGAAATTTCGTCGCCGCGGACGGTACCAGGAGCGCTTCAGCCTTTCGACCCGCTTTCCTTTCGCGTTTCTTGAGAAAACGCGCCGCGTCGCGCTCTCCCGCGAGGTTCTGATCTACCCGGAACTAGCTAATTCTCAAGAAGTAGTTGAACTTCTTCCTGTACTCAATGGTAAATGTGAAACCTATCTTCGCGGACAAGGCACCGACCTGTATCGCATACGCGAATACCTGCCGGAAGATTCGGCGCGCCACGTGGACTGGAAGGCCACCGCCAAATCAGGGGCGTTGAAGGTGCGGGAATATGCCCGGGAAGATGAGCGCCGTCTGCGGGTAGTTTTCGACAACCCTTGCCCGGGCGAGCTTTCCCCGGCCCGCTATGAACGCATGGTGTCGCTGGCCGCATCGGCAGTCTGGCGCCTGACGGAACAGAATGTGTTCCTCTCCTTTATCTCCCAGCAGTTTCAGTCGGCGGGTGACGTATATGGCTTTCTCGCGTACCTGGCCACCGTCGCTCCTGCCCGCGAAGATTCCGTACTGGCTCAATTGGCAGGGTCAACCGATTACAGCCTGGTTTTCACAGCCGCAAAACGCGGAACCATTCCCACCAATTTGTGGTCCAGCGCCTACTTTGTCTTCTTGTCACCGGAGCCGGGGACAGCAGAAAGCAACACTTGAAGTAGGGTCAACCAAGTAATCCTGCTCATGGTTACTTCGGTTCATTGGACCCTTGGGCTTAAGCTGATAACTTCATGCCTAACACCTCCGTGCGGGGTGTTATGGCTCTCGAATGCCAACCCACCAAATCGAGCTTGCCCTCTGGATTTCGCAACCGCTTGTGCACACGGCACTGGCTGCGGTGGTGGTTCGTCGCAAGCTGCACCGGCAGTTTCCCGCATTTTTTACCTATATACTGGCGCAGATTGCCGTCTTCAGCCTGGAATTCCCGGTCTACTGGCTGGTGCGCAATTCCGGCCAGCTCTATTTCACCCTCTACTGGTCTGCCGAAGCGCTCAATGTGGTGCTTGCCTTCAAGATCATTCATGAAGTGTTTCTTGACGTGTTCCGTCCCTACCCTGCATTGAAAGACCTAGGGACGGCGCTCTTCAAGTGGGCCGCACTGATTATGGTTCTAGTCTCGGTCGTCCTGATTTCACTAAGCCCCGGCTGGGACGATCCGGTGAGCAAAACGATCCTGGTTGTGCAGCGCTGCGTCAGTGTCGTGCAATGCGGACTGGTTATCTTCCTGCTTGCCTTCTGCAAAAATCTGGGGGTTTCCTGGCGGCGCCAGAGCTTTGGCATTGCCCTCGGATTCGGGGTCTTTTCCGGCGCGCAATTGCTCATGTTTGCCCTCTATTCCGGCTCCCACGTTCACGGGGTCACGGCAAACGTCATGCAAATGGGCGCTTATAGCGCCGCCATGCTGCTCTGGCTCGTCTACTCGCTGTCCAATCGCCCTCAGGAAGTAGTCGTGCCCGTGCTCGTGCCGCAGCGCTGGGATGAAGCCTTGATGGACATCCATCCCCAGGCCGAGGCCGAGTCGCTCATTCCCATGTTTGAACACATGGTCGAGCGCGCCTTCTCGCGGGCGCAAGACGCGCACCTGAATTAAGTTCTCCTCGCTTCCCGTCTCAAATTGACATGCGGACGCGTCGAACTGCTTGTTCGCAGTCTCTCACCGGCTTCTTTTCACCCTTGACACGGGTTTTATAATTCCAGCCACTTAGGGTTTCCGCTCCCAGGAGACCCGCATGTTAGGAGAAAATCGATGAAACGTGCGGTCAGGACTTCGGTCCTGGTGGTAGCGTTGGCCTGCAGTTGTTTGGCAGTTGCCACGACAATCACGACGAAAACAAACAACGGGCCAGCCCCGATTTGTAATCGTCAAATCTGTGACGCTAACTGAACTAGATCCGTTCGGGTTTGAACCCATCGGACTTGCGGGCCCAGGTATTGCAAACGGCAATCGGGGCCCTCTTTTAGTTTTCCGGCTAATTCCTTCCACCCCAAGGTAAGTCGCCCCGCCTGCTCTAGGCTGCCGGTTGTTCATCGGCGAGAAGCTCCTGCAACTGTTGAACGCTCTCCGCGGGTGGCTTGCAGGCGAAGCCGGAGCAGACGACGGCGGAAGTTCTCGCTGCCGCCACGGTCGGCAGATGAGGAATTGTCGTCCGCAGCGTGGGAGGCAGATTGGCTTCGACGGCCTGGCTTGCGGTCAGCCGCAAGGCCGAGGTTCCGAACCGTGGCGAGGAAACTGCGCAGCGATAAAGTTCGCATGCCGTTTCGTCTCCCCCGACAACCACCACCTGGGTTAAAGGACGGGAGCAATAGATGCCTGCAATCCCATAGGTGCCGGCGAATAATCCGTACCGCCCCGCCACCCGGGCGGCGAGATCAAGCGTCTGTCGCCCCTTTTCGCGATAGGCATTCTCATCCGTATAGCCGTACATTCGCAGGAGCGCGATGGCAGCCATGGCGTTTCCGGCCGGCGTCGGAGAGTCCTGGAAAGGTTTGCGGGCCGTGCCAAGCACGCCAAGTGAGGCTTCGCGTGGCTGGCTGTCGAAGAAACCTCCGACCGCCGGGTCGTGAAAACGTTCGATCATCTGATCAAGGATCTTTCTTGCCACGCGGAAGTAGGTGAGATCGGCGGTTGTCTCGTAAGCATCCAGGCAGGCAATGGTAGTAAAGGCGTAATCGTCCAGAAAACCCTCCATGATCGCCTGTGTGCTTTGTCCCTCGGAGTAGGCCAGCACGTGCCTGAGGCCGGTTTCCCCCTTCCAGCCTTCGGCCAGAATTCGGTCGAGCGAGCGAAGGGCAAAGCGGCGAGCCTCGTCTAGGTTCATGGCACGTGCCGCCACGAGATAGGCCGATATGGCGAGCGCATTCCAGCTCACGTAAACGGTTTTGTCCACCGCCGGCGTGGGGCGCTTGGCGCGAGCGGCGCGCATCTTCTGTTTCGCCGCTCGGAGAACCTCCTCGACGTGCCCCCGCGAAAGCTTCAGTCGCGCCCCGATCTCGGCCACGGGCGCCCTCTGGTATAGGACGTTTTTAGCCGGGTTATGATGCATCTCGCCGATCTCATTGATGTCGTAATGGAGACAGGCGACCTCGGCTTCCTCCTCCCCCAGAGCGGCCCTGGCCTCATCCACGGTCCAAGTGAAATAGTCGCCGTCATCATTCATTGAGTAATCGGCATCCTGGGAGGCGTAAAAGCCGCCATGCTTGCGGTCGCTCAAACACTCGTCCATCCAGCCGATAATTCCGCTCGCCACCTCCCGAAAGAGATCGGCGCCGGTGGCCTGAAAGGCATGCACATAATTCTTCAGGAGCTCGGAATTGTCGTAAGACATCTTCTCGAAATGGGGCACCACCCAGCGTTCATCGACCGAATAGCGGTGAAAGCCTCCGGCAAGCTGGTCATAAACACCCCCGCGCGCCATTTTTTCGAGCGTGACCGTAAAGACCTTGCGCAGACGCTCGTCTCCTCCGCGGACATAGCGGTCGATGACGAGATCAAGTATCGAAGAATGGGGGAACTTCGGGGCGCTGCCGAACCCACCGTTTGCCTCATCAAACATTGTGAGAGAGGAATCGAGGATTTCCTCGATGAGCTGGGGAGAAAAATCGCCCGCTTGGCCGGCGAAGGATTCAGACTGCGCCATTGCTCCTTCGACGAGGTGCGATTGTTCGACGACATCTCCGTGCTTTTCTCGATAGGCCTCCGCGATTGAAACCAGCACCCGGCGAAAACTTGGACGCCCGTAGTAGTCCTGGGGAGGAAAGTAAGTCCCGCCGTAGAAGGGCTTGCCCTCAGGGGTAAGAAATGCAGTCAGAGGCCAGCCACCTTGTCCGCTGATCGCCTGCACGGCAACCTGGTAGCGGGCGTCGATATCTGGCCGCTCGTCGCGATCCACTTTAATGGCAACGAAGCGCTGGTTGACGATTTCGGCTATCTCCGGGTCTTCGTATGATTCCCGGTCCATTACGTGGCACCAATGACACCAAACGGCGCCAATATCGAGCAGAATGGGCTTATTGTCGCGTTTGGCAAGCTCAAAGGCCGCTTCCCCCCATTCCTGCCACCGAACGGGCTGGTGCCGGGCGGAGCGAAGATAAGACGAGGAAGCATGCGCAAGCGAGTTGAGGCCGCTGGTGGTCATATCCCAAGTCTAAGGCTTTTTCCGCCAAATGACTTCTGATGGCGAAAGGCTTTGCGTAGGCGCAGCACCAGAATACGGCTAAATTGCGCGCGCAAGTTCGCTTGCGATTCGGCAGTATAGCCTGACGGCTTCTTCCAGCTGTTCTTTCTCGATGTACTCACCCTCAGTATGGGCCACGTGAATCGATCCCGGCCCAACCAGCAGCGGCTGGCCCCAGGCGTCGAGCGCGGGGATGTCGCTTGTGAATGCCGCCATCATGGTTCGAAAGCCGGGGAGGGTGCGCAGACGCACGAAGGGGATTTCCAGCGTGAAATCGACCTCTACCAGGCCGCCGACTGCCTCGATGATTGCCCTGCGCAGCTCGGCCGAGCCTCCGATCAGCCGATACAACAACAAGGCAACGGCCTGGTCGGGAATGACATTGGGGGCTCGGCCGCCTTCAATGAGGCCGATATTCATGGTGCAGGGCCCCAGTTCCGGGTCCGACGGCAGCGCCATCGCGTGCAGCCGCCCGAGCGCCTCGATGAGCTTATCAATGGCGGACTCTCCCAACTCGGGATAGGCAGAATGCGCCATTCGACCGTGGGCTCGCAATTCCACCCGCAAGGCCCCTTTCGAAGCGATTGCGATGCGATTATCCGTCGGTTCGCCATTGATGAGGTACTGACATCGATTAGGTTCCCGGTTGGCCATTTTTGCTCCCAGGCTGTCGCGCTCTTCTCCCACGAGGAAGAGCAGTCCTACATGGATGCCCTCCTGCTTAAGCCGTTCGGCGGCGGCAATCTGTGCCGCTATGATTCCTTTGGCATCGCAGGATCCACGGCCGTAAATACGGCGGTCGTCTTCGGCAGAAGGAATGAACGGCGGTACGGTGTCCAGATGGGTGGAAAAGACGATCGCCGGCTCCGGCGCCTGAGGTGACGTTGCATACAGGTTGGCACGCTCCCGTTCGGCCACGATCGGCCGCACATCGTAGCCGAGAGCGCGCAGCTTGCGGGAGAGAAAATGCCCGAGGTCAGCTTCGCTGCCGCTCAGCGATGGAATATCCACGAGCTCCCGCGTGAGTGCGACAAGCTGCATGCGCAAAAGCATAACAGGCGCGGAATTCCGGCAGCCCTGGCTAGGTGAAAATTGCGATAGTCTAGTCCGAGTGCAGACGAGTGGAGCAAGCGGCTCGATCCAGAGTTTTTTCCTTCCAGGGCCGGCCGGTCGGCTCGAGGCACTGCTCAACGCGGGCGCCGCGGACCCCTCCTATGCCGCTCTGGTGTGCCATCCCCACCCGCTCTATGGCGGGACGATGCATAACAAGGTGGTATTTCACGCCGCCAAGGCTCTGAACGCCTTTGGTTACCCCGTGCTGCGCCTCAACTTCCGCGGAACCGGACTGAGCCAGGGCGAGCACGATGAGGGCCGCGGCGAGACCGGCGACGTGCAAGCCGGACTCGATTGGCTCGACCACCACTTCCGCCTGCCTCTGATCACGGCCGGATTTTCTTTCGGAGCCGCCGTCGGGCTGCGCGCCTCGTGCCCGGACGGGCGCGTCCAGGCGGTAATAGGCTTGGGCATTCCCGTTGATCCGGCAGGGGAGCGCAGCTATGATCTCGGATTCCTCGGCAGCTGTTCTAAGCCCAAGCTCTTTATAAGCGGGAGCCTCGATGAGTTCGGAAGCCGCGCCCGGTTGGTCGAGCTGGTAAACAGCCTGCCGCCTCCGAAGAAGCTGGTGATTATCGAGAGTGCCGATCACTTCTTTGAAGGAAGGCTTGGCGAGATGCGCAAAGCCGTAGAGGACTGGGTCAAGGAGACGATCGCCGGTTGAGCCAGTCGGCAGCCTGCGATGCAACCAGAATTGACGCAGGCTGTTTTAATTCGGCAGTTAACGATGGCAGTTGATCGGCGTATCGAGACGATAAGGCGCCCCCCACGCGAGCGTAAGCCTCGGCTCGGCAGAAGGCGCTCGAGTTCCTAAGTGAAAATTCAGGAGCGCGCAAAGTCAATCGGGGAAAGCTGTCGTGTTTAACCAGAACCTCTAGCGTAAACGTGCAGATCTGCTGAAGAGCTGACCTTATAATTTCGCTATGTTTCGCGGGTCCGAACCTGCGCCTGTTCGCCACGAGGCGTACGATGTGGCGCTGCGGATTTTCCAACATGCGCTTCAAACAACTACTATCGGTGAGGCCTTTCGCAAGCACGTGAGCTCGGAGCGCGGGATCCTGCGCGTTGGGGAGGATCTCTACCACTTAAACTCCTATAGCCGCGTATTCCTGATCTCGCTCGGAAAAGCCGCGCACTCCATGCTTACCGCATTTGAGCAACAAGCCGGAGAGCAATTCACCGGCATTGTCGCGAGCTCTCTCGAGCCTGATTTCCAGTTGCGCGGCTTTCGCTATTTCCAGGGCGGCCACCCGTTACCCAACCAGGAGTCAATCCGGGCGGCCAATGCCATGCTGAAGTCCGTGGCCACGCTGAACGAGAACTCGCTGGCGATTTTTCTGCTGAGCGGCGGAGGCTCGGCAACCGCCGAAAAACCCATCAACCAGCAGGTCTCGCTGGCCGACCTGATCGCGAGCTACAGCGCTCTGGTACACTCCGGGGCTCCGATCGCAGAAATCAATGCCATTCGCAAGCACCTGTCCGCTTTGAAGGGGGGGCGACTCGCGCAGGCAGCCTATCCCGCACAACAGTTGTCGCTGCTCGTTTCAGACGTTCCCGACAGCACGCCAGATGTACTTGCCTCCGGACCCACCATGCCCGATTCAACTACGGTTGACACCTGTTACCAAATTGCGGCCCGACAGCGTCTTTCGCCACGCTTAAAAGACCCAAGCAGGCTGCTCGACCACTTTCCGCCTACCGTGCGGGAGTTGTTCGAGCAGCGTGTCCTTGAAGAATCCCCGAAAGCGGACGATCCGGCATTTGTCCGCGCCCGCTGGTGGACGATCCTTTCTAACGCTCGTCTACTCGAGACGGCAAAGCAGGAAGCGGAGCGCCTGGGATGGGTCGTACACATTGACAATGGTTGCGACGACCGGGATTATCGCCACGCCGCTCGCTATCTGCTCGCCCGCTTGCGTGCCCTGCGAATGGCTCAGGCGCGGGTCTGCCTGCTCTCCGGCGGCGAGGTTACGGTACGGGTGGAGAACGGCGGCACGGGCGGTAGAAATCAGCAGTTCGCGCTTTATTGCGCGCGAAAAATCGCCGGCGAGGAGATTTCCGTGCTCAGCGCCGGCTCGGATGGAATCGACGGCAACAGCCCCGCCGCGGGAGCGATTTCAGACGGGAGCACCATCGCACGAGCAACAGCCCGCGGGCTCGATGCTGCGGCTCACCTCCGCGGCTTCGATGCTTTCCCATTCTTCGAAGCTTTAGGCGACAGCCTGGTCACCGGGCCCACGGGCAACAATTTGCGCGATATCAGAGTTCTTCTGGCTCCTTAAGCCGTCTTCTTCATCGCCGTCATGGCCTCATCCTCGGCACGCTGCATGTCTTCCGGGGACACGTCTTTGACATGGGCGGCGATTGACCAGCGGAAGCCGTAAGGATCGGCAACCTGGCCGTAGCGGTCGCCCCAGAACTGGTCGGCGAGCGGCATCTTGACGGTTGCGCCGGCGGAGATGGCTCGCTCAAAAGCGCCGTCCACGTTTTCTGTATAAATGTGCAAGGTAACGCCCGAGCCGCCGGTAGAAAGCGGCGACAGGGCGCCGTACTCCGGCATTTCGTCGTTCACCATCAACATGGAGTCGCCGACGCGGACAGAAGCGTGCATGATCTTGCCGTCCGGCATTCGCGAGACGTGTAGAACCTCGGCACCGAAGGCCTTTTTGTAAAACTCAAGCGCCTCGCCCGCGTTGCGCACCGTGAGATGGGGGGTAAGAGTATGAAATCCCGGAGGGATGGGTTTAGTTTGCTGGGTCATGAAAACCTCCTCATAGGGGAAATTCTAGAGCAGGCCATGTTAAAAGATGTCAAAAAATTTTTGTCACTCCTTCTTCGAGCACCAGAACGCGCTCGGTGATCCCCGCCCAAACCGCTTCTTCTTCGAGCAGCTGCAAGGGTTCATCCAGAGGCTCATGCGAGAGGCGGAAGGTACCGTAATGCATAGGTACCATCCAGCGCGATCTGAGGTCGAGAAAGGCACGCATGGCGTCGGCCGGGCTGGCGTGGACATTGCGAAAGGCCGGCGGGTCATAGGCGCCGATAGGCAGCAGAGCAAGCTGCGGCGCAAGGCGGCTTCCGATCTCGCGAAATCCGGAAAAGTACGCTGTGTCGCCGGCGTGATAGATGGAATGCCTTCCGTCGCGCAGCACGTACCCTCCATAACCGCGGTGCGCATCGCGCAGCACGCGGGCCCCCCAGTGCCGCGAGGGCACATGGGTAATGGTCACACCGCGATGACGATAGCTGCTCCACCAGTTCAGCTCGACTACGTCGCGAAAACCCAAATCCGACACCAGATCGAAGACATGATCCGGAACTACCACGGTGGGCGATGATCCGCGCCAGCGCCGGGTATGCTCGACCAGCGAGCGCAGCGAAGGCCGATGCAGATGATCGAAGTGGGCATGGGTGATGAGGACCAGATCGACAGGAGGGAGATCACGCACGTTTACTCCCGGCTGTCGCAGGCGCTTCAGAACGAACAGCCACTGGGCAAAGTTCGGATCAATGATGACGTTCTCCCCGCCAATTTGCACAAAGAAGCTGGCATGACCGATAAAGGTCACACCCATCTGGCCGTCTGCTGCCAGCACCGGTTTGTGCGATTGGCCGGTTCGGGGGGTGACGGCAGAATGGCGAATCAGCCGCCCAAATTGCCGCGCACGCCGGCGCAATCCCGGGTTTTTCAACGCCTGTTTCAGCATCAGCCAACCGACTCGAGCACGCCGAGCGTGATCCTCCGCAGCGCACCCCTGGTAGCCCGCTTCTACCCGAGGGGATTCGCGAGAAAAGAGCTGACGTGCTGCATTGTACCAACTGGTACAACTACCATCCTCCGCTTGACCACAGCCATTCGGTCAGTTCTAATTCTCGTGGTCTTATCGCAATCAGGAGTACGAAAATGCGAGTTGCATTCTTAGGTTTGGGAATCATGGGCCGGCCTATGGCCGCGAACCTGGTAAAAGCCGGACATTCGGTAGCGGTATGGAATCGCACGCCCGGAAAAGAACCGGAAGGCGCCACCGTTGCCGCTTCTCCCGCTGAGGCTGCCGAGGGTGCGGAAGTCGTCTGGATTTGCGTTTCCGACACCGCCGCGGTTGAAGGCGTGCTGTTTGGAACAAGCGGAGTGGAGCGGTCACTGCGCGAGGGAACCATCATCGCAGACTCGAGCACAATCTCTCCTTCGGCAACCCGCGCCTTTGCCGAAAGATTGGCGCAGAAGGGCGTGCGATACGTGGATTCTCCCATGACGGGGTCGAAGGCCGGGGCCGAGGCGGCCACGCTCGTATTTATCGTGGGCGGGGAAGAATCGGCGATAGAAAGCTTGAAACCGCTCTATGCCGCCATGGGGAAGAAGATTTTTCGCATGGGAGAGACCGGCAAAGGACAGTCAGCCAAGTTGGCGATGAATCTGCAGATCGCGCTCATTTACGAAGGCTTTGCCGAAGCGCTGACCCTAGCCGCAAAGCTAGGCATCGATGCGGAAAACCTGATGCCGTTGATTGAAGCATCGATGGTGAGATCGGGAGTGGTCGAATACAAGGCGCCGTTTGTCATGGCGCGGGATTTCTCGGCCAATTTTCCCCTGCGTCTCATGCGCAAGGATATCCGCCTGGCGCTCGAGGCTGCCCGCGAGGTACGCGTGAAACTGCCCGGCTTGGAGACGGTCGAAGACATTTACGATATGGCGGCTGAAGATGGTCATGCCGACCTCGACTATGCCGCTACCCTGCTGCTTCTGGAGAAATGGGCTGGAGTGGAGGTAAAAGGCCAGGCGGCCTAGCGGGTTTATGGCTACGGCTGGCGCCTGAGAGATCTGCTCAATTCTTGAGTCTTCGTTCAGGATTTCTTTCCGCATGGGCGAGCGGAGCGGGACATTTAGAATGGACAGGTGCCCGATTCGCTCCATCTCAGTCTCTGGTTTCGAGACTTCAGCCAGGAAAAAATGCTTGCCAGCGTCTTGCGAGTGATCGAGCAGTTCTCCGCGTCGATGGATCGGCCGGGAATCACCAATATTGCTCTGCATCCGATTTCTTGGAATGAGCCCACCATTCTCGAGCGTCGTTTTCGCCCCGGGGTGAGCCCGCAGGAAGCCGTGGTCTTGGCCGCCGATCTGCTGCACGAGGACTACGCCTACGTTTTTGAAGCCAACTGGGATCTTTGGACACCTGAGACCGTAAGCGGATCCTGGGTGCGTCGACCGACGGCGGTCAATTTCATCGTGCGGGGAGAGGAGTTTGAGGACGGCGAGTCGAAAGTGGAAGGAGAAATCGAGGTGGATTTCGGACTTGATACGCCATTTCTTTACGAAGGGCAGCAACTGACGCAGGAGCTCGATTCGCGAATTCGGGCCAATGTGCAGACCTTGGTGGACTTTGTTCATCGAGCGGAAAAGCATTCAGGTGCGGTGACCCGGCTGCTCTGGTCGGAATCAGACGAGAATCTTGCCCAGAAGCTGGTCAGCCGGCTCCAGAGGACGCAATAGGACGCCGGACAGGACCTGAGACCCATGGCCACGTACGATCGTTTTTCAACCACATTCAGGAAACTCTCTCGTAAGCTCCTCCGCACGAATACTGCTGCCGCGGTTCCGGCGTGCAGGGCTGAGCGGGCCGATGCCATGAAAGATCCGCTTCTCCAGACCAGACGCCTCGAGCTGCGCCGGTTTACCGAGGCCGACATCCCGGAACTGGTCCGCTTGATCGGAGCCCGGGAAGTTGCCGCCAACACGCTGCGCATTCCCCATCCCTATACCGCCGACGACGCTAGAGAATTCCTGGATGGGCACAGGGCGCGGCCTGATTTCGCCTTTGCCATTGTCCTTCGCATCCAGAGGCGCTTGATCGGAGGCATAGGATTGCATCCCGAGACGCAGCATCAGCGCGCCGAGCTGGGCTATTGGGTCGGGGTTCCCTATTGGGGAAAGGGATATGCAACCGAGGCGGCGCAGGCAGTCGTGCGCTACGGATTCGACCAGCTCGGGCTGAACCGCATCTTTGCCAGTCACTTCAGGCAAAACCCGGCATCCGGGAAAGTTCTGAAAAAACTTGGCATGCGGCACGAAGGCCGAATGCGCCAGCACGTGCTCAAATGGGGTGAGTTTATGGATATTGAGCTCTACTCAATCCTCCGCGAAGAAGTGGCCGGGCGGAAATAAAGCGCGCACAACCTGCTCTCCCCCGGTGAGTCGCCACGGCCGGATGGCGACGGCCGGCTGCGGATTGATGCTTCTTCCATTCCGCCCGCCCCACGCAGGTATAGTCTACAGACCAGTTCTATGAAGGATCTCGCTGTCCTCGCCATCGCCGCCCATCGTGACGACATTGAGCAGACCTGCGGCGGCACGCTGCTCAAGATGGCTGAAGGTGGCCACCGTGCGGGAGTTCTCGATCTCAGCCAGGGGGAGATGGGGACGCGGGGCACGGCCGAAGAGCGAGCGCTCGAGGCAGAGGAGGCAGCGCGCATTTTGCGCCTCTGCTGGCGCCGGGCTCTCGATATTCCCGACGCCCGCGTTGAAAACAGCTGGGAGAATCGGCTCAAGGTGGCGCGTGTGATTCGCCAGACTCGACCCCGCGTGGTTATCCTGCCCTACTGGAAAGGGCGCCATCCGGATCATTACACCGCCTCGCGTCTGGGATACGAGGGCTGTTTTCTCGCGGGGCTCGCCAAACTGCGGGTGGAGGACGCGTCAGGTCCGCTGGATTCAGCTCGGGGCGGCGAGGCTGCAGAGCTCGAAGATTGCCTAGAACCCCACAGGCCGTTCAAAATCGTTTACGCCACCCTCTACTACGATGTTCGTCCAACATTCGTGGTCGACATAAGCAGGCAATTCGAGGCACGATTCGAAGCACTGATGGCCTACAGATCGCAGTTCAGCGACCAGCAGGCGGGTAGTGACATCTTCCCTGCCCGCGCCGATATTCGCGCCCGAGTTGAGGCTATGGCCAGGTTCTACGGCATGCTGGCCGGGGTGGATTATGGAGAGCCGTTCCTAGCGAAGGAAGTCGGGTTGGTCGAAGACCTCACATTGCTTCCGGTAAGATCACTGTAGGCCGGAACCGGATCGATTTCAGCGGAACACGCTTCGCCGAGGGCCTCGGATCTTTGTCGCGGCGCGTCCTCACACCCAGAATTCTTCTTGCGCTTCGGCCTCACTTCTTCGATCCACGTGAAAAGATCTACGTGAAGAATAGGCAATCTGGTTCACGATCCAAGCAGGCACTAAATCCAAAGCCCCGCCGCAGTACGCCTTTTTTCT
>JAFAWX010000182.1 GCA_019241535.1 Acidobacteriota bacterium | reverse complement strand
CTTCCACATTCCCCTGTCGACCCTGAACCAGAAAATCAAGCGTTTGAATATCGAGATCAAGAAGAAAATTCGGGAGTAGCCACCGGCTCCCATGGGACCGGTTGGGCCCGCCGGCTGGTAAAGGCAGGACAGAGGCTCTGTTATATTCCATCTCATGGAACTGCTCTCCCCCGCCGACTGGGCCAAACAGCAGGTCAAGTCTGTTCAGGACTACACGATCGTTGCTGCCCGCTCGATCTCCAGCCTGTTCTCGCCGCCTCATTATTTTGGCGACACCACCCAGCAGGCGGACCTGATCGGGTTTGGGTCACTTCCGATCGTGGTCCTTACCGGATTCTTCACCGGAGGTGCGCTGGCGCAAAATAGCGCCGACACCTTGAAGAGGTTTGGCTCCCTGACTTTGATCGGCCAGCTGGTGTCGCTTGGCATGGTCCGCGAACTGGGTCCGGTGATCACCGGACTGATGGCGGCCGGCCGCAATGCTTCCGGCATGGCCAGCGAGCTGGGATCGATGGTAGTCACCGAGCAAATCGACGCCATGCGAGCGCTTGGAACTGACCCCATGAAGAAACTGGTCACACCGCGAGTAGTCTCAACCGTGTTTATGCTGTTTTTCCTCACCATCATTTCCGATTTCTTCGGGGTCGCGGGTGGGGGCATTGTCTCGGCGTTCCTTTTCGGGGTTGACTGGCACCAATACTGGAGTACGGCCTGGCAGATTCTGGTTTTCCAGGATGTCTTTCTGGGACTGGCCAAGCCGGTTCTGTTCGGATTCATCATTGCCACCATCGGCTGTTACTACGGTATTTCCGCGCGCGGGGGAACGCAGGGAGTGGGCCGGGCGACAACCCAGGCCATGGTCACCTCGTCCATCTTGATCATCATGGTGGACTTTTTTGTGACCCGGCTTACCATGACCCTCTTCGGGCAATAAAGGAGGTGTATGGCAGGTCCTCCCCTTTTTGCCGGTGAACGAAAACCTGCGGCTCGGCCATCTGCAACGATCACCCTCGAGTTCGCCCAGGTGTCGATTGCGTTTGAAGAGAAACAACTCCTCGAAGGCATTTCATTTCGCCTGCATCGCGGCGAAACCAAGGCCATTTTCGGCGTGGCCGGCTCGGGTAAGAGCACCCTACTCAAAATGGCACTCGGTCTGCTAAAGCCGGATTCCGGCAGAATCTTCGTGCTCGGAGAGGAGATTACCAGCCTCGGAGAAGACGAGCTCTTCGAGTTGCGCCGTCGGGTGGGAATTGTCTTTCAGGAAAGTGCGCTCTTTGATTCGCTCACGGTGCGCGAGAACGTCGCCTTTCGATTACTGGAAGAAGGCCAGCTGCCCGACGCCGAAATTGAAGAACGGGTGCGCGAGGCGCTCAGCTTTGTGGAGCTCGAGCACACGGTCGATATGTATCCTTCGGAGCTTTCGGGCGGCATGCGGCGGCGGGTGGCGATTGCCCGCACAATCATTACTCATCCTGAAGTCCTGCTCTACGATTCGCCGACCGGCGGTCTCGATCCGGTAACTTCTAATACCATCATCGAACTGCTGGTGAAGCAGCGCGACGTTTACCAGACCAGTTCGCTCCTGGTGACCCATCGGCTGCAGGATGCCTTCACCATGGGCACCCACTATTTTGACCGCGCCGCAAACCAGATGCGGCCTCTCCCGGCAGGCGCCCGCGCCGGCGTGCCCATGTCTTTTGCAATCCTGCGCGACGGGCACATCATCTTTGACGGGAATCTTAAAAGCCTGCGGGAGACGGGCGATGCCTACATCCAGGAGTATATTTCCTAGCTGCCTGTCGGGTGGGTGCCAGTTTCAAGAGCGGGGTTCAGCGGCCGCGGCGGCTCGCTGCCTTTCAGCCCGTTTGAGCATCAGCTCGAGGCGCCCCCGGCCCTCCTCGGTGCGGGTTGCCAGCTGTTCTATCCGCGACAAGTAGGTGGGCAGCTGTGTTTTTTCGCGAATTTCCTTGAGAAAGGGATGTATTTTTGCGAGCACGAACCACATCTCCGCGCTGCTGTCAAAGAATAGGTCTTCATTCAATACACCGCGCATGACAAAAGAAGCCGCCATCTCCCAATAGCCGGTCACCTGGCGAAACCAGGCATTTTCCTGCGGATTGATGGCCTCGAGCACCTGGATTACGTCCTGCGGGGCGTGCGGCCAAAAGCGGGCAAACCACTGCCTGGCCTTGCGCATTTCGGCTTCGCGACGCAGATCGTAAAGCCGCATAATGATCTGAGCATCTTCCGGAGTGGGATTCTTCGCCATGGTTTCCTCGTTGAATATATTCGAACGAACTTCTATCCGACCGGCGCCGCCTCGGGCGCGCGCTCGTAATCGCATTCTTTGTTGGGGCAGGCAATGACGGGACCGCTTTTCAGCGTCTTCTCGACCAGGTATTGGTGACCGCAACTGGGACAAGGCTCGGCAAGGGGTCGGCTGGCGGAAGTGAATTTGCATTTTGGGTAGTTGCTGCAGCCGTAAAAAGTGTTGCCCTTGCGCGCCCGTTTCTCGACCAGTTCACCATCCTTGCACAGGGGACACTTCACGCCGATGAAGTTCTGCTTCACGTACTTGCACTCCGGATAGCCGCTACAGGCGGTGAACTCCCCGTAGCGGCCGTGGCGAATCATGAGAGGGCGCCCGCACTTGGGACAGGGCTCGTCGAGAGGTATGTCGGGGACCTTCTTTCCCTGGTCCAGCCGGCGGGTGGTTTTGCAGTCGGGGTAGCCGGTGCAGGCCATAAACTGCCCGAAGCGTCCGCGCTTGAGCACCATTACCCGCCCGCAGTTCTCGCAATACTCCTCCTGGGAGGTTTCCTGCAGGTCGGCGGAGTCAAGATCGGGCAAGTCAATGGGATTTTCTTTCGTGAAGGTGCAGCTATTGGGATCATCCTTGTCGTAGGAACTGCAGGCATAGAAAGAGCCATGCTTGCCCCATTTGATTACCAGGGGAGAACCGCACAGCTCGCATTTCTCGTCGGTCGGCTTCTCCATCCGCTTGATGTTTTCCATGTGCTTCTGGGCATAGCGAAGGTCCTTTTCAAATTTCTTGTAGAAACCGGTTAAGGCATCGGTCCATTCCTCTTTGCCTTCCTCTATCTCGTCAAGCTCCTCCTCCAGCCGCGCCGTGTACTGCATATCAAAAATATCGCTGAAGTTTTCAACCAGCAGGTCCGTAACCACCAAACCAATCTCAGTGGGTACAAACTTGCCGCCGATCTTTTGTGCGTACTGCCGCTCCTGAATAGTGCCGAGAATCGTCGCATAAGTCGAGGGGCGGCCGATGCCGCGCTCCTCGAGCTCTTTAACCAGGGAAGCTTCGTTGTAGCGGGGTGGAGGTTCGGTGAAGTGCTGCTCCGGCTTGAGAGACTTAAGGGTCAGCTTCTGGCCGGCTTCAAGCGGCGGCAGCTTGTGCTTCAGTTCCTCAGCTTCCTGATCCTTGCCGTCGGACGATTCGTCGTAGACCTTCAAGAAACCATCAAATTTCTGTACCGAGCCGGTTACCCGGAACCAGAAAGTTTCTGCCGACCTGGCATCGATGTCGACCGTGGTTTGATCGAACACTGCAGGGGTGATCTGGGAGGCCACAAAGCGCTGCCAGATCAGCTTGTAAACCTTGTGCTCGTCTTCCTTGAGAAACGGCTTCACCGCTTCGGGGTGGCGCAGCGTGGAGGTGGGGCGGATGGCCTCATGGGCGGCCTGTGCCTCCTTTTTCTCCTTGTAGACGTTCGCCGTCTCCGGAAGGTAAGCCGGACCATACTCGGAAGCGATATACTCGCGCACCTCGGCCAGCGCTTCGTTGGAGACACGCGTCGAATCCGTGCGCATGTAGGTGATCAGACCGACCGAACCTTCGTCGCCCAATTCCACCCCTTCGTACAGGCGCTGGGCGATCATCATCGTGCGTTTAACGCTGAAGCGCAGTTTGCGGGCTGCATCCTGCTGCAGCTTGCTGGTGGTGAAGGGAGGCGCGGCATTGCGCCGGCGCTCCTTGTTTTCCACCCTGCGCACGCTCCAAGCGGCCTTCTCGAGCGCCTGCGAGATCCTCCCCGCGTCCTGTTCATTCGGAATGTCGAGCTTTTCTTCTCCGCTGCCGACAAAACGTGCATAAAAGGCAGGAGGCTTGGACAGATGCGCATCG
Source organism: Acidobacteriota bacterium (assembly GCA_019241535.1). Lineage (GTDB taxonomy): Bacteria > Acidobacteriota > Terriglobia > Terriglobales > Acidobacteriaceae > Gp1-AA145. The sequence continues at coordinate 18,528 of JAFAWX010000182.1, read as the reverse complement.
ATCGTCCAGTACTCTTTTTTCTCAAACCCTTTGATCTCACGTTCGCGCTCCACGATGAGCCGCAGGGCAACCGTCTGCACCCGTCCAGCCGAGAGGCCGCGGCGTACCTTATCCCAAAGCAAGGGGGAGACCTGGTACCCCACGAGGCGGTCGAGCACGCGGCGGGCCTGCTGCGCGTCTACCAGGTTGCGATCGATATCCCGTGGATGTTCGAAAGCTTCGCGCACCGCTCGCTGCGTGATCTCGTTGAACGCCACTCGCCGGATTCGTTCGGAGCTGTCGGGGTCCTTTTTCTTTTTCTTCTTTTTTCGCTGCGCGCCGTTGCCCAGCTCTTCTGCCAGATGGGCAGCGATGGCTTCTCCTTCGCGGTCCGGGTCCGGCGCGAGATAGATGGCATCGGCCGTGCCGGCAAGCTTTTTCAGCTTAGCTATGACCTTCTCTTTACCGGGAATTACGATGTATTCCGTCTCGAAGTCGTTATCAATATCAACCCCGAGGGTGCTTTTGGGCAGATCTTTCACGTGCCCCAGCGAAGCTTCGACCGTGTAACCCTTGCCCAGATACTTTTGAATGGTTTTCGCCTTCGTCGGCGATTCGACAATGACTAAACCTTTTGCCAATGGATCCTCAGTTTCTGGAACGATGATTTTGAAACTAGCACGAACCGGAGGAAAATGTCAGCTCCGTTCCTTAAATGGTCGCGGAAAGCCGGTCCAAACAGCGGAAGCGTTACCGGAAACGATGCGTCATGAGTCCGCGTCTCCAGGTCACGTTCGCAGTCGATCCCCGTCCAGGCTTCCTTATCGGGAATCACGGGAAGTTCTCTAATAAGGATGCAGGATCATGTCGGTGCGATTCAAGCTGGGGTGTGCCGAATGGGTAAATGCGAGATTTGCCAGGGGATGGCCTCGGGGAAGACCAGGACCGAAAAGCGCCTGGGAGAGGTCCGGGTGAGCGGTCCCGCTCGCTCCAGGGGAGCCGAGAACGTTAGCTGCACAAGAGCCCGCTCCGCTGCCTCTGCTAGAATTCTTCAATCGCCGGCGAGTGAAAGGGATCGCAATTTGTGAAGCGAATAGCCTCTCGGTTGCAGTTTTTTTAGCGTAATGGCCCGCCCCCGCGTATCCGCGATTTCCTATCTTAACACCGCCCCCTTGATGTGGGGCCTCGAGCACGGCCGGGCGAAAGACCAGTTTGAAATTACCTACACCGTCCCTTCCCGGTGCGCGGCAGAAATGGCCGACGGACTCGCAGACATTGGCATCATCCCTTCGGCTGCCTACGCGAGTATTCCCGGCCTTTCCATACTGCCGGGCATTGCCATTGCCGCCAAACGTGCAGTGCGCTCAATCTTGCTGGTCAGTCCGAAGCCCATGGCTCAGATTCATAGCGTGGCGCTTGATAGCTCCTCGATAACCTCGGCGGCGCTGGCTCGCATTCTTTTTCAAAAGTGCTGGGGCGGAGGCAGACGGTTTGAGTCGCGCGCGCCCGATCTCGGAGCCATGCTCGAGACGCATGATGCGGCAATGTTAATTGGAGATACCGCGCTGCGCGTCGATCGCTCCCGTTATTACAGCTGGGATCTTGCCGAAGAGTGGATTCGCTTCACCGGCAAACCTTTTGTATTCGCGTTCTGGGCGGTGCGGGAACCGCTGCTCGCAGGGTCTAATCTGGATCTCGGAGCAATTTTTCAGGAGTCTCGCGATCACGGACTGATGCCCGCCCACCTCTCGGAGATTTCCCGCAGTTGGGCTGCCAGGCTCAAAATCAGCGAGGAAGACATCCGCCAGTATCTCACCACCAACATTCACTATTTTCTCGATGGCGAGTGCCTCGAGGGACTGCGGCTTTTTTATCGCTATGGTTCTGAAGGCAAAGCTCTTTCGCATGCCCCGGAGGTGCGGTTCCTGGCCGCCAATGGTGCCCTGATTTGAGCCGCTGAGAGTGAAACCGTACCACTCTTGCAGCTGAAAGTGCTTCTAAAGCAATCTTATGCTCCGGGTAGTACTGGCAGCAGCGGTCGCGGTGTGGCCCTGGGTGGTCCGCTTGGGTGGGCCGGGACTGGTGCTGCTTGGCATTGCCGACAATTCGGTTGTTCCACTTACCGGCAGCATGGATGTGCTTACGATCTGGCTTTCGGCAAGGCATCGCGATCTCTGGCCCTACTATGCCCTGATGGCAACTGCGGGAGCGTTTCTGGGCGGCTATATCACCTATGCGCTTGGCCGCCGAGGCGGTAAAGAAGCTATCGAACATCGCTTGCAAAAGAATAAAGCTGAAAAGATCTTTCGTCGTTTTCGCCGCTGGGGATTCCGCACTGTGCTGGTGAGCGCCATATTGCCTCCGCCTTTTCCTATGGTGCCGGTACTGCTCGCCGCCGGGGCCCTGCAGTATCCAAAAAAAAAATTTGCCGCGGCGCTGGCGCTCGGTCGCGGAATCCGTTACACGGTGATTGCAGCCCTCGGCTCGATTTACGGACGGCAAATCACAGCCTTTTTTGAACGTTATTACAAAGATGCGTTGCTGATACTGATCGGTCTGGCCGTCATCGGCGGGATCCTGACGCTCGTTGAGTATTATCGTTCCCGCCACCGCCGTCAGGGGAAGGCCCGGGCGGTTTCCCATGGGCACGCCGCATGAGCCGACATCCCTGGTTCTGAGCATCCGGCACTTGCATGACCGCGTCGGTCAAGCTCTGAAACAGAGAGATCCCACTCGCCTTTGCACATTATGGGCAAGCCATCGAGGAGCCTGGCCTTTGAGGACCTGGGCCAGGTCCGCTAATATAGTTTCAGCATATGTCGCTGACTCGCGAACAGGCACTCGATCTATATCGTTCTGCAGACCTGATCGGAATCGGCATGGAAGCAGATGCCGTGCGGCGCCGCTTCCATCCCGAAGGTGTAGTCACCTATATTATCGACCGCAATATCAACTACACCAATTTCTGTACCGAGTATTGCACCTTCTGCGCCTTCTATCGACCGCTCAAAGGGCCGCGGGCGAAGGAGGGCTACATCCTCAGATTCGAAACGATCTTCGAGAAGATCCGAGAGACCGTAGAACTCGGAGGCACGGGCGTGCTGATGCAGGGGGGACTGCATCCTGATCTGAAGATCGACTGGCACGAGCGCCTCCTGGGTGCAATCAAAGAGCGCTTTCCTCAAATCCACTTACATTGCTATTCCGCCTCGGAAATCATCGCCATAGCCGAGTACAGCGAGCTCACTATCGCGGACACCATAGCCCGCTTGCGTGATGCCGGACTCGACTCGATTCCGGGAGGGGGCGCAGAGATTCTGGATGACGACGTGCGCCACCGTATTGCGCGGCTGAAGTGTCTTACCGCGGACTGGCTGAACGTGCACCGCACCGCGCACCGGTTGGGGATGCGCACTACCGCCACCATGATGTTTGGGGTAGGCGAAAACTACGAGCAGCGCGTGAACCATCTCGAGCGTTTATACCGGCTGCAGGAAGAAACCGGCGGTTTCACGGCTTTCATTCCCTGGACATTTCAGCCGGCACACACCGCGCTTGGCGGACGGAAATGGGACGAAGCCACGGCAGTTGAATATTTGAAAAATCTCGCCATCTCGCGCCTGTATCTCTCAAATTTCGACAATGTGCAGTCGAGCTGGGTAACCCAGGGATTGAAGGTCTGCCAACTCGGTCTGCGCTTTGGCGGCAACGACGTCGGGTCGGTCATGCTGGAGGAGAACGTGGTCCGGGCCGCCGGGGTGAGCAATCACACAACGGAAGAGGAGTTGCGCCGCATCATTCGCGATGCCGGCTTCCGCCCTGCGCAAAGGGACACCCTCTACCGCCGCTGCTTCCTGAACTGATCCCCAGGGAACCATTCAGCTGCCGTTCGCGTCCAATCTGGTATATGCCCCGGCACTTCCTCTATGCCCTGTGGCTGTTCCTGGCCGGACTCTCAGCAGCACAGAACGGGTCGCAAACGGGGCAGCCGGTCGGTGTCATAGCGGGCCAGGTGGTGGAAGAGCCGGGCAGTGTGCCGCTTCGCAAGGTCCTGGTGTCGCTCGAGCCGAGCTCGGCAGGATCTTTCATTTCGGTCAATCAGCGACAAGATTTGAGGGCCGCGCTAACCGACGCCCAGGGTCAATTCCGGTTTGAGCGTGTGCCGCCGGGCGAGTACCGTGTGAGCCTCGAGCGGAACGGTTTTGTTGAAAGCCGCCACAGATCTCCCCGATATTCATCGACCCTACTTTCGCTAGCGGCCGGGCACGAGCTCACCGGTCTGACCTTTCGCATGCTGCCGGGGGCGGTAGTCAAAGGAAAGATAACGGATGCAGACGGCGATCCGGTTCCTGGTGTTGCGATTATGGCGGTAGCTTCGCGAGCGGCTGGTCAGTACGGCAACGTAATGACCAATGACTTGGGTGAGTACCGGGTCGCGGGGCTTCCCCCGGGTAGGTATTTCATCGTCGCGCAAGGCATCAACAACACGATGCTTCACGGCTCCGGCGAGCAAGCGTCGGCTTACGCGCCGACCTATTATCCCGGTAGTCTGGATCGCAACGCTGCCTCCCCGCTCCAGGTCCATGCGGGCGATGAGGCAACGGCCGATTTTACTCTGCTGTCGAGCCGAACCTTCTCCGTGCGGGGAAGAATTTCTGGCTGGCCGAATCCTGCGTCTTTGTCCGGCGAAAACGTTGTACTTCAGAGGTCCGAAGTGGGTTTGTCGCTCAGCCCGGCATTCAACGGCCTGCTCTCGCCGGACGGAAGCTTTGAAATTACTGGCGTACTGCCGGGATCTTATAAGGCGATGTGCACGGTGCGCCATGGCCAGAGTTGGCAGACGTTCCAGGCGAACCAGCCGGTGATAATCGGCAATGCCGATGTCGATGGAGTTCAACTCATGGCCCGGGCGAACGGCGAAGTTCATGGGCTGATCCGCATGGATAACGGGCAGAAACTCGATTGGTCTCAAGTAGTCATCAGTGTCGATCCGGATGAGCGCGAAGACTCCGGTTCGATGTCGGGGCAAGCGCGGAAAGATGGAACGTTTACTATTGCCAACGTGGTTCCAGGCAATTACCACATCATGGTTACATCCTCATCCGCGGCCTTGCGGGATTACATAGTCAAGGAAGTGCTCGTGGGCGGCCATGACGTCGCCGACGCGGGCTTCCCGGCAGGAACCGGAGTTCTGACGCTTGAAATTGTGGCCAGTGCGAACGGCAGCGCGATTGACGGAACCGTCGTCGACGAAAATTCAAAGCCGGTTCCTGATACTAAAGTGCTCGCGATCCCGGACGGAAGCCGGAGGAAGCGCCGGGAAACATACCAGCAGGTGCGAACCGATGCCGGCGGACGTTTCGAGCTGCGTGGCCTCAATGCAGGCAAATACACGCTCTTGGCACTCGACGAGGAGGTCGCCGATATCACCGACCCGGAATTCTTAAAAGAGCATGAGGCAGCCGGCCAGAGTGTCGAGGTGGACGAAGGTGAGCGCAAAGCCGTCTCCCTGAAACTTTCCTCCGTGGATCAAGACGAGCTCTAGATCTGAAGACCATTGACGGCGAATTACGCGGCGTGCGAGATGAAGGGTCGGGATTCCCATCCAGCTGACCATGAGACCGCAGTGAGTTATGGCGCCAGAGAAATTGTGGGCTTTACACATCTTTACTCTGTGCGTCCATTGTTTCTGCGCTCCTGACGCATCCTACTGAGCGGGATGGCTCAGCTCAGAAAACCGCTCCAGTTGGGAAATTTGTATTCGAAGTTCAAGCCAGCTCCCGGCAGAAGGCATCGGACTCGGGAGCAAAATCTTGCCCGACAATGGCTTGTTGCCGGGCGTAGGTCCGGCCGCAGCAATGCATCCAGACCTTCCGTGGCCGGTGCCTTATTGCTGGTTGCCGTGCTCGCAACTGCGCGCGCCACTCTATTGGCCGGAGTGGACGGCGAAAGCTCAACTGTGGCGACGCTCTCCTCGAAAGTAAGGGTCGTGAACCTGCTCGCGACCGTTCGGGATAAGCACAAGAAGATTGTTCCTGACCTCAAGGTATCGGATTTTACGCTCGAAGAAGACAATCACCCCGTGCCTATTCAGTACTTCTCGCGGGAAACCGATTTGCCGCTTAAGGTCGGATTGCTGGTCGATACCAGCTTGAGCCAGCGCAACACCCTAGAGGAGGAAAGGACCTCGAGCAAGAGCTTTCTGGCCCAAGTCTTACGTCAGAATGACAGCGCCTTCGTAATTCACTTCGATCGCGAAGTCGAATTAGTTCAGGACTTGACCGCCTCTCGCGAGAAACTGGAATCTGCGCTTGACTCTCTGCATACTCCCTCCCCCTACGAGCAAGACCGCTCTGGACCCGGCAGCGGCGGATCAGGACCGCGCCGAGACGAGCCCGGGGGTCAACACCGGCGGCACGGCATGCATCGAGCAGGCACGACTCTTTACGACGCCATCTTTCTTGCCTCCGATGAGCTGATGAAAAAGCAGCCAGGCCGCAAGGCGCTGATTGTGCTTACCGACGGGGTCGACCGGGGCAGCAAAGAAACCCTAGAGCAGGCGATCGAGGCGGCGCAGCGGGCCGACACGGTGGTGTACGGAATCTTCTTCAAAGGGGAGGAGAGTTCTGGAAACCCCGGTGGCTTTCGTTTCCCGGGCGGCATGGGTGGACCGATGGGGGGGCCGATGGGGGGACACCGGCGAGGTGGCAGGGGCGCACCATATCCCGAGCAGACAACGGTCGATGGAAAGAAGATTTTGGAGCGCATCGCCAGGGAGACCGGTGGCCGCATGTTTGAGGTCTCCAAAAAAGAACCCATTGCCCAGATTTACAGCAGCATCGAGGAGGACCTGCGCAACCAGTACAACCTGGGTTTCACCCCGGGCAAAGGCGACAGCCCGGGATACCACAAACTGGTTCTAAAAACCAACCAGAAAGATGACACCGTTCACACTCGCGAGGGGTTCTATTTAGAGACCGATTAATGGACGGGAGCTGTCGGTAATGCAGGTTCTGCAGCCCCTGAATTATGAATTAGCCTATAGAGGATCGCTACCGGAAACGACTCTGGCGCCCACCTTTCCTCCGGGCACTTGTTCGGTCGGAACCGATTTTGGCCTTTCTTTTAAGCCCCTCGGCCAGCGCACCCATACATCCCGAGCGGTTCTTCTCTTCTCAGACCGAACTGGCGCGGGGTCGGTGGCGGCAGAGTAGTGACTCAAACTGGGCCATTGCCGCCAGGGAAAGAGGCTCCAGTGCCGCTAGGCAGGAACATCCATGCCCGTTTGCGATCGTGCTCAAAAAACCCTAGCTGCACGATATATTCATTGTCTGCAGATGACGGCCGTAATCACAAAGCCGCGGGAAGTGGATTCGTGCGACCAACCGAAACGGACCTGGCGCCCACGATTTGGCAATATTGCCCCGGTAGCGGGCAAAATTGGAACCGTTTACGGCTGAAAGATCGTATTGCAGATTTCCGGACGGTAAGGAGAACAGAGCATGGAGAGCCGGCGCTTGGGAAACAGTGAGATGCAGATCTCGGTTCTGGGATTCGGCGCATGGGCAGTTGGTGGCGGCGGATGGATGGGCAGCATGGGACCGCAGAAGGAGGCCGACTCGGTTCCCGCAATCCAGGCGGCGCTTGACCGGGGTATGAATTGGATTGATACGGCGGCGCTCTACGGTCTGGGGCACTCGGAGGAAATCGTCGCGCAGGCGCTGGCGGGAAGAAGTCCGCGTCCGTACGTATTCACGAAGTGTGGCCGCGTCTGGGACAGCAACCGCAATGTGGGGGCGTCGCTAAAAGCGCAGTCGATCCGTCGGGAGTGCGAAGACAGTCTGCGCCGGCTGAAGGTGGATTCAATCGATCTCTATCAGATTCACTGGCCGGATCCGGATGAGGAAATTGAAGAAGGCTGGACGGAGATGGCCCGCCTCAAGGAGGAAGGCAAAGTGCGTTATATCGGGGTCTCAAACTTCAGCGTCCCCCAGATGACGAGAGCACAGGCGATTGCCCCGATCACCTCTCTGCAGCCTCCCTACTCGATTTTGACCCGTGAAATTGAACCGGAAATCCTGCCCTACGCGCACAGTCAGAACATCGGTGTGCTCGCCTATTCCCCCATGTCAGCCGGGCTGCTGACGGGCGCAATGACAAAGGAACGGGTAGCGCGTTTCGCCCCGGAGGACTGGCGCAGAAATCTTCCGAACTTCCGCGAGCCGCTCCTGTCGCGCAACCTGCGAGTAGTCGAGTATCTGCGCCAAATCGGCACCCGGCATGGCCGATCTCCCGGAGAAGTGGCGGTAGCATGGGTGCTGCGGCATCCGGCGGTGACGGCGGCAATTGTCGGAGCGCGAAGTGCCGAGCAAGTATGTGGGATCATCAATGCGGCGCATTTGCGCCTCAGCGAGAGCGAAGCCGAGGAGATCAATGCGCTCCTGAAACAGCAAGCCGCGGCCTAAGCGCAAACGAACCGCGGGGTTAGCGTGCCTGCTCTCTCATCCAGGATTCTACGTGCGAACGGAGGATGTCGAGAGGTAAGGCGCCATTGTCGAGCACCGCGTCGTGGAAAGTGCGGATATCGAACCTGCCGCCCAGTTTTTTGCGAGCTTCGTCCCGCAGGCTGAGGAATTCCCGTTGGCCAAGCTTGTAGGCGAGCGCCTGCGCCGGCCACGCGATGTAACGGTCCACCTCAGTCTCCACGTTGGGTTCGTCCATGGCCGTGTACTGATGGAAAAGTTCCACCATTTGAGCGCGCGACCAGTGCTTGGCGTGCACGCCCGTGTCGACGACTAAACGAATATCGCGCCACATTTCGTTCTCGAGCCGCCCATAGTCGCTGTAGGGATCCTGGTAGCGGCCTACCTCTTTGCCCAGGCGCTCGGCATAAAATGCCCATCCCTCTGTAAAGGCGGTATAACCAGCAAAGCGGCGAAAGTCGGGCAGATCGCGCAACTCTTGGGCCAGGGAGATCTGCAGGTGATGTCCGGGAACTCCTTCGTGGTAGGCAATAGCCTCTACATTGAGCAGCAGGCGATGCTCCGGGTCCCACTGATTAACATTAATATGCCCCGGACGCGAGCCGTCGGCCGTGCCCGCCGTGTAATCGGCAGGAACGCCATTTCTTGCCCGCGCCGCATCCATCGGGATCGCAACCAAGCTGCTCTTTGGAAGGTGGCCGAAAAGGGCGGGCAATTCGGGCATCATGTCCGCGACATACTTGCCGTACAGTCGCAGAAGCTGTTCTCCGGACTGCGCATAGAGCTGGCGATCATGCTTGACATGCTGGTTGAAGCTCGCGAGATCGTTGAAACCGAATTTCTGGGCAACCGCAAGTAATTCCTTAGCGGTCGCCTGTACTTCCTTGAGACCAATCTGATGGATTTCCTCGGGCGACAGGTCAGTAGTGGTCAGGCGGCGAATTTGATAACGATACCGCGCCTCACCTTCGGGAAGTGCCCAGATGCCTGGGTCAACCCGACCGTGCGGAGCATAGTCGCTTCGCACAAAGGCGGTGAATCGTTGGTAGGCGGGGATAATCTCGCCGTCAATGACCCTTAGCACTGCCTGCCGCAAGCGCTTCTGATCGGCGGCGCCGATGGTGCCGGGAAATTTCTCGAGAGGTTTATAGAACGGACTGTTCTCTCCCCTCCGGCGGGCCACGTCTTCGGCTTCAGGAGCAACTTGCTGGAGAACATTGCGGGGGGGCATCAAGCCTTCGCCCATTCCCTCCCTCATGTTCGTGATTACCTGGTCAAAGACAAGAGGCATCTCGTGCAGGCGAGCAAGATAGTTGTCGTAATCGCGCAGGTTGCCGAAGGGAGTGATCGAGACCAGATCTGGAAAATCAACGTGGGGCCCTTCGCGCTGATTTACCGGCATGGCCCAGGCCTTAAAGCGTGCTCCCTCGAGCTCGACCTTCAGGTCGCGAATCATCAGTTCGCGGCTGAGGGCATCCGCTGACGATAAATCTGAAGGACGGATCGATTCGAAGCGAGCAAGAAACTTGCGCTTTTCCCTGAGTTCGGACTCAATGCCCGCCTGCGATTGATCGTCGAGCCGGTCGTTATAGCGGTTGTCTCCGAGGGCGGTAGCCAACTGCGGGTGGGTACGCAGTTCGTATTGCCAATACTGGTCAAAAAGCGAAAGCAGTTGTTGCCGCTGCTGCCCGACACTGGCACTACCTGCCTTCGTTGCGTCTGAGCTCGGTGCGTTCGACATAAGAGTGACCAGCAGGAAGCAGGATCGCAGGACAGCACAAACGGGGAGGATACGCAACCAGGCCTCTCCTTCGGATAAGAATCAGGAAACTTGATCGCTGCCAGACGACAGGATTTTAAACCGCCTAGGAGTGAGCAATTCCGTCTATTTCGATTTTTGCGCGCCAGATGCCGACATCGGCCCAGCCCTTGCCCGGTTCGTCCGGGAGCTAAATTACAATTTGAAAGAAGGACAAGCGAACTCGATGCCGCTCGACCGATTGCCCAGCGCGAGCAAGACCATCCAACACGTTCGGGTCGTTGATTCCCATACCGGCGGTGAACCGACACGAGTTGTAATCAGCGGGGGCCCAGAACTGGGCAATGGCACGCTAGCCGAACGTGTGACGCGTTTTCGCGCCGAATACGACTGGTTTCGCTCAGCCGTGGTGAATGAGCCTAGGGGCTCGGATGTGATCGTGGGCGCGCTCCTCTGCGAACCGCTCGACCGGTCTTCGGCAGCGGCAGTGATCTTCTTCAACAATGTCGGTTACCTGGGAATGTGTGGCCATGGAACCATCGGCCTGGTGGTTTCACTGAAACACCTGGGGCGACTGGGTGTCGGCGGTCATCAACTGGAGACCCCGGCCGGAGCAGTCACGACCACCCTCCACCCAAGCGGAGAAGTGACGGTAAGCAATGTTCACAGTTACCGCAAGGCCGCGAAGGTTTCCGTCGCCGTGCCCGGATTCGGCACCGTGTGCGGTGATGTGGCATGGGGTGGGAATTGGTTTTTCTTAATTGAAGACCACGGTTTTGATCTTTCCATGAAGAATGTGGAGAGGCTGACAAGCTATGCCTGGGCGGTGCGGCAGGCACTGAAAAATGCGGGAATTAGCGGCGACCGCGGCCAAGAAATCGATCACATCGAGTTATTTGCCCCGTCTGCGGTTCCAGGCGTAAATAGCAAAAACTTTGTGCTCTGCCCGGGCAAGGCCTACGATCGTTCTCCCTGCGGCACCGGAACCAGCGCCAAGCTTGCATGTCTCTATGCAGACGGCCAGTTTGGCGAGGGGCAAACCTGGAGACAAGAGGGCATTGTAGGTACGGTCTTTGAGGGCCGAATCAAGCTGCAGAACGGGCAAGTCTATCCGAGCATAACGGGCTCGGCCTATGTGAATGGCGAAGCTGACCTGCTGCTCGATCCGCGGGATCCATTTTGTTGCGGCATAAGAGGATGAGCGACACAAGCTGCGACGTAGTGATTGTAGGTGCCGGTATTGTGGGCTCGGCCTGCGCCTGTGAGTGCGCGCATGAAGGGTTGCGGGTAGCGGTAATCGACCAGGATGCGGCTCCCGGCGGAGCCACGTCGGCAGCCATGGGCCACATTGTTGTAATGGATGACTCCGAGGCGCAGTTCGCGCTGACCAGGTACTCGCAGGTGCTCTGGTATAAGCTCCGCTCGGAGCTTCCTGCCGATGCTGAATACGATCAGTGTGGCACCATCTGGGTTGCGAGCGACGAGGAAGAAATGACAGAAGCGCGTCGCAAAGCGGCAAACTATGGCCGTGGCGGAGTTCCGGCTCAGCTGTTGACAACTGCCGATTTAGAGCGGCTGGAACCGAAGCTGCGTAAGGGAATGGCCGGGGGCCTGCTCGTTCCGCAGGACAGCGTGCTCTATCCCCCTGCCGCTGCGCGATTCTTGCTCGAGCGGGCACGGGAGAAAGGTGCGCGGCTTCATCTTGGCCGGCCGGTTGAAAAAATGGGTAGAGGTCGCGTGCAGCTCGCCGACGGAAGCGAGTTCTCGGCCGCCGTAATTGTGAACGCAGCCGGAACCTGGGCGCCAGCGTTGACGGTTGGCGTAAATGTGACCAAACGCAAGGGGCATCTGCTGATCACCGACCGCCATCCGGGATTCCTGCGGCACGAACTAGTGGAGCTTGGTTACCTGAAGAGCGTCGCGTCGTTTACTTCCGATTCAGTGGCATTTAATATCCAGCCGAGGAAAACCGGACAATTGCTGATTGGATCCTCGCGGCAGTTTGGCGCGGACACCAAGGAAGTCGACCACGCTGTCCTCCGTGCGATGCTCGCCCGGGCACAGCAGTATATGCCCGAGCTGGGACGAACCTCAGCCATTCGGGTGTGGACAGGATTTCGCGCCGCAACACCCGATAAGCTTCCCCTGATTGGTCCATCGGTTGAAGACTCGACCATCTATCTGGCCACCGGTCATGAAGGACTGGGGATCACCACCTCCCTCGCTACTGCCAAGCTGATGGTTGACCAGTTAACTGGTAGAAATCCCGAGATACCGGCAGCGCCCTACTTGCCGTCGCGAACCGTGAGCCTCGAAAATGCCCATGCCTGAACAGATCGAAATCACTGTCAATGGCACGCCCGTCAGGGTGCCGGTCGGCACAACGGCCGCGGTTGCTATCCTCATCTCAAATATTTTCTGCCGCACCTCGGTTAGGGGAGAGCCGCGGGGTCCATTATGTGGCATGGGCATTTGTTTTGAGTGTCGGGCAGAGATCGACGGAATCGCGCACCGCCGGAGCTGCCAGATTCTTTGTGCTGCGGGAATGAAGATATCGACCGACCTGCGGCAGGACGTATGACAAGCGCGGCTAAAACAGAGGTCGACACTTTAGTTGTGGGAGGCGGGCCGGCGGGCATGTGGGCCGCTCTCTCGGCGGCGGAATGTGGCATGCGCGTCGCCGTTGCTGACGATAATCCCGAGATGGGCGGCCAGGTTTGGCGGGCCGAGCTGGCAAAGACCGCGCCCGAAGTTGCCGGCCTGATTCAAAAATTGCGCGAAGCCGGCGTTCAACTGCTCGCCGGGACACAGGTCGTAGACCAGGTCGCACCTGGAGTTCTGCTTGCGGAGGGCGACGGCGGTGCTTCTTACCTGGGCTTTGGCAAACTGATCCTGGCGACCGGCGCCCGGGAACAATTTCTGCCTTTTCCCGGCTGGACCCTGCCGCGTGTGATCGGTGCCGGCGGGCTGCAGGCGCTCGTAAAATCGGGGCTGCCGGTCCGAGGTAAACGTCTCGTGCTGGCTGGTACCGGTCCGCTGCTGCTGGCGGTTGCCGCGTACTTGCGTGCGCACGGCGCCGAGATTGCGATGATTTGCGAGCAGGCCTCGCGTTCCGCATTGGCAAGTTTTGGTGCGGCTCTCCTTCGCCAACCGGAAAAACTCCTGCAGGCGCTCTCTCTGCGGAAGGCGTTGACCGGAATCCCCCTGGCCCTCAATTGCTGGGTCGTTGCGGCACATGGCACGGTGGCGGTCGAGGGGATAGACATTTGGCATGAAGGCAAGGTGAAAAGGATTGCCTGCGAGTATCTGGCCTGTGGATTTCATCTGGTTCCAAACACCGAACTTGCAACTCTGCTGGGCTGTCGCCTGGTGAACGGGTACGTCGAGGTCGACGAGTTTCAGCGGACTTCGCGGCCAGGGATTTTTTGTGCAGGCGAGCCGACGGGAATTGGCGGGCTCGAGCTCTCGGTTGTTGAAGGAAAGGTCGCGGGCTTGGCCGCCGCAGGGCGCGAAAAGGCTGCCAGGAAATTTTTCCGCCGACGGCGAATGCTCGGCGCGTTCGCACGAGCAATGGACCGCACCTTCGCCCTGCGTCCGGAGCTGAAGAATCTGGTCGAAGCCGAGACGATCGTTTGCCGATGCGAGGATGTCAGCTACGCGCAGCTTGAGAGAGAGGTTTCCTGGCGCATGGCGAAACTGATGACACGTTGCGGGATGGGTCCTTGCCAGGGACGCATCTGCGGACCGGTGACTAAGTTCCTGCTAGGTTGGTCGCCCGATTCCGTGCGCCCCCCGCTTTTTCCGGTCACCGTCGGGACTCTCGCGCACAGTTTCTCGGGCTGCAACGTGGACGACAATCAAGAAAGGTGAGGAAACCGTGAACTGGAAAGGCGTGATGCCGGCAATGACGACTTGCTTTGACCAGAACCTCGAAGTCGACCACGGCTTTATGGCAGAACATTGTCGCTGGCTGCTCGATAACGGCAGCAGCGGAATCGTGCTGCTGGGTTCCTTGGGAGAAGGAGCGACTTTATCTTTTGATGAGAAAGTGGAAATTCTCCGCCGCTCGGTCCGCTCGGTCTCGGAACGTGCGCCGGTCGTGGCGGCTATTTCCGCCCTTTCAACGGCCGAGGCGGTGGCATTGGCCAAGGCCGCAGCCAGCGTTGGCTGCGACGCGCTGATGGTTCTGCCTCCTTATGTTTATCGCGGCGACTGGAGGGAGATGAAAAACCATGTGGCCGCAATTTTCCGTGCCACACCTCTCGCCTGTATGCTTTACAACAACCCGGTCGCTTACGGTACCGATTTCATTCCCGAACAGATTCAGGAACTGGCGGCTGAGCACGAAAACCTGGGATCAGTAAAGGAATCAAGCGGCGATGCCAGGCGGGTTGCCGCCATTCGCGCTTTGCTCGGCGAGCGTTTGCAGGTGTTTGTCGGGGTGGACGATGCCATCCTCGAGGGAGTTGGAGTTGGCGCAACGGGTTGGATTGCGGGTTTGGCCAATGCCCTGCCGCGGGAATCGGTCGACCTGTTCAGTTATGGCGTCGATTGCGAGCATAAGAAAGCCTTTGAGCTCTACCGCTGGTTCTTGCCCTTGCTCCGGATGGATACCCTTACTGAATTCGTGCAGCTCATTAAACTAGTCCAGACGGAACTTGGAAGAGGAAACCCGCGAGTCCGCCCGCCACGGCTGGAGCTCGTAGGCGAGAAGCTGGCTCGGGCTCGAAATACGATCCGTGAGGCACTGCGCTGGCGGTCGGAACTGGTAAGTGGCCGTGCAGTGCCGGCAGTATCAATGGAGGGACAGCGGTGACTCTAAGCGGGCGATCTATTATTGGCTTCCGCCGAGGTAGCGACACTTCTCGAACCTTCACCGCACGTGATCCGGTGAGCGGGCAGGCGCTCGATCCAGAGTTCGCTTCTGCCGGTTCGGATGAAATCGAGCAGGCCGTACGCTTGTCTGCCCAAGCCTTCGAAGCCTATGGTCGGCTACCAGGTCGCGAGAAGGGAAAACTGCTTCGCCGCATAGCCTCTAACCTTGAGAACATTGCCGCCGTGGTAGTCGAACGCGCCTCGCGGGAAACCGCCCTGCCCAGAGCGCGCCTCGAGGGGGAGACGGCACGCACCTGTAACCAGCTCCGGCTTTTCGCCGGAGTCGTCGAAGAAGGTTCCTGGCTTATGGCCCGCATCGACCGCCCGGATCCCGAGCGCAAGCCTGCTGCCAAGCCGGACATTAGATCCATGCTGCGCCCGCTCGGTCCGGTGGTGGTTTTTGCAGCCAGCAATTTCCCTTTGGCATTTTCGGTTGCCGGTGGCGATACGGCTTCGGCTCTTGCAT
The DNA here is from genome assembly GCA_019241535.1 of Acidobacteriota bacterium. GTDB lineage: Bacteria > Acidobacteriota > Terriglobia > Terriglobales > Acidobacteriaceae > Gp1-AA145. The sequence continues at coordinate 2,966 of JAFAWX010000182.1, read as the reverse complement.
CCGGTAACCCGGTCATCGTCAAAGCCCATCCTGCACACCCCGGCACGAGCGAACTGGTGGGCCAGGCCATCGGGCGGGCGGTTCAGGACTGCGATTTACCGGAAGGAGTTTTTTCGCTGTTGTTTGATGGCGGTAACCATGTGGGTACCGCACTGGTAAAGCATCCACTCGTCAAGGCGGGTGGATTCACCGGCTCCCGGGCTGCGGGTATAACCCTCATGCAAATGGCGGCTGCCCGGCCTGAGCCAATTCCTTTTTTTGCCGAGATGAGCAGCACCAACCCGGTATTCATCCTGCCCGGGGCACTCGAGGAGAAGGCGGAGCAAATCGCCGCCGGTCTGCATTCCTCGTTTACTCTTGGCGGCGGGCAGTTTTGCACCAAACCCGGGATGGTCTTTATCCCTGAGGGCGAGGCGGCAGGCAGATTCAGCACGCTACTCGGCGAACGTCTGCGGCCGCCGGCCTCCTTTCACCTGCTGACGGAAGCAATTCGCTCGTCCTACAAGTCAGGTATCGAGAGTCGTAGGAAGAAATCCGGGCTCAAAGCCCTCGCCGAGTTTTCACCCGACAGCGATTCGGCCGTGGGCGCGGCAATTTTTATGACCGATGCCAAGGCTTTTCTAGATGACCCGCAGCTAGGGATAGAAATTTTTGGTCCTGTCACTTTACTCGTGCGTCATTCAAGCCGTGATGAACTGTTCGAAATTGCCCGCACCCTGGAAGGCCACTTGACCGCCACGATCCACGGCACGGAGGAGGATCTCGAGCGTTTCGCCGAGCTGATTCGCGTGCTTGAAAATAAAGTCGGCCGGCTTGTCTTCAACGGATTCCCGACCGGCGTCGAGGTCGGACATGCAACGGTGCATGGCGGGCCCTTTCCCGCCACTTCCGACGGGCGTACCACATCTGTAGGAAGCCTGGCCATTTACCGATTTTGCCGACCACTCTGTTATCAGGGCTTCCCACCTGCAGTCCTACCTCCGGAACTCAAGGACACGAATCCCCTCGGCATCTGGAGGATGGTGGATGGGCAATTGACAAAAGAGCCTGTAACCGTTGGGCTGGAAGTCAAAGGTCAAGCACAGTAATCGCTGACTGGCCGAAGCAGGAGTGTCGGACTGTCGAATTGGACGACTGCTCGGGTTGCTCCAAAATTCCCGAAGGCAATTAGTGGCGGGAACGGAGACGTTTTAGCAGTGCCTGCAGGGGATAGTGATCACCACGACGAATGTGCGTAAACTCGATCCAAGTACCTGGACCAGGCTGCTGCTCACAGGCTTTGCCTTTTACGGTAAGTTCCATCCCATCGACGTGCAATTCCAGCAGAATGGGATCCCGCGGCACATCGCGGGCGGGTTCAAGCTGGCAGCGGGCGAAACCGAGCGCAAGCAGCCTTGCTTCAATCCCGAAAGAACCCTGATCATCGACCCACATCTTGGCGATGCCGTTGCAGTCGTAAGAGGCGGGTATCGCCGGGTTCGCCGAGAACTGCCGGGATGGGTTGATGCCGAGCCCAGCTCCGATAGGCTCAAAATCCTCGCGTACTTTCCTAAAATCGACGTCCCAGATAACCTTGCCGGCGTCGACGCATTCGACCCCAATTTGACCCTGCTGCGGGCCGGGTACTTTTCCAACCCACACCACTCTAAATTGTGCCTCGCTGAGTCTTCGTCGTATGGTTATCAGGAGACCGGAATCGTCCACACCCTGGACCCCGGCCAAACGAGCGCCGCGCTGGCTGACGTCAATGGTGTACGCAGGCTGGGCAAACGAACTAGCATTTTGTGGCCAGCGAACCTGTACCGGCAGAACAACATGAATTCTCAAATCGCGCATATAGTCCCCGAAACTAAAAAACTGGGCTTTAAGTGTTTCTGGCAATCCAGGCCCGGGCAGACTACAACGTGAACAGATGTCTACCGTCATTGCTCAAACTTACTGTTTGCGGCAGACCGAGCATCTTCGCATAAAAATCCCCCTCACGTCGAGGGCAATCGGATCACAATCGACAGGCAGCTTCGATCAGAATCTGCTTTGCAGATTCTTGCCGTGGCGACAAGCTGTGGCTGGTCATCGTGCCTCAGAACCCTGGATGCAGACATCGGGGACGGTCTCACCTGCTGCGTGGAAGGTCGCATTCGTTTGCTGCCGTCGCCTAGGTGTTGCGGTCGCCTGCCGATCTCAGCGTGCCCGGCCGGGGCGAAATGGCAGAGCGAAGAGGAAAACCAGCAGGACAAAATTCCATGGCGAACCAGAAGTTCTCGCGTGAAATTTGTCACAGCGGGGAACTTAAGGCTGCGACTTGATGCCAGAACTTTATTCCAAATTGCTTCAACAGACACGCGGTCTACGTTCGCAGTTGATAGATACGCCGCACTGCTTTAGTGTGTTGCTGGAGTTGTGCCTTGCAGGTTCATCTGGTCGACGGCACCTACGAATTATTTCGGCACTACTACGCGCTGCCGTCGCGACGCGATGAGCAGGGAAGGGAAGTAGGCGCCGTGCGGGGCGTTCTTGCCTCGGTTCTGGGCATGGTTAAAAGTGGCGCTACCCACGTCGCCATCGCCACCGATCACGTCATAGAATCCTTTCGCAATCGATTGTGGCCGGGTTACAAAACCAGCGAGGGAGTGCCACCTGATCTGCTGGCGCAATTTCCCCTCCTCGAAGAGGTTCTGTCGGCGGCCGGGTTTGTGGTATGGCCCATGGTCGAATTCGAAGCGGATGATGCGCTGGCTGCCGCCGCCCTCTCGGCGGCTGACAACAAGCGCATTGAACGGGTCGTGATCTGTACGCCGGATAAAGACCTTGCCCAATGTGTATGCGGCACTCGCGTGGTCCAGCTGAATCGCCGGACTGGAGCCATTCTGGATGAGCAGGGGGTGGTGACGAAGTTCGGGGTTTCGCCAAAGTCGATACCTGACTATCTCGCGCTGGTAGGCGATGCTGCCGACGGCTACCCCGGG
>JAFAWX010000093.1 GCA_019241535.1 Acidobacteriota bacterium | reverse complement strand
TAAGCCAAACCCCCCAGAAAGGATGCCCCATAACAACCTGACCGAAGGCGAGAAACAAGCCCTGCGCGGGATAGTACATCGACACATAGGTGGGTTTCTGGTTTACATGGAACGTCTCGAAATGGATCCACATCGGGTGAGTTGGATTGGCGAGCCGTGCGTGCGCGAAGGTGTCAGCAGCGAGGAGATAGCTGAACTCATCGTGAACCGCAGGCTCGGGTAGAGGAAGGACAGGGAGCACTACCAGCCGTAAGGCCAGGGTTGCTGCCCCGACCACAAGAACCGAGAGGCGTCGATTGCGGGCCAGGCGAGCGAAAACGAGCTCCAGCGAGCGAAACCATGGCGACCCAAGTTCGGGGAGAAATACTGCAGCTAAAACTGCCGCCCCAACCAGCGCAGTTTCAATGATCAGCAGCATTGGGCCAGAGTCATCCGTAAAGAGGTCACGGCAAGGGGTGCTATTTGGGCAAACTGAATATCCGTTCTGATGTATCTCTGATCCATTCGCTGGTGGAGGTTAACGGATCACCAATCCAGGTCCAGTTCCACCCATATTCGGTTTTCCATGTGTCTGGCGAATTCCATACCAGCCGCAGGCGAGACCAGTACTGCTGCCGGACCGCCTCCTCGAGTGCGGGCCGACCGAGTGCTTGTAGCTGCACGCGAAACTCGGGAGGAGGTCGGAGAGGCAAAACACGTCCGTGGGGGAACTTCCACTGGATCTCTGTTTCCGCGCTTTCCCAATAAGCCTTTGCGACAGTCTCGTTCACAGAAACGCCCGCTCTCGCAGCCTTCGATACGCCTGCCTCAGAAAAGAACTCCACTGGCATTTCGGCGCGCAGCCGGTATTTCGGTCGGTATGAAACCGCGCTGATCAGTCCGACGGCGATTAATGAAAATATCAACTTGTCAGCCCTGTGGCGCGAAAACATATGACGCTCTCATAGGACCGCTTGCTATAGCTTCACCAGAAGGACGCAAACCTTGTCGCGGTACAAGGTCTTCCAGCGAGGATCATGCTCCAATACATATACAAGCCCACCGGCGGTATGAAGCGGATTGTTGCTGTCACTCCGAGGAAAAAGGACGTAACGGATGTTGTACTTTTCGAGGATTTGATCCGGGCGGCGCCCGATTGTGTCCGCCCCCATAAGATCCAGATAATCCTTCAGCACACCGGCGTACTCGAAAATATCCACTCGGCTATCGACGAAAACCTTCAGATCAGGATCATGCCAACCCAGGTAGCCGCCCCATAAATAAAAGTTCAACAGGTTTCCCTCGGGCGGGTGTGCTTTTACGTAGGATACGCCCCCCGCTGGATACGTCTCTTCAATGGATTGGCGAATCTTTGCTTCGCGCGGCCAGAAATAGACCATAAGGGCCAAAGCAAGCAGAATGACGGCGGTATTGATTTTGGGCGTGTCGTCTTGCGGGCGGTAAAGGGGAAAAAAATCCAACATCTTGGCCAACGTGGGAGCTGCCACGAGTCCCAAGAGCACGAGAAAACGTATGTAGGTCAACCCGCTGTAGAGGGCGAACAATAGAATCAACAATTCACTAAGGGTCCAGCGGCGGTTGCGTAGCAGCGCACCCAATAACAGACCCATTACCAGGGCCAGCACCATCTTTCCGCGCAGCTCGTGAAAGTCGATTGAGACCCACTCCAGCACATGCGCAATATTCAGCTTCTGCTTGAATGCCAGATCGAAAGGGTAATAAACCAACCGCCAGCCATACGGATTGACGAACAGGGCTGCCACCGATGCGATTCCGCTCACCAGCAGTTTACGAACCTGATCGGGTGTCCAACGCACAGCGTCGACCCGTCCCCAGGATCCTTCTACCGATCCCGATATCGCAATTAGAAGGAATAGGATTAATCCCAACGACCAGGAGCCATGAGTATTGACCCAGAGGCAGAACAATGGTGGAAGTGTCCATAGGGGAGCCGTTCCCCGGAGTCGAAGACGTTGCAGGATGATGAGCAGCAGGACGACGTATATGTAGCCAAATAGTATGGTCCGCGGACCAAAGGACACTGTAGCCAGAAAAATGGCGTAGTAACAACAGGTGACCGAGGCTTTGAAATTTCCGCTCTCTTGAAAGCAGAGATAAAGCAGGAGAAGAAATATGCCGCTCAGTAGAAAGAAAGCAAGGGATTTCAACCCCACCAATCCAAAAGCTCGGTACGCAAGATAGTAGGGAACTTCACTCAGCCACTCATGATTGATCCAGAGATGCCCGGCCACGGTAAACGAGTACATGTCCTCGCGTGGGAGCTGATGCCTCTCGAAAAGATAGCCGGCGTTCCGCATATGCCACCAGATGTCGGGATCGTTCAGGTCCGGCCGGTACATCGAGAAGATGAATGGCAGGACGACGAGCACCAGGGTGAGCACCGCAAGAAACGAAGTTCCCGCCCGAAGCCAGGCGCGAAGCCCGGAGCCGAATTGGAGGGAATCGCCGACGTAGCCGTCTGCAGCCGGCTCCAAGGCCTTTAGTTCGCTGGGAGCGATCATTTGCCTAGAGTGTCGCTAGAGTTTACCAATTGAGCCGCCACGAGGAGGTAGGTACCCGAATCCCCACACAAGGAAAATTCCCGACGAAGCTCGTAGGCCGCAAACCGTTGGTACACTTTGACTTTGCATACTTTCAGCTTGTTCCTCCGCGAGATCCGTATAGAAGCGGCCGAAAGCTGATTGTTTTCGGGCCAGTTCAGCTTCTACCCTTCCGTATACAGTACACCTTAAGTTGTATGCAAAGGTTTACACTCTGAGTAATTTCTCTATTCGCCGCTCCGGAGCCGTTTTTCACTTTTTGTAACCTCCCTTATTGCGGTAGGCTAGTTTTTGTACTATGCTCCCTCCTGCCCATTCACCAGGCTGAAAGAGTTCGTATTCAATTGGGCAATCCGTCTGTAAACAAATAGTAACGGCAAGGGCCTTGAGGCCCTTCTGTGGGAGATGACATTCCTTTGGCATTCTCAAGCCCCCCGGGGACACCAAGACGAATTCTGCTCGTTGATTCCGACGAAGCTTTCGGCAACGTTTTGCAAGAAGTCCTTGGCGAAGCGCGCTATTGCATTCACCAAACAATCACTCCAGAAGCGGCGGTCGTCGAGGTCAGCAATGGCGAGATTGATGCAATTCTTTTGAATCTGGATTGCGGCAAGGAGAACGCGTTTCGATATCTACTGCGCGCCGCATCCGAGCTACTTGTTGCGCCGCCCTTGATCAGCTTCGGATGGGGCCAGCACAGGTCTTCGGCACTCGAACTTTTTCAGGACGGCGTTGTCGATTTTCTTGAGCAACCGCTCGACATTCAGGAGTTGAGATTCGCACTCAACCGCGCCTGCCGCCGCGCTGACATGGCCCGCGAACTCGCTGCCGCACAAAGAATGCTCAAGAGCAACCGGGTGGAAGGCCTGCTCGGGAATAGCAAATCGATGGTACGCGTTGCCGATATGATCCACAAGGTTGCGGGCGTATACACGACGGTGCTGATTACAGGAGAGAGTGGTACCGGCAAAGAAGTCGTGGCCAACGCGATTCACCATATCAGTGCCCGCGACAAGAAGCCCTTCGTTGCGTTCTCGGTTTGTTCTTTTCCAGAGTCCCTCATCGACGACGAGCTCTTCGGGCACGAGCGGGGCGCCTTTACCGGGGCAAGTCAAAGCCGTCGCGGCCGGTTTGAGGAGGCGAACGGGGGCACAATTTTCATTGACGAAATTGGCGACTTGGCGCTCCCGCTGCAGGCGAAGCTGCTGCGGGTCTTGCAGGAGCGCAAGATCGAGCGCCTGGGGTCGAACCTTCAGCATGCGGTGGATGTGCGCGTAATCTGTGCCACCAACCGCAACTTGGAGCAAATGGTACGAGAAGGGACGTTCCGCGAGGACCTATATTTTCGGATTTCAGTCGTGAAGATTCATTTGTCTCCGCTACGCGAACGCAGCGAGGATATCCCCCTCCTGGCAGAATACTTCCTGAAAATGTTCGCGAGGATTCATAAAAAACAGCATCGCAACATGACCCCTGGCTTCCTGAGTGCGTTGTCCCGACATGGCTGGCCTGGCAATGTACGCGAGCTGCAGAATGTCATCGAACGCAGTCTTGTCCTGGCAAATGGGCATGACCGATTGGGCGTAGACGATCTACCACCCGAACTTCAGGGCCTGAGCGTTTCTGATGACCTGCCGAAGGGTTCATTCCACGAAGCGGTCAAGGGCTTTAAGCGGGAGCTTGTGCGATCCGCGCTGGCTGTGCATGGCGGCAATAAATTGAAAGCGGCAAAAGAGTTGGGTATCAGCCGGTGTTACCTGCATCGCCTTTTGAATCAACTGCATGTACCTGGACTTGAAGAGGAAGCCGAATTGCAGGACTTGGGAGTGATAGTCGATGAGGAGGAAACCATCGGTTCCGGCGCCACGTTGCCGGCGTCGGCCCGGGTTGTTTGACGGCAAAGTCCAACTTCGACGTGCCGCTGAGAACTGGGTGGAGCAGAGATGAACGTACGAAAGTCTAAATCGCTGAAAAGCTGCCGTGGGCAGAGTTTACTCGAGACGGCTCTGATTATGCCACTTATGTTGACTCTGGTTTTGAATACGGTGAACTTAGGCTATTTCTTCTTTGTCATCGTAAATCTCACTTCGGCAACACGCAGCGGCGCGGAATATTCAATGATGGGCCCGAACTCAGCATCAAACATCAATTATCCTCCGGCAACTACGCCATCCTCTTTATCAGTTGCCACCTTGATGTATCGGGAACTCACGGGGGCGGTCTGGAATGCTGCTAACACGACGGTCCAGATTTGCAGTCCCTCAGTTTTGGTTAGCGGCACGGGAACCACCAGCGGCTACGCGAACTGCGCCAAATGTACCTCCTCTGCCTGCGGTTCGCCCACCACAACCGCTGGCTCGAGTTCCACCTCCGATCTCGATCCGGAATCACCGACTTTCGTCCTCAACCGGGTAGATGTGCAATACTCATTTCCCCCGCTGATTCCAGGGACGCCTTGGAATCTGATCTTGATCGGTAATCTCTATAACTCGGGAACGGGACAGTACACGTTTTATCGCCATATCGAAATGCGTGCGATGTGAACATCGATGACAGCAAAGCTGAAGAGGGACATTAAGGGTCGACGAAGCGAGCGTGGGCAAGCGCTACTCGTGGAATTTGTTTTGTCGGCGATATTCATCATCCTTTTGATCTTCTCCATTTTTGAACTGTTCGGTTTCATCTACACCTACAGCGTGATTGCAGACGCCGCAAAAGAGGGTGTTCGCTACGCGATCGTGAGTGGTGTCAACAGCAGCAGCAGCAGTGGTCCAACGAATGCCACGGCGACTTCCCCGCCATGTACATCCTCAAGTGCTAATGTGACGAACGTTGTCAACAGAGTTAGGGCGTTCGCAGTCACCTCGCTACATGACACGTCTAATATGAACGTATATGTTTGTTATCTGGATGGTAACAACCTGATGAACAGCCAAGTGGAAGTATCCGTAAACTACCCATTTCGGCCATTCTTTGCTCTCGGTTGGATGCCTTCGGTGACCGTCTATGCGAATTCGATAGGCCGGATCGTTTTTTGAGAACGGAGTTACCATGACGACAATGGTACGCAGGTTTGAAAGTAGACCGAAGCGATCAAGAGAGGGCGGACAGGCAGCAGTGTTCTTGATGCT
>JAFAWX010000328.1 GCA_019241535.1 Acidobacteriota bacterium | reverse complement strand
TAGGCAGTTACGAGGTCGCCGCGGAAATAGTGAGGCAGCAGAAGGAAACTGATGATGAACCGCCCCGCCACATAGCCCATGACCACCTGCAGGAAGGTAAGATTGGTGTCATAGGCAAGGCCGGGAATGCTGATGATGGTCAGCGTGCTGGTTTCGGCGGCCACGATCGAGAGCATAATGGCCCACCACGGAATGTCCCGCCCGGCCAGAAAGTAGTCACGAAGCGTGCGCTGGCGCTTGCGGAAGCGTAGCCCGAAAAGAGTGATGCCCACCAGATAGGCGGCAATGATTCCGAGGTCGAGCCTTGCCAGGCCCATTCGGCCAGCGTAGATCAACTTGCGGTTTCGGGGAGGGAAATACCGGCCGAGGTATCCAGGAAGTGATTACGCCCGGGTTTTCATTTCTGAAAATGGTTCCGGATTGCCTGTGCCTGGTCTTTGGTCACCACCGCGGAGAGCGCGGCCTGATCGGCCTGTTTCACGGCTTGCAAGCTCCCGAAGTGCTCGAGGAGCCTGCGGGTTGTGCGCGCGCCGACGCCCGGGATCTCGAGCAGCTCGGTCGAGCGGTCTCTCATTTGCCGCCGTTTGCGGTGGAAGGTCACCGCAAAACGGTGGGCTTCGTCGCGGATCATCTGCACCAGGTGCAACACCGGCGAATGACGGTCAAGCTTTATCGGGTCGTCTTCCTGCCCGTAAACGTAAATGATCTCCTCGCGCTTGGCGATCGCGGCCAGCGGCTGGTTGATTATCTCGAGGTTCGCCAGGGCCTCGGCTGCCGCGTGGAGCTGGCCCAGGCCCCCGTCGATGAGGATAAGCGAGGGCATCTCCTTCTTCTCCTCCTGCAGACGTCGGTAACGCCGCCCGACGACCTCGCGCATGGAGGCAAAATCGTCAACTCCGTCCACGCAGCGGATAATGAACTTGCGGTAGTCGAATTTCTTCATGCGGCCGTCTTCCCAGACCACCATCGAGGCCACGGTTTGCGCTCCCTGAATATGAGAAATGTCGAAACACTCGATGCGGCGGGGTTGGGAGGGGAGGAGAAGCGAGTCTTGTAAAGAATCCTGGATGGCGCGGCTCCCAGGCCGCATGACGCGAAAGCGCTGATCGTAGAGCTGCTTGGCATTCGCGGCGGCGAGATCAATGAGCGAGCGCTTTTCACCGCGCCGCGGCACGCGGATATGGATACGGCGAGGGTGCAGACCCGCTTCCCCCGATTGCTCGGAGAGGAGTTCCTCGAGCATATCGCGGTCTTCAAAGTCGACGGGAGCGTAAACCGTTGGCGGGATGTAGGGCTGGCCGATGTAAAGCTGTTTCAGAAGAGCGGAGAAAAACTCTTCGGGTTGAAACCCGGCCGAGCCGCGAGCCTGAATCCGGTCGCCGGTCGAGGAAAGTCGCTCCGCATGGGCGCGCGCAGTTTGGGCAGTATCGGTTTCGAGCGGGGCGGGCACGCCCGCAGGCCCTTCGAAGTCGGGCAGGTCTTCCCAAAAGAATTCCCGGCGGTCAAGCACCCGGCCGGCGCGCATGTGAAAAAGATTCACCGCCACCATGCCATTTTCGTAGTGGTAGCCGAAGACGTCGGCATCATCGCCTTCGGCGGCGGCAATGCGCTGTTTTTCCGCCAGCTGTTCCACCGTCGAGATCAGGTCGCGGTACTTGGCCGCGCGCTCGAACTGTTCGGCTTCAGCCGCGCCGGCCATGCGCTTGCGGAGGGACTTCGACAGATCTCCGGGGCGGCCTTCCAGGAACAACTTGACGTCGCGGACTGCCTCGTCGTAAGTCTGCGGCGTGGTTAAGCCTTCGACGCACGGGCCCAGGCAGCGTCCGATGTAATACTCGAGGCAAGGACGGGGATGATAGCGGTTCAGCTCCACCGTGCAGGATGGGACAAGAAAATTGCGGTGTATAAGGTCAACGATGCGGTAGGCCAGATTGCCCGGGAAGTAAGGCCCATAGTAAAGACTCCCGTCTTTGCGCAGACGGCGGGTCACATACACCCGAGGATAGGGCTCGGCGATTGTGAGCTTCACGTATGGATAGGTCTTGTCGTCGCGTAAAAGGATGTTAAAGCGTGGCTTCTTCTGTTTTATGAGGTGGTTTTCTAGCGCCAGCGCCTCCTTATTATTGGCAACCACGATGTAGTCGACATCGACGGCTTCAAGCAGCAGAGTTCCGGTTTTCGCATCCACATCCCGGCCCTCATGAAAATAGGAGCTCACCCGATGCCGCAGGCTCTTGGCCTTACCCACATAGATCACCTCCCCAGCGTGATTTTTGTAGAGGTACACGCCGGGAGAAGCGGGAATGGAGCGTATTTTTTCCTGCAGGTCCATAGGGGTAGCTGTTTTGGGCTTTGCTGCTTCTATTTTATCGGCGGCTGAAGAGGTTCGTCGCGGCCGTCACGATCGCCTCGCGACCGAGCCCTCTCATGCGACTATTGCGTGCTGCCATTGAGACTATATAAATTTTTCCTCAACTTCGCAGGCCGTAAACTGCATCGAAGGAGTGTCAAGAAAGCTTAACTATTGGCAAACAATAAACTTACAAGCATCGCGGCGGCTGCCAAAGGGTTGGCATGCCCCGTGCTCAAGTCGAGAGTGGCTGAGCAAGCCACCGGCAACGGGTGGAGCGGAGACGAGCAGGTTTTTCGGCGACAGTTCGGCTGGGAACCAGGCGACAGTATTGAAAGTTCCGTGGCTTCGGTTCCAAAATTATGGGTGAGGAAGGAGTCCTCCAAAGATGAATCGTGCTTCTTTAATCATTGCTTTGGCAGTATCCATGGGGGCATCAGTTGGCTGCGCCAGTAAGAATTATGTCCGCCAACAGACAACGCCGCTGATCAACAAAACCAACGAGCTCGACGATCTCACCGCGCAGAATACTAAGGCGATTAAAGACGTCGATACGCGCACTCAGGCGGGCATTCAGCAGGTGATGCAATCGGCCAATGCCGCCGACCAGAAGGCTCAAGCCGCCGGTCAACAAGCCGCGCAGGCGCAGCAACTAGCCGACAACGCCGTGCACCGGGTCGATGTGCTTTCGAACGCGGTTGCCAACCTCGACAATTATCGCGTGATGAGCGAGACTGCGGTCCATTTTGGCTTTGACAAAGATTTCCTGACCAAGCAGGCAAAGGAAGAGCTCGACAAGCTTGCCGCCAATGTACCTAACACTAAGGGATACATCATCACCATCGAAGGCGGCACCGACTCCGTCGGGTCGGCGGATTACAACTACGGCCTGAGTGAGCGTCGGGCAAATTCTGTGGTTCAGTATCTGGGCTCAAAATACAACATTCCCGCCCACAAGATTTACCTGGTCGGCCTCGGCAAGGACAAGCCTGTCGAGGACAACAAGACCCGCGAAGGTCGGGCGGCGAACCGCCGTGTCGACATTCGCCTCATGACTAATACCGCCGAGGGGCAGCAGCAACCGCCAGCGAACCCGCCCGCGGGTTCGACTCCGCCCTCGACCTAAGACTTCCCTCCTCCCCGGAGGACTTCGCCAATAGGCCGCTCGTAAGGGCGGCCTTTTTTTTTTAGGATGAGGCTGATGGCGGGCTGCACCTTCATTCCCCGAGCCAGCCCTCAGACGACGGTTTAGAATAAGGAACATGGACGCCATCCTAAAAGTTCTCTGCCTGGCTCTTGGCCTGCTCTCCACCGATCTGCCGGCCGGAGCGCAGCAGGATCAAACGGCTCCATCCGCCCCCAGCGCAATCCCTGACGACAGCCCGTCGACCAGCGCTCGAGAAACCGAGATAAGTTCTAGCAAAGACACGCGCATTGACTTGACGCCGCCGAGAGACGACGCTGCAAAACATCCTCAAAGCGGTGCAGCTGTGGTGGACGCTGAGGAAGCGGTTTCAGACGCCCAGGAATTTCATCCTTGGGACCCGCACAAGGCTTTGAAAGACATCGAGGTTGGTGATTTCTATTACAAACGAAAGAACTATCGTGCGGCGCTTGAACGTTACAAGGACGCATTAACCTTCAAACCAAACGACGCTGTGGCTAATTTTCGATTGGCGGAGTGTCAGGAGAAGACCGGCAACCCTCAGGAAGCAATAACCCATTACCAGGCCTACCTCAAACTGCTCCCGCAGGGTCCCTTCGCGGCGGACGCGCAAAAAGCGCTGGAACGCCTCAGGACTGCCGGCCAGCGGGAATAGCGCACCTCCACGGCGCTCAAAAATGCTTTTTGAGGTCGGGAAAACGCTCTAGTATCAGCAGTCTGGCCGGAGGCTCTGGCGGCGCGAGCTCTTCGTGCTCCAGCACCCAGGTATCGTCATGGGGCAAGAAAACAGCGTTGATGCCGGCCTTCAGTGCAGGATTGATGTCCGATTTAGGGCTGTTCCCGACCATCCAGGTGTGAGGAGACAGAAGACCATGCCTGGCCAGGACCGAGCGGTAGGCGTGCACGTCCTTTTCGGCTAGAATCTCAACCGCGCAAAAGTACTGCTTGAGACCGGAGTGTTCTATCTTCCGGCTCTGCTCCACGAAGTTGCCTTTCGTCACCAGAACCAGAAAATGGCGTTCTGCCAGTGATTCCAGAGTGTCCCTGACATCCGCCAGAAGTTCGATCGGCTGTTCGGCGATCGCGTGGGCAAAGCCTCGAATTGTCTCCTGCAGTGCCGGAGTCAGGGGCTCTACCGAAAGACGCTCGAAGGTTTTCACCAGGGCATGGGTGAAGCTGTCAAGACCGTAGCCGTGACTGGGGATGCACTCCCGCTCCACATCGTTCAAAATGTCACGCACTTCAACAGGGGAGCGTTCACGGTGGTTGAGGAAGGAGATGAACCCGGCGATGGCGCGCTCGAAGTAAATGTTGTTTTCCCAGAGCGTGTCGTCGGCATCAATCAGCAAATTCTGCCGAAGCTCGGGCGGGGTGGAATCCACAAAGCCATAATACTCCCCGCACTGTGGAGAGCTGCGAAGGGCTTTGCCATTTAAAATCCGGGAACCATGAGTATCCGAACATTCCTCGTTTTCATGCTGCTCCTCCCGGCAACCTGCTTTGCGCAGCCGAAACAGGACTCTGGCGGTTCTCTTCTCGCGGCTCGCTCCGTGCAGCTCCGGGTGGTGTCAGACCTGGGGCGGCGGCTCGCTCGCTTCCGCCAGGTGAAAATGCCGTTTCATGCAGAAGGGCTGACCACGCGGGAGCGCAGCATGGTCCTCAAACTGGTCGATGCGGCCCGGCTGTTAGACCAGATTTACTGGCGGCAGGTGGACCCGGATGGGCTTGCGCTCTACGAATCGCTTGCCGGAAGCGCGGCTCCCGAGGACCTGGAGCTGCGCCGCTACCTGTGGATCAGCGGCTCGCGTTTCGATCTGCTCGATGGGAACCGACCCTTCGTCGGCGACACGGCACGCCCTGCAGGCGCCGGTTTCTATCCCCAGGCGCTCACCCGCGAGGAAGTCGAGCACTACGTGAAGGCGCATCCCGAGAAATGGGAGCAAATTTACAGTCCCACGACAGTCATACGCTCCAGGGGAAGTGATCTCGAGGGACTCCCCTATCATGTTGCTTACGGCTCATTCTTGAAACCCGCAGCCGAGGACCTCAGGCAGGCCGCCGAACTGAGCCCCGACCCGGCTTTTGCCCATTTTCTGCAAATGCGGGCTCAAGCGCTCATGACCGATGACTACTTCCAGAGCGACATTGCGTGGCTGGAACTTGAAAAACCCCGGATTGATCTGATCTTTGCTCCCTACGAAAGCTATAGCGACGGGCTGCTCGGAGTAAAGACGACCTATGGGGCGGCCGTGCTCATTCGCGATGAGGAGGATAGCCGGCAACTCGAAGTTTTCGAGAGCCGGGTTGCAGACATTCAGGATGCTCTGCCGATTCCCGAGCAGGACCGGCCCTCGAAACACGGGCTCAAGACGCCGATGGAGGTAGTGGATTCACCGTTCCGCGCGGGTGATCTCGGCCATGGCTATCAAGCGGTTGCCGACAATCTGCCGAACGACCCCCGGGTACACGAGCAAAAAGGGACGAAAAAGATCTTTTTCAAGAATTTCATGGAAGCGCGGGTAACCTACACTATCCTGCCGCTTGCCAACGTGCTGATGCCAGAAAGGCAGGCGGTCCGGGTTTCTGGCGACGGTTATCTCGCAGGCACCCTTCTGCACGAAATTTCACACGGATTGGGGCCTACCTTCGCCCGCACCAACTTGGGAGGAAAAACCGGGATCCGCGACGCCGTCGGTCCTATCTTTTCAGCCCTCGAAGAGGCAAAGGCGGATGTCGTAGGCATGTTCGCCCTCCGCTGGCTGGTCGATCATGGCGTGTTGCCGCAGGCGCGGTTGCCGGAATATTACGCTTCCTATGTCGCCGGCAACCTGCGCACTATGCGCTTCGGCGCGGCCGAAGCCCATGGACGGGCGGAGACCATGGAGTTCAACTATTACCTCGAACACGGAGCCATCCACAGACTGCCCTCGGGCAAGTATGAGGTCGATTACAAGAAGATGCCGGCGCAAGTTGCCATCTTGGCCAAGGAACTGCTCGAAATGGAGGCAACCGGCAACCGCAGCCGGGCGGAGGCGTGGTTCAGGAAATACGGCGTCCGTTCGCCACAGCTCGAGAGGTCGCTCGGCCGGGTACGGAGCGTGCCGGTCGATGTCGATCCTGTGTTCGCATTCATGCCCCGGGCCAGATAGCTTCGCACTAGCCGGCGAATTCAACCTGCGGCTGCACGGAAATAATTCCCTGTCGGTGCCCCATGTCGAGGAGCCGGCAAATGGCTTCCCTGCCGTCAGGCCCGTAGTTCACGGTGCGCTCGTTGACGTACATGCCTACGAACTGGTCGGCCGACTCCATGTCCAGGTCACGGGCGAACTGCATCGCGTAATCGAGGGCTTCGCCGCGATGGCTGCGGGCATAACGGATGCTGTCGACAAGTGCCTGGGAGATCAACTTAATGAGCTCTGTGCCCAGGCTGCGTCGGATCGCGTTTCCGCCCAACGGGAGGGGCAGACCGGTAATCTGCCTCCACCAGCTCCCCAAGTCCACGATGCGGTGGAGCCCTGAGCGCTCGTAAGTAAGCTGACCTTCGTGGATGATGAGTCCTGCTTCATAGTCTCCGGCAACCAGGGCGGGGACGATATGGTCGAAGGGAACAACTGCGGTGTCAATATCGGGGGCAAACAGGCGGAGCACGAGATAGGCGGTCGTAAGTTTCCCGGGAATGGCGATTTTTTTTTGTTTAATCTCGCTCAGGCTGAAGCTCCGCCGGGCGACGATCATCGGACCATAGCCTTCGCCGACGCTGCCGCCGCATGTCATGAGTGCATATTTATCCTGCAGGTAAGGGTAGGCATGCATGGAAATGGCGGTAACGTCGTACAGCCCCTGGCCATCGATTGCTTTCTGATTCAGGGTCTGAATGTCGGCAAGTGTATGCAAAAAGTGCAGGCCGGGAACAGCCACTTTGCCTGTCGCCAAGCCATAAAACATGAACGCATCGTCGGAATCCGGGCTGTGGGCAATCGAGATCTCGCGAATTCCGAGCACGGTCGCAGACAAAGCTTCGTTCCCCCTTAAATCAAACCTCGGTCAGATAACCGGCCGCGTGGGAAACGTCGATGCCATTCCCGCGCTGTGCCTGCGGCTAGCATCACCTTGATAATTTCGGCAAAGACAAACCAGAAAAGCCCAAAGCCCACCGCCTTCGACAAAGAATGTGTAAGCACAAACAGCCAGGAGATGCCGCCTGAAAACACGACCAGTTCCCCGGTAATTGCCGCGACCGCCGCACGGTAAAAAGTTGGTCTGCCGCGCTCAAACACGTAACCGGTAAGGCCTGCCGCGAGGGGGTAAGCAAGCAAGTAGCCGCCCGTCGGGCCAACCAATTGCAGCAGGCCGCCGGGTCCTGTGGGACTGAAAACCGGCAGGCCGGCGGCTCCCTCGGCCAGATAGAGAAGCAAAGCTACAAAACCACTGCGGCTGCCCAAGGCCAAGCCCACGACCAACACTGCCAGGTTCTGGCAGGTCAGGGGTACGGGTGTTCCCGGCAAAGGGAAAAAAATGCGGGCACAGACGGCAACTAGAAAGCTGCCGGCTAAGATCGCAGCCGCCTCTCGGACGAGATCGCAAGCATGCGGGCGCAAGCCTTCCACTTTGGCGACGGGATTCTCCATGGATCTCCTTTAACTCACAGTCTGGCCCGGGGCTTGTTCTCTGCATTCTGCAGACGCTGTCGTACTCCCAGGTACGCGGACAAAACCGCCCATAACACGGCTGCAGCAGCAACCGCTATGAGCAGAAACCAGCAAATCATGGGCACGGCCACTTAGCATACCAAAGCCGCGGTTTGTAGGCAGGCGAATGTCTGCAGGAAGGACTATGCCGCGTGGTAGCGGTTCTGCCAATGCGACCACACAAACCATACCAGCGCTAACATGACCACCAGCAAAATCAGGCTGTCGAACTTGTGGAAGTACTGGCCCAGCTGCCGCCAATTTTGCCCCAGCTTCATGCCCAGCCAGGCAAGACCGAAGCACCAGGGCCAGGAGCCGAGAAATGTATAGAGGTGAAAACGCGCTCGCGGCATGCGCGCGATTCCCGCCGGCAAAGCGATAAAGGTTCTGATGACCGGCAGCAGTCGTGCAAAAAAGACAGCCAGATATCCCCAGCGTGCGAAGAAACCGTCGGCCCAGTCGAGCTCGCGACGGCCGAGCAGGATCAAGCGTCCATAACGTTCAACCAGAGGACGGCCGCCGTAGCAGCCGATTTCGTAGGCGACGAGTGAACCGAGATTGCACCCGATTGCCCCCGCCGTGGCGACCCAGAATAACTTCATCGCGCCTTCAAACACCAGGTATCCGGCAAAAGGCATGATCAGTTCCGACGGCAGGGGTATGCAGGCCGATTCGATCCCCATGAGAATGAGGATGCCGCCATAACCGCTTTTAACGATTAGCGCTCTGATAAAGAGGAACAGTATGGCGAGGATTTTTTCACTCATGAGAACGGCACAACCGGCGGACCGCCGCGCTACGTCCCGCGGTGAGCGCCCCCGGGTCTTTAAAACGAGCCTTCCTGGGTAAAGGTGAAGCCCGGGAGAGCCGCGCCAGCAGCGCTCTGAGTGACTTTCACCCGTACGGTAGACATACTGGGGGCTGTCAACTCTGCGGGGCGCAAGACCGCGTACTGCGCGAAGACCTCGTTATATACCTTGGTGACCAGGTAATCCTGGCCGCTGTCATCCTTACGCCACACCTGGCCGAGCTGAATGGATTTCACCGCCATGGTTTCCAGAGTAACGGCAGGGGAATGAGATCGTCAATCACGTGATCAGCCTTCATGTTTGCTAAGATGACGACCTAGTTAGGGAGGGGAAATCGACATGCCGCGAGGGATTACACCCCGGCGCCCAACGAAAACCGGCCGCTCAGAAGTCACCCGGCCCAGGGTCTCCAGATTGACTCTCATCTCGCCTTCCCCCCCGCGCGCAGAACGCAAGGGTGCGCTGCCCGGGGCAAGATCGCTAGCTGCGCCTGGCCGCTATCGCCCAACGGCTCCCGAGCGGGTTCGAGAGATTCTCGCGCGCCTCGACCGTCTCTATCCCGATGTGACCTGCGCCCTCGCCCACCGCAGCCCGTGGGAGTTGCTGGTCGCAACCATACTATCGGCGCAGTCGACCGACGTTCGGGTAAACATGGTAACCCCGGAACTCTTCAAAAAGTATCCAACCGTTCAGGACTTTGCCCGGCTCGAACCGCGCGAGCTCGAGCCCGATATCCGCTCGACCGGCTTTTTTCGCAATAAGAGCAAGTCCCTGGTGGGTGCCGCGCGAAAAATCCTCGAACATTTTGAAGGCAAGGTTCCCGACAGTATGACCGGCCTGCTGATCCTGCCGGGCGTAGCGCGCAAAACTGCCAATGTAGTGCTCGGTACCTGGTTTGGCAAGGCCGAAGGGGTAGTGGTGGACACGCATGTTCATCGCATATCCCGCCGGCTGGAGCTAACAAGGAACCACGATCCAAAAAAGATCGAAGTCGATCTGATGCGCCTCATTCCGCGCGAGAAATGGATTCTTTTTGCCCACCAGCTGATCTGGCATGGCCGCCGGCTTTGTGTTGCGCGAGGGCCAAAGTGCGCTGACTGCCTTCTTGAGAATCTCTGCCACGCGGCCGACAAGACCTGGAGCACGGTCGCACGCCATTCGGCGGCAGGCGCTTAAGTTCAGCGGGGCCGGTGGCGGGAAACGTGTCCGACAAGGATGGCTACGGCAGGAACCCTTTACGCTTTGGCCGATCAGGTGGGAATCTTCAGAATCAGGTAGCCTCCGACCAGGGCGAAGATAGCGTCCGGAGACCAGGCCGCAAGCACGGGAGGCAGCTGGCTGATGTTTCCCAGCGCCTCAAACAGCCCGGAAATCACCGTATAGACAACCGCAATTCCGATCGCTGTTGCCACTCCTGCCATCGTTCCCCGCCTACCCGCTGAGAGAGCGAAGGGAATGGCCAGCACACCCATGACGAAAGTGACGGCCGGAAATGCTAGTTTTTTCTGCAGCTGTACTTTCAGCTTCACCACCTCGAAGCCACTCTGCTGCAAGTCGTGGATATAGCGGCGCAGCTGCTCGTAGTTCATCTCCAGCGACTGGCGTACCTCTTTTTTGAAATAGTCTGGAGGCTCGGAGAGCGGATTGAAAGTGGCCACATCGAATGTGTGGAAGTCGCGGATGGCGGGCCCCTCAAAAGATCGATCCCAGCCCTGGGTGCATACCCAGTGGCGGAGGCGCTCCTCCCAATGCGCGCGGTCGGCATAGATACGCTCCCGCAATTGAAAGGTCTGCGGGTTGAACTGAAACACCGACAGATCGCCAAACTGATTGCGGTCGGAGTCAAAGAATTGGTAGTAGTAGATGGTCGAGTGCTGGCCGAAGATCCACTTGCGATAGGGGTTCAGGTAGGTTTGCGGCGGTTTGCCTTTGATTTTGTTCAGCAGGGCGTCCTGGCGTTTATTGGTGTGCGGCAAGTAGAACTCATCGGAGATAAAGAGGGCAGTAGCGACCAGTGCGCCCGCGACCAGAACCGGCATGATGATGCGGTAGATGCTGATGCCTGTGGCTTTGAGAGCGGTTACTTCGTTCGAGCGCTGCATCAGCCCGAGCGTGATCAGTACGGCAAGAAGCACGCCGTATTGGGCGATGTTGTAGAGGAAATAGGGAGTCACATTGAGGAGATATTCGCCAACCACCCAGGGTGAGACCTGGTTGCGCAGGATGTCGCCCAGCAACTCGAATACGGTGAAGACCAGCGACAGCACCACCAGGGCCCCGACCACCAGGCCAAGATTGACCACAAAGTCGCGCAGCACGTAATCGTCAAGCAGCATTGGAAAGCCGGCGCTGAACACCCGTTTCCGTGATACCGCCCTATCGAATGCGCTTTCCGCCGTGGTCGCCGGCATGAGCAGCGTGCCACCTTGCACCCTGGACTTTAACGAAACCCACATACCCTTGAGCGCCGCTACTTCGAACGGGCGCCGTTCCGAACGCCACAGGAGAACCGCTGCGAGGCCCAGGCAGGCGAAGTCGGCCAACCAAACGCCCACTCCCGGCGGCAGCTTACCCTGTCGAGCGAACGACACGCCGAGAAGCGAAACGAAGTAGTAGCCGAAGACGATAATGATCGTCAGGACGAAGCCCGTCGACTTTCCTCCTTTTTTAGCCGAGAGGCCGAGAGGAAATCCGACTAGCGCAAGCGCGATGCAGGCCGTGGGTAGAGCAAAGCGTCGGTGAAACTCGATCCAGTACCAGCGTGCGCCAGCCGGGTCCTTTCTCGTCCGTGCCTGCCTGGGTAACTGCCATGTGGGGACCTCGGAAATTGTGGCCGCCAGAGCTTCATCTCTACCCGTTCCAGCCTCGGGAAGGGTAACCGGCAGGTCGGTTTCCTGGAAAGTGGAGATTTGGTACTTGTCAGCCCCGGAAGTGACATCGTGCGAGGAACCGTTGATCAAATGAAGGTGCAAGATGTTCTTGCCCTCGCTCACCAAAATTCCTCGCTCCGCCATGGTGACCCTGGGTGCGGACGGATCGCTGATGTCGGCGATGAAAACTCCCCTCCAAATGGCGGCGCCGCGGGCGCTCTTCACATCGTGTACATAGAGCACCATTTTGGGAAAACCCTCGTAGAAGACGCGCGGCTGGACTTCAAAGGAGACCTGCGAACCCTTCAGTTTGTCTTGTAAGTGCGTCAGGGCTTCCTTGCAACGTGGCGCAAGATAAATGCTGTTGACCAGCGCCAATGCCCAGGCCGCGACCAGGAAGATGGAGAGGATGCGAAGAAAGCTCCAGATACCGATGCCAACCGCCTTCATGGCGGTCACCTCGCTGTCGGCCGCGAGCCGGCTCAGTCCGATGAGTACGCCGATGAGCACGCCGGCAGGCAAAGTGATGGTGAGCGCTTGGGGAATGATCAGGAGGAACACGGCCAGCGCGCTAGGGAGGGGCGCGCTATTGCGGACCACGAGTTCGAGCAACTGTCCCAGTTCGCGGGTGTAGATGATAAAGGTGAAAATCGCGATGCCGACGAGTGCGTGAGCTGTGACTTCGCCTAGAATGTAGCGCGTCAAAATACGCATGCGCTTTGCTCAAGAACTGGAGTCTAGCACGTGAAGATGATCGGCTTCCGTCATTCGGAAGCGCTAGGATCTCCAATCACAGGGGCGATGCACGAGTTGCACGGCATCGCCAACTTGAGACACCGAGAATTGACCGCCAGCGGCGAAGCCCAATAGAATAAAAAATGACTCAGTGGTCATCGATCGCCAGCCGCATCGCTGCCCCCTCGTTCAACGGCAGGACAGCTGACTCTGGCTCAGCATATCGGGGTTCGAATCCCTGGGGGGCAGCCAAGTATTTTCAATCACTTCCACCTTTTCTGCTCCTAACTCGTTTTCCCCTTGTTGCGTCCCAGTTGCGTTTTGTTGCAGGGTTGCTTTCTCATCGAGCCGATCCACCACGAAATATCTGCGCCCGGGGAAAGATGGCCGTAAGTGTCGACGGTGATTTGAATCGAGCTGTGTCCCATTTGGTCTCGTACGTAAG
>JAFAWX010000223.1 GCA_019241535.1 Acidobacteriota bacterium | reverse complement strand
ATTGAGGAGGTAATCAGCCCGTCTGTAACGCTACTGACAGTAAAATAAAACCATCGCCACAGCCTGTTCGTGCAAGGAACGGAGTTTCTGTTCGTACTCGGACTGAATGAGAGCGAGCTGCGGGTAACCGTGAGTTTCACTTAACTCAATGTGGATTGCGGCGCTCCGGCCCCGTGCGCGAGAAATGAGCATCGGGTGAACCGGGGCAACGGGAGCATGAACGGGCAGGCTGGCGGTTTCCGTTCCTTGCTCAGTCCATTACGGTAGAATTTGGTTGCTATGATCCTTCCCACGCAACCGAGTTTCACGGTTCTAAACACCAGCGACTATCGAGAGACATACGCCAACAGCGTGCAGGTACGGGTGAACGTCTGGGATTTCTTCCTAGTCTTCGGCACCATGCAGCAGCAGTCTGAGAGCCAGGTGGAAGTACGAAATTTTCAGGGCATATATCTGAGTCCACAACAGGCCAAGGCGTTGACTGCCATCCTGCAGCAAAACGTTTCGAACTACGAGAGCACCTTTGGTGAGATCAAGCTCGATCCGCGGGTCATGGCCGCAGGCCCAATTCACTGAGACTCTGGCGAGCAATGAGCCGCCCGGGGCACGCGGCAGTGCAGGTATTTTTCTGCTGCTCGCCGCATTTTTACTGATCTCTCACGCTCCTGTGCTGCGGCTTCCCTACTTCTGGGACGAAGCCGGATACTATATTCCGGCGGCACGCGACCTTGTGCATGGCTCGCTGATTCCGCACTCGACCCCATCGAACGCACACCCTCCCCTGGTGCTCGCCTGGCTCGCCGTCAGTTGGAAAATCTTCGGTGAGAATCCGTTAGTGACCCGTTGCGCGATGCTGGTGCTTGCCGCCTTCTCCCTTCTTGGCTTTTTTCGGCTGGCGCTGGCAACGGCCAGTTATGCGGTAGCCGTGTGCAGCACTGCCCTGACCGCGATCTATCCGGTATTTTTCGCCCAGAGTTCGCTTGCGCACGTCGATCTCGCGGCGGCTGGACTAACGTTCTGGGGCATGGACGCCTACATGCGGGGCCGGCGTAGCTACATGGTCTTCTGGTTCGCTCTGGCAAGCCTGGCAAAAGAGACCGCGATTCTTGTGCCAATTGCATTACTGCTAGGACAAGTGGCTGTACCACGGATAGCAATTCTAAGAAAGGGGTTCGAGGAAGGCTGGCGCGGCAACGGAACGAACCCAGGACTTCTTATCATCGCGGCTGTGCCATTGACCTGCTGGTACATCTATCACTACCTACGCACCGGTTTCGTTTTCGGCAATGCGGAATTTTTCCACTACAACGTGGAGGCAACTCTGCATCCGGTGCGCATAATATTGGCCCTGCTGCTGAGGATATGGCAGCTTGTCGGCTACCCCAATCTGTATGTCCTGACTGTGGCCGCGGTGCTGGCGATGAACTATCCCGCGAGCACAGATTCTGTCGGCAGCCGTCCACGTATACCGATCCCCGTCCAGGCCAGGCTGCTGGTAATTGTCGCCGTGTACCTGCTGGCACTGTCGGTTCTCGGGGGAGCAGTTCTCGCCCGCTATATGCTTCCCGTGGTACCGCTCGTTATTCTGGTTTGTGTTTCCACGGTGTGGCGCCGGCTCAGACGGTGGAAAACGGTCATGGCTATCGTGGCCGCAGCATTCATCACCGCGCTCTTCATCAATCCCCCCTATGGATTTTCGCCGGAAGACAATCTCGCTTACCGCGATTACATCCGCCTGCACCGGGAGGCGGAAGCCTTGCTGGCGTCAAGGTATCCACAGGCTCGGGTGCTTACAGCATGGCCGGCCAGCGATGAACTGTCGCGCCCTTATCTCGGTTATGTCGAGCGGCCGCTTCAGGTGGTCAGAATCGAGGATTTTACGGCCGAGCAGCTGCTATCGGCGGCGGATGCCCGGTCGCGATTTGATGTCGCTCTGGTTTTTTCAACCAAGTACCAGCCGCCCAATTCTTTCTTTGACCGGTGGCGCTTATGGCAGGCTTGGAAGGCCAGGTACTTCGGCTACCACCGTGACATGGCGCCCGACGTCGCCGCTTCCATCCTGGGAGGAAGCTTGGTGTATGTGAAGCATCTCCGAGGGCAGTGGGTAGGAATTATTGAGGTCGCAAAATTCGAGGAAGCGCGATTGAAGTTTTCCTCTGCGGCAAGGCCATGCGGCGAACTGGCGTTCAAGGAAAGCATTCAACTTCAGCCCGAACGCTTGTCCAGCAGATGGCAGGAATGCGTTTTCACAATCAGCCATACTTGCCGCTCAGGTTTGAGTTGCAACGAATCACGCGCACTCATCGTCAGGTGAACCGAGAATTCAACCCCACAATCGACTTTTGCCACAACGATGGCGTCGCGTTGTGACAGCGAGAGCAGACGGCCAGGCAGGATGTTTCGGGCGCTTAGCCCGGCAGGTGCGTAAGTCGAAAGCAGAACATCGCCAGCGCTGATGCCAACGCGCATTGTCGAACCAATCCGCACCGGTACCAGGGGCGTTTCCAGTTCGACCGATGACGCGCCAATGCGGCAGCTCATGGTACCTCGTTCGAGGTGAACAGAGTCCACCACGGCGTCGAAGATGTTTTCAAAGCCGGCGAGCTGAGCAACGGTTTCCGTCTGTGGCGCTGACATCACCTCTTGAGGCGTGCCCTGGGCAATGAGTCTCCCGTTTTCGAGCACCAACAGCCGTTCGCCGAGCATGAACACCTCGTCCCGGCTATGAGTCACGTAGATAACCGGGATCGGCTGCTTCTGAATAGAGCGACGCAAATCATCTGCAATTTTCATTCGCACGGGCAAATCGAGAGCCGCCAATGGTTCATCGAGAAGCAGGACGGCGGGTTCGACAACCAGAGCCCGCGCCAGGGCGACCCGCTGGCGTTCGCCGCCGGATAGCTCTCCCGGGTGGCGGTGACACAGGCCGAAAATATCAAGCGAATGCATCATGTGCGCCACCCGATGGGCACGCTCCTCAGAGCTTGTCGCGCCGAGCCCATAGCCGATGTTCGCCTCGACGCTCAAATGCGGGAAGAGCGCCAGATCCTGAAAGACGTAGCCAATTTTCCTGGCTTTGACGGGCACGTCAATTCCTCGTTCGTAATCGAACAGAGCGCGTTTGCCCACCGCGATCCGTCCGCGCTCAGGTGTCCGCAAGCCGGCAATTGAATCAAGAACCGTTGTTTTTCCCGCTCCTGACGCGCCGAACAAAATCGTAATTCCGTTCTCGACCACAAAATCGACATCCAGTTCAAAAAGCGCTCCCTGGGTGGGAATTCTCGCCCGAATGGAAACATCCAGCTTCGCAGGAGCAATCCGCTGCGTCTCGGCAGTCACATTGGGAATGGTCGAGGCCATAGTCTCCGGTACCTTCGGTTCAGGGAGTAAACCAGTGAAAGCAGGACGAAAGCGATTACGGCGAGCACCAGGGCGGTGCTGTTTGCGGCAACGTAATCCAGGCTCTGCACCTGATCATAGATGTCTATCGACAGCGTGCGGGTAACCCCAGGTATGTTGCCGCCAACCATGAGCACGACTCCGAACTCCCCCACGGTGTGGGCAAAGGCCAGCGCAACGCCAGTCACCAGACCGGGAACCGACAGCGGAATTATTATCTTCCAGAACGCATAAAAACCGGATCGACCGAGAACCGCCGAAGCGGCCAGAAGCCGCCGGTCCACCGCCGCAAAGGAGGAAGCAAAGGGCTGAACCGCAAAGGGCAAGCTGTACAAGACAGAGCCGATGACCAGGCTTTCAAAGGTAAAAGCCAGAGTGTGGCCGGTCAGGGACTGCCACCATCTCCCCAGGGGGCTCTCCCGTCCAAGTGCGATCAAGACATAAAACCCGAGCACGGTGGGCGGGAGAACGATCGGTAATGCCACGAGCGCCTCGACCAGGAATTTCCATCGCCACCTGGAAAAGGCAAGCCAACATGCAAGCGGAAGTGAGAGGATGCCCAGCAAAAGCGTTACCACTGTAGCCAGGCGCATCGTGAGCCAGAATGCCTGCCAATTCATCCGAAACAGTGTAAAGCCGCTCGCATGTCAGCGATGGATCTGGAAACGTATTTTTTTTAGAGCGGCCTGCACCGCGGACTTTCTGACATGAACCGTCGCGTTTATCTAGCCTCACCTCACTGAATTGCACCTAGGGCGCATGCGGGCGAGCCGGTCTTCGACTGTCCATGTATCTTCTTCCATGCCCTGTTTTATGCCGTCCTGAGCTTAAGAGGGCGATACCGTGCCACGCGGATGTACAGTTAGGAGTTCACAGACTATGCCGAACGATTGCGTTGGAAATACTATCCGCTCTGCAGGTGGCTGAGTACTTTGCCGATCGAAAAAGCGCGTGCCGATTTTAAGGCTTTCGACAAAATCATGAAACGGCGAGGGGGAAAGCGCCCCGGGCTGGCGACGAAATTCCCCGTTGATGCAACAGATTCCAGCGTGTTCAGCCCGTTGGCAGTTGCTGTGTGTTGTCTCGCGTTGCCCTCTTTTTTCTTCCCACGTAGATTGCACAGCGCCCCTCAAGAGAACATGGGACGAAAGGACCCGACCTTTGTTCCGTCGGTCGGCATCAGGTGCTCTTAGGGAATTACCGGCAATACGAGCACAGAAGGGTGCGGCGCGTCATGCAAAATAGTGTTCGTGGCAGAAACAAACCTGCGCGCGACTTTGATGTCTTCGCCGGTGTTCAGATTGCGATCGAAGCGGGGAAAATTGCTGCTCGAGATTTCAAGCCGTAGCGTATGTCCGCGTAGAAACACGTTGCTGGTGGACCAAAGATCAAGTGTGATCTGGTATATCTGATCTGGATTCATCAGCGACGCATGTTCCCGCGAATCGCGGTAACGCATGCGAAGAATTCCTTCCGCGACATCCATTGCGAAGCCGTCCGGCGCAACATCGGTCAGTTTGCCAGTGAAATCCGTGTCCACGGCCGAGGACTTGACGAAAAGAGTCGCGCTCACCGGACCAGTGACTTCCAAGTTCTGCGCCAATGGCTCGGTCGAATAAACCAGTACATCATCGCGATTTTCCACCGATCGCTGGTCGCGGGGACCGGGCTCCATGCGCTCCTGGGCACAGCAAAGGGGGCCGCCCATCGTGGGAACGGGATTTCCGGGATCATAGACGTAAGAGTCCGACGGCTCGGACTTGGGCGCAGAGGTAGAAAGAGAACCATTGCCGCGCAGGGAATTGGCTTTGCTTCTGGAGTGAAGGAAATACTTGACGGCCTGGGCATGCGGAAGCGGCCAGTCATCCTCTTGCCGATATTCATTCACCCCCATG
This sequence comes from Acidobacteriota bacterium, assembly GCA_019241535.1. Classification (GTDB taxonomy): domain Bacteria; phylum Acidobacteriota; class Terriglobia; order Terriglobales; family Acidobacteriaceae; genus Gp1-AA145. Next base: position 5,556 of record JAFAWX010000223.1, on the reverse strand, counting down.
ACGAAAAGCTTCACGGGCTTGTCAGTGGCGACCCGATTGTGAACACCTTTGAACAGGAAGTCGTACCAATCGAGCATCACATCGATGTACGGGTTTTCCAGTGCGTGGGCGCCGAAATCGACATCGCCAATGCGGCGGCCGAACCCCGCGTGTCCGCCGATTTGCATCAGGAGATGCTGCTGCGTGCGGGCGGCCTCGGTCGCTCCATGGGCTTTCACCCCCATATAGTTGCGCAGCGTGCCGGCGCTGAAAATGTCGTACCAGCCGCCGACCTGAAGCATGGGGACGGTGATATTAGAAAAATGTTCTTCAATCGACCATTGCTTCCAGTAGTCGTCATAATCAGGATGTGACAGCCAATCAAGGTAATAGGGTGCAATGGATGAGGTGAGCTGGGCGTCGTTTGGCAATTGGCCGAAATTAAAGAGGGGATAATTCGCCAGAGGAAGCGTGGGCGCGCCCACCCTGGCATCCGTCTTCTGATCAATAAGACGGTCAAGCGTGTTGCGCGCCAACTGAGTGGTCCAGTTCTGATCGAACCATTGCTCTAAGGCTCCGCCCTGGTACGTCCAGTTATCGTGATAATTACTGGCCGTCACATTCGGTGCGATACCCGCAAGGTGCGGAGGGGCGCTAATAGCAGCGAGCATCTGCGTCGCTCCTACGTAAGACGCTCCCATCATACCGACTTTCCCATTTGAGTAAGCCAGGGATGCAGCCCATTCCACCGCATCGTAGCCATCGTCCTGCTCATGGCGAAATGGATACCACTCGCCCTCAGAGGTATAGCGGCCACGCACGTCCTGGATGATGAACACGTAACCGCGCGCAGCGATCTTGTAGGCGGGGGCAGTCGCCCAACCCACGCTCTTGTCGTATGGCGTCCGCATCAGAATAACTGGAAATTTTTGCGACGACTCCGGGCGATAGATGTCCGCATAAAGAGTGACTCCATCGCGTGTCTTCATGGCCACTCCGTGCTGAATCATGATGTCGGCGGAAGCGGTAATGGGAGGGGCCTGCGATTGAAGTGATGGCAGGGAAAGCCCGAAACTGGCGAGGAACAACATTAGGCGTAGGGCGCCAGTGGAAATGTTCATCCCTGGAATCTCCTCTGTTGGGATCCTGCGGACGCACTTCACGCGCCGGCGATTAACTCGCAGGTCAATCGCATGATACTGCCAGTGGGCATCAACGGGCCATATTTCAGATGTCCCGACGCAGGCTTCTAGTGGCCGGTCATTTTCAAGTAATCCAGGTCAACGTAATCTTCGGATCAAGAGTCTGTGACGGTCTGATCGGTCTGGATTTTGAACACAGCGCACTTTAAAGCACACCGTGCGCAGCAGGCATAGCGGCGCGACATGCGCGATTTTCATTTTTCACATCAATTCTGAAAGCCCAACGGGAAAGTCACGCAGCTGCCATCGAGCGCATGAAATTAGCTGGCACTGTCCTTCGGCCGTTCAGGTTAGCCAAGGTACCCACACCTACCTGACGGTCGGAGATAAGCGGAGTAGAGCATCAATAGGGGAGGGAGACCCGCTTCCCAAGCAGCTTATTGTGCGCCGCCTCGGGACCCATTAAGAATCAAAACCCTTCCAGATTGCTGGAAGGGTATGAAAGTGGCTGGAGGCAGGTTCAGCCGCGAACCACGTTGGCTGCCTGGAATCCCTTTGGTCCTTTCATTAGGTCAAATTCAACGGTTTCGCCCTCGTTGAGGGTACGATAGCCGTTTTCCTGGATCGCTGAGAAATGAACGAAAACGTCTTCCCCGGTGGACCTTTGAATGAACCCGTATCCCTTTGCCCCATTAAACCACTTTACTGTGCCCTTCTCTCTCACAGAACACTCCTTTCACCTGAAAGTAAGCCCCAGTTCTGGCCGGTTTGCGCCTCAGACCCGCTTAAGAACTCGGAGCAGTTTTTGTCGGACTAATACGCGGTAGTCGACCGTCGTGCCCCAAAACGCAAAGGCTCCGCACGCTCCCCGGCGGGAGAACACCCGGTCTTGTGGAAAGCATTCGAATTTTTGCGAGTCGACGTCGTGGCACAACACGATTAGCCAATAGCTAGCGAAACTCACTGTCCCAATCGGAACATTGAGCACGCCATATTATTCAGGAACTTACATACCTGGCAAGAAAAAATTCACACGCGTCGAGAGTATTTGTTCAGATTGAGACGGCGGGCCAACCGGTGCGTGGCCTGGACCGATGCAAGTCTCTGATAAGACACGACAAAACCGGTGTCCCAGTTCAGCCTGTGCATGCAATTGCAATCGGGCGGGGTTCGTCCGAGCCTAGGAGGATGACTCGCTCGGCATTCCCAGACATTCGCGAATCTCCGCCTCACTAAGCGTGTGATCGGAAGCTTTCGCGCGTTTGTAGATTCTATCAATCACCTCATCCGTTGCAGGAATGCCGCGGCGCTCGAGCCAGAACAATACATTCGACTTCCCGCTCATCGGTCCGACATCAATCACCTGCTCCAGCCCAAACAGATGAGCCGGCACCCCGGAATAAACCGCATTGGCGAGTTCCGTATCATTCTTTTTGTATGCTTTGACTACGGCGGCGGCATGGACTCCGGTAGCCGTGCGAAACGCATCCTCGCCTATGACGGGATAGTTAGCCGGAATGGGAATACCAGTTGAGCGCGAGACGGCGTAACAATAATCTTTGAGCCGGCTCAAATCCTGCTTATCCCACGGAGGAACGCCCATAAGACTGAGATTCACGAGCATTTGATCCATTTGGGTGTTGCCGACGCGCTCTCCTGTTCCGAGCCCGCAGGCATGAATACAATCTGCTCCGGCGGCCAGGGCTGCCAGGGAGTTGGCGACAGCAAAGCCGCGGTCACAGTGGCCATGCCAGTCGACGCGAATCTTTTGCCCGCGCGGTTTCACGACCTCGTCCCGCACAAACCTGGTAAGCGCAAAGGCGCCGAGCGGGGTAGCATGGCCGGCCGTGTCACAAACGACGATCGCACGGGCCCCGCAATCGATAGCTGTCGAGTAAAGGCGTTTCACCATCTCGGGATCGCACCGACTGGTGTCCTCAGTGACATACATCACTTCGAGACCGAGAGAGGCGGCATACTTCACGGCCTTCTCGGTCGTTTGCAGCAGAAAGTCTTCCGTCCAGCCCTCAGTAAAGCGCCGGATGGGGCTCGATCCAATGAAGGTAGCCGCCTCGATGTTGAGCCCGGTGCGCTGCACGACGTCGGCGATTGGGCGGATATCGTTCTCATGGGTGCGGGCGGCGCAGTTGGCTCGGATCTTCATGCGACTATTGGCGATTTCGCGTGCCAAAGCCTCTACCTGATCAAGCGCCCGCTGGCCCGCCCCGGGTAGGCCGATGTCGAGCGAGTTGATTCCAAGTGCTTCCATGAGGTGCAGGATTTCTAGCTTTTCTTCAATTGAGGGGTCGCGAACCGAAGGCGATTGCAAGCCGTCGCGCAGAGTTTCATCATTGAGTTCGACCCTGCGGGCGGGAAGGAGATCTCGGGCCAGCAGTCGGTTCCAGTCGTAAATCAGCTCGGAGGTTCGCATGAGTTGGGCCGGCTCTCGTTGCAGCCTGTGGCTCCCCGGATTAATGGCGATGCAGCCGGGAAGGCCGAAACAAAACCGGAATTATTCTACGCGATGAGGATGAATTATCCTCAAGCTACCGAATGCGCCTCTTTGTGGCTATCGATCTCGATGACGCGATCCGCGACGAGATTCGTCGCTTCATCGACATAGCGCGAGCTTTTGCCCCAGAAGTGCGTTGGGTGCAGGCCGAATCGCTCCACGTGACCTTGAAGTTCATTGGAGAACAGCCGGACGCGAAGGTCCACGAGGTTCAGAAGGCACTGAGCTCAATTTCGTTGAACAGTTTTCAGCTTCTTTTTCGCGGTTGCGGGTTTTTTCCGACACCCCGGGCGGCACGCGTCTTTTGGGTCGGCATAGAGGCCGACAGAGGTCTCGGGGAGCTGCAAACGGCAGTCGAGCAGGCCCTCGAGAAGATCTCGATTCCCCGCGAGAGGCGGGCCTACAGTCCGCATTTGACATTAGCACGGGAGGGTTCTGGCGCGCCTCGCTGGCGCAAGGGGGACCACTTGAATCAGCGATTCACAGGCCTGCAGGGGTACCTGGCCGCGAATACGGTGCCCGAGTTCGGTTCGATGCCGGCGCGCGAGTTTTTTCTCTATCGCAGCCAGCTTTCGAGGCAGGGCTCGCGTTATACGAAAATCGGCCGATTCGCCTTGCACTCCGCAAAAAATTGACATGCATATCATCTTAAGCGCGGTCGCCGGATACCTACTGGGCTCTATTCCCTTCGGGTATTTGCTGGTGCGCGCGGTTTGCGGTAGAGATATCCGTACCACCGGCAGCGGAAACATCGGTGCCACCAACGTTGCACGCACCTCGCCAATGCTCGGCCTGATTACGCTTGCCCTGGACATGCTGAAAGGAGCGGCCGCCGTTGTGCTGATCCGGACGATCATTCCGCAAGACCTAACGGCGGCATTCGCGGCCGCTTTTGCCGCCATCTGTGGTCACGTGTTCCCCCTGTGGCTGGGCTTCCGCGGAGGCAAAGGGGTCGCGACTGCGGTGGGAGCGTTCCTGCTCTTGAGTCCCCGGGCAATTCTGGTTGCAACCGCCGTATTTCTGGCCGTTGCTCTGGCCTTTCGCTTCATCTCCCTTGCATCGATCGTAGCCGCCGCGTGTCTGCCGCTTTGCGCATACATGATGGCGAGCAATCAGAACTTCCGCGAACTCGCTCTTATAAGCGCGGGATCGGTTGTCGTAATCTTCAAGCATCACCAGAACATTCGTCGGCTGCTAACGGGAGTTGAGCCGAGATTCGGCATAAAGCGCAGATGAGCCGGATAGCAATAATCGGAGCCGGGGCATGGGGTACAGCACTCTCGATCGTACTCGGCCGCAAGCGGCGCCATAGCGTGCGGCTATGGGCATATGAGGAGCAGGTCCGCGACTCGATCGCAACCCGGCGGGAAAATGCAGCATTCCTCCCCGGGGAAGAAATTCCGGACAGCGTCTCGGTAACCGGGGATCTGCGTCATGCCCTCAGCGGAGCTGAAGTCGTAGTCGGTGCCATGCCGTCGCAGCACTGCCGCCGGTTGTTCGCAGAAATGGCCCCGCTTCTCTCCCCGGAGATGCTCATTGTGAGCGCGACCAAAGGCCTGGAGCAGACTACGCTTCTCAGAATGACTGAGGTGATCTCCCAGACTACAGGGAGTAGATGTGCGGTCGGTGCGCTGAGCGGGCCGAGCTTTGCCGCCGAGGCCGCCCGTGGTGATCCTACCGCCATTACTGTGGCCTCGAAAGACGAACTCCTGGCTCGCACCGTGCAGTTGGGATTCAGCGACCCCGCGTTTCGGGTTTATACAAATGGCGATCTCGTCGGGGTTGAACTAGGCGGCGCTTTGAAGAACATTATCGCCATTGCGGCCGGCGTCTGCGACGGCCTTGATTTGGGACATAATTCTGTTGCCGCGCTCATCACCCGGGGACTGGCCGAAATCACCCGCCTGGCTGTTGCCTGTGGAG
>JAFAWX010000030.1 GCA_019241535.1 Acidobacteriota bacterium | reverse complement strand
CAGTCCTTGTCGACTGAAAGCTCAAGCGCGCCCAGCTGTGCGTTGATGTCCACTGGCCGACCTGCGAGGGTGTTGAAAGTGTCATGCCCGAGCGCTTGGTATAAGGCATGGCTCACATTGAGGCGTCCAATGTGCCCATTGCTGGCCCAACCGAGATAGTAAGCGCGAATCCCGTGGGTCTGAATATTTTGGTTCACCACCAGTCCCACGGGAGCCGGGCGCACCAGAAACCCATTCTCGTCGAAGTGGATCGTGGGATCGTCGCGGTTGTAATGGAAGCTGAATTCGGTGGTATAGCCTTTAGCGAGAAAATCCTGGATATAGATGTTGCCGATATAAACCTGCTGGTGACGCGGCGAGAATGTATTCAGGTCGCTATTGGTGTCTTTCTCCAGAAAATAAAAGTAGGCCAGGTTGTAGTTAATTCGATTGGAACGTAGATTTCCAAAAAGGCGTACGCCGGGCTGGTTCTCCGAGAAAATAAAGCCACGGAAATCGCTATTGAACTGCTGGATCCCGGCCCGGATCGAGATGAAATCGTAGTTGGGACTCAGATCGTGGAGCTTTGCTTCGAGGAAACCTTCCTGCAGGCCGGCATGATAATCGAAACGGTTGATGCCCTCCTGCACATTGACATTAACCAGTCCCCGTTCTCGGGTCTGCAAAAAGTTGACATTGATTGCCGGAGTAAAACGAATGCGAAAGTCAGCGGGTTTGAAACTGGTGTCCCCGCGGGAGAGGTCCGAAGAAAAAAAGAAAGTTTGTGCAGCGAAAGCTTGCTCACCTCTGCCAAAAAACGCAAACTCACCTGCCCGCTTGGTGGAAACCCCACTCGGAACAGGCAGACGACGCACATCAATGCCGGTTTCACTGGTACCGGTGAGCCGCAAAAACCAGCGCTGGCCGAAAATGGGATAGTCGCCTTTCAGGCGGTTACGGTTGAAAGGGTCATACCAGTGGGAATGAGTGTAGGGAAACTCTCCCTGCTTGCCGTAGCGGTTCCACTCCGGCAATTCTACCGTCCAACGGTAAGCCTGGGCCGAAAATACCTGCGAGTCCGGCGGCACGACTTGGGGCGCGGCATAAGCAGGCGGCGGGGTTACGGGTTGCGGAGTGCGTAAACCGGGATAGACACTGCTCGGATTTGACTCTGGTGTCGGGGGACTTGGCCGACCGGGTATCCCCGAAGGCCCTCGCGGAGCGGCAAGCATAGGGTTCACGGGTTCAAGGCGCAAACTCAGTTGCTGGATCTGGCCCGGCGCGAGGGTAATTTGGGTGGGCCCACCCTCGGCGTATCCGGCACCACTCCCGCTGACGTCATAGACTCCGGGAGCCAGGTCCCGTAATCGGAATATACCCTCACTATTGCTGATGGCGGTGACTTTCTCCTTCGTAGTTCGATTGATTACCGTCACCGTTACGCCGAGCACCGGGCGGCCGTCCTGATCGCTCACCGTGCCGAGCAGGGCAGACGTCATCCTGGGTTGCTGGCCAGGTATGCGCTGTACCTGGGGCGAGGCGCCTACTTTGCACGCGCATACAACCAGAAACAGCAAAGTGCAGTCGCGTAAGTAAGGAAGCGAACGCTGATTCACCGCCGCCCACCTCTGGGTCGTCTCACGTAAAGCGACTTCGAAGTTCAAAGCAAAATTTGCCGTACAGTTTTATCACTTGTAGCACAGCATTTCAAAACAATGTTTGACTCCAAAAGATTGCATCAGAAAGGTTTTTCAGTGAGTGTTGTAGCGGAGCTTCTATTGCATACTCGGTTATGCGATGCTACATTGTGCGGCGTGAAGAGATGATTGGGGAGCGCGCGTGAGGATGCACCGGCGACTGCAATTATTGTGCATACCTGATGCTTTGAGAAGGCGCACTTACCGGGACGCTATGCGGCCTTTCTCGGTGCCGTCGGTTGCTAGTCTTATCGCTATCCTATTCTGGGCTCCACTGCTTGTATCTTGTGGCGGCGGTGCCAGGTCTTCGGCTCCTTCCCCCGTCGAAAGCATTGGCAGCCCGTCGTCGGCTCTGAAGGCGGCCGATGTCAGCAAAATTGTCCAGAATGCAACCCAGGCCGTCAACTCCCCAATGGTGGTCGCGGTCGTCGATCGCCTCGGTAATATCCTAGCTCTGTTTCGTACCGCCGGAGTTGCGGCGAACGCAACCGCTACGGGAAATTTCGGACAAACCGTAGCAGCGGAAGAACTTGCCGTGGCATTGGCGCGCACCGCTGCATTCTTCAGCAACGATCAGGCGCCGTTGTCGTCCCGCACCGTTCGCTTCATCAGTGGCATCCATTTTCCGCCCGGCGTGGCATTTACTCCCAATGCGGATCTGTACGGAATCGAAAATACCAATCGCGGTTGTTTGCTGAGCACCAATTTCCTGCCTGGGCAAGCCTTTCCGCCTGCGCGATCTATCGACGGAACCAGACCAGGCCTGGGAATCATTACCGGTAAAGCTGATCTGCTTGACAGCAAACCGTTTGCCGTGAATCCCGGGGGGATTCCTCTCTTCAACGGAGGTGTGGTTGGGGGAGTGGGAGTGGTCAGCATAGCAGGGCAATATGATGTGGCTGAATTTGCTGCTTTTTCAGGTTCGCTGAACTCGGGTTTCTTGCCCATAAACTCACTGCCACCACCGGGAATCGTTGTAATCGGCGGGATTTCTTTGCCATTTGCAAACCAAATAACGCAACCGGCGGGCACCAGCCCGGCTGGAGGACCGGTAGCAGGCACCTACGATGTGGGTCCGAGTGATGGTGCCCTGCCACCGGAAGGCTATCTTGTCGGGCCCAATGCCGGTACGTCGCTGAGCCAACAGCAAGTCAGTTCCCTTGTGAGCAATACAGTAGCCACAGCCAGCATCACGCGTGCTGTGATTCGTCTTCCCCAAGGCAGCCGCACCCGCATGAGCATTGCCGTTTCCGACCTGGATGGCACCCTTCTTGCGCTTTACCGCATGCACGATGGCACCGTTTTCAGCTTAGATGTGGCCGCCACGAAGGCCAGGAACGTAGTATGGTTCAGCAGCGCGCCGGGAGCGGCAGACTTGCCCGGGGTGCCAACCGGGACAGCGGTTACGAATCGCACCATTAGCTTCGGTGCCCAGCCCTTTTTCCCTCCCGGCATTGATGGGTCGGCTCCGGGCCCGTTCTTCCAGCTCTACCAGAACGATGTAGCCAACCCTTGTACGCAAGGCTCGCAAGTGGCCTCTTCCCCCGGGCACAATCAAAGTGGAATCGTGTTTTTTCCTGGCAGCGTGCCGTTGTACAGCAACGGGGCGCTGGTCGGTGGCCTCGGAGTCAGTGGGGATGGCGTTGATCAGGATGACTTCGTTACCAATGGTGGCGCACAAGGTTTTACGCCGCCCGCGTCTATTCGAGCCGATCAGGTCGTTATTCGCAACGTTCGTCTCCCTTATCTGAAGTTCCCGCGCAACCCGACGAATTGATAGAACGGCAGCCGTGCCACCACGCGTTGAGCTGAGCTAGCCTTCCCGCAGCTTGTGGCCGGTCAGGTTGCCGAGCCCATCGTAAGCGGCATACTTATAGGCCTCGCTGAGCGTGGGAAAATTGAAGACTTGATCGATAAACTCATCGATGCTCCCATGCCCGTCGAGAACCAGCATTCCGATGTGAATCAGCTCGGTGGCGCTCTCGCCGATGATGCTCACGCCCAGGAGCTTCTTGTCGGAGCGTGCAAAGATCAACTTCAGCATTCCTGCAGTGTCGCCGATGATATGCCCGCGGACATTGTTGGCATACAGAGCCCGACCAACGCAGTAATTGATGCCTTTCTCTCGGCAGGACTCCTCGGTTTCACCTACGACCGAAATCTCCGGGACGGTATAGATGCCCATCGGCAGCATCGAAGGAAGGCGCTGCTTGTATCGGAAACCGAAAGCATGGCACACGCTTACCCGGCCTTGCTCCATTGCTGTAGACGCCAACGCCGGGAAACCGATCACGTCGCCCGCGGCGTAAATGTGCGGGACCGCAGTACAGTAGTCCTTATCTACGGAAATATATCCGCGTTCGTTGACCGCTAGTCCGGCATTTTCGAGACACAAGCCGTCGACCGCCGCCCGCCGACCCGCGGCGAACAGTACCGCCTCAACTTGCAGAATCGTACCGCTGCTCATGACAACGTCAACACCTGACGGGGTGGTCCGCACCTTGGCCGGACGCTCGTTCAACCAGAATTGCATGTTCAACGCCGCCAGTCGCTGCCGCAGCCTTTCAGAGATTTCCGCATCCAGAAACGGCAGCAGCCGATCGCGGCCATCGACCAGTGCAACCTGCACACCCAAGGCTACGAACACTGAAGCATACTCGCACCCGATCACCCCGCCTCCAATTACGGCGAGGGTCGCTGGAATACGCTCCATTTGCAGGAATGTGTCCGAGTCAAAAACTCGTACGTCATCGAAAGCAACGCCCGGCGCGCGGTGCGGTTTGCTGCCGGTCGCGATCAGAACTACATCTCCCCGCAGCCGTTGCCTAGCATTCTTGCCGCGAACTTCTATCGTGTGCGCATCTTCAAACGAAGCCTGGCCGTTCACGAGCTCAATTTTGTGGAGAGAAAGGTTCTTCAGGATGCGCCGCCGCTCCATTTCAACCACTTCGCGCTCGTGGCGCATGAAATCGGCGACGGTAAGATTTTCTTTCAGCGAATAATCGATGCCATACAGACCGCGCTGCTTCAAACCGGAAAAGTACAGTGCCGATTCGCGAAGCGTTTTGCTGGGCACCGTACCTGTATTGATCGAGCTTCCTCCCACGTGCTCCGCGCGCTCGATCACGGCAACCCGTTTGCCGAAATAAGCAGCCTGAGCACCGGCTTTTTCTCCAGCAGGGCCGCAGCCGATCACAATAAGATCGAAATGAGTGTCAGTCACGACCACCTCCCAAGACGGCAAGAGCACCCAATTGTAATCTTGATAGGGCAGCACCCAGAGGTTGGGCCCGGTTACTACCGTCTCCGGACTTGAGCGCTTCATGAAATCGTTCAGCGGCCGCCTACGAAACCATCATCGTCCCACGTCTCACGCCAGCTTTCGAAATAGATGGGCTGGCACCCGTACTATTCCACCTACTTATTTCCGCCCCTTTCCCGGCTGCCGCGTGCCAGCGATTGCTCTGCCCATAGCTCAAAAAAATCTCTTTCAGTCGCTGCCGAACAGAATCGGTCAACTCGCCATGGCGATGTGCGACTGTGTAAGCAGGGCCACCGTGGGCAACAGCTGCTGCGCGCTGCCAACCCAAGCTCAACCAAGAGAGGCTTTGGAGAACAGTCGCCGCTCGCCTCAGGTCGTAAATGCCTATCGGGTTCGGGTGTTTTGCTCCGCAAGCGTCTTGCGAGGGAGTGCCGCTTCGAAACGTTTACACTATCGACCATGAATGTTGTTTTCGGAATTCATGCAGTCGCGGAAGCTCTCAAGGCGCGACGGCGCGCGTTTGAATGGGTCGGGGTCGCCAAAGAACGCCACGATTTGCGTCTTCAAAAACTGATCGAGCAATGCCGGCAAACCGGTGTGGCTGTACGGTTCCTGCCACGAGTGGACCTGGATCGCATGGCAGCGGGGGGCACGCACCAGGGAATTTTGGCCGTGACCTCGTCCAAGCAATACAGCGCATTAGATGATCTGATCTCGAATAGACGCGGCAAGTACTTCCTGATCATCGTCCTCGATGGTCTCGAGGATCCGCATAATGTTGGCGCCATTCTGCGCACGGCCGATGCTGCCGCAGCTGACGGAGTGGTCATTCCCGAGCGGCGGGCGGCGGGAATCACCGCCACAGTAGCCAAGTCCTCTGCCGGAGCCAGCGAGTACGTCCCGGTTGCCAAAGTGACAAATATTTCCCGAGCCCTTGGGGAGTTGAAGGAGAGGGGCTTCTGGGTTTTCGCTCTGGACGAGCGCGGGAACCGGCGCTATGACCAGGTTGACTACAAAATGGACTGTGCCATCGTTTTTGGCGCGGAAGGGAGAGGCTTGCATCAGCATGTCAGGAGCAAATGCGACTTCCTGATATCGATTCCGATGCTCGGCCATGTGGCCTCTCTGAATGTCTCGGTGGCGGCCGGGATTGTACTTTATGAGGCAATTCGGCAGCGGGCGGAGACGTCGGCATGATGAAGCGTTCTTGCCTGTTCTGCCTAATCTGCAGTTTGGCGCCTGCAGCCTTAGGCCTCGACCGCCATGCCTTCAGCGTCACGCGATACGACTTGAGCGCCACCGTCGAGCCGGAGCAGCAGCGACTCGGGGTGCGGGGCACGGTCGTGCTTCGCAACGATTCTTCCTCGCCGCAGAAGGACCTCGCACTGCAGATTTCTTCCAGCCTCGGTTGGCGCTCGATTCAATCGGGCGGCAAACCCGTCCAATTCTTTTTTCAAACCTACACTTCAGATATCGACCATACCGGCGCCCTCATGGAAGCCATTCTGACTCTGCCAAACGCGATCGCACCGAAGGAAAACGTAGAGTTTGAAATCGGCTACGAAGGAGTTATCCCCCAGGATACGACCCGATTGACCCGTATCGCCGTTCCCGCCGATAGCGCCGCACATTCAGACTGGGATCGCATAAGTCGTTCCTTTACCGCAGTCCGGGGAATTGGATACGTCGCCTGGTACCCGGTTGCTACCGAGGCCGTAAACCTGTCGGACGCGACGGCCATGTTCGACGAGGTGGAAAGATGGAAGCGCCGCGAGCGCGAGGCGGAAATGCAGGTGAAACTCTGCGTTTTGGGTAAGAATCCATTTTCGACTGCGCTTATGAACGACAATAACGTGGTGCAAGCGCCCGGCACTCCACTGCCCCCTCCGTCACCCAGTGCGATCGCCTGCAGCGTCCATCGTTACTCCTATATCGGGCTAACTGTTCCGATGTTCATTGTGGGCAACTACTCGAAGACGGAGGACTCGAACGTCACCATCTACTACCTGCCCGAACACCGGGCCGGAGCCGACAACTATGCACTCGCGGTCCGAGAGACCGCGCCGGTCGTCAACGAGTGGTTTGGTCCGGGTCGGGATCATGGCAGGCAAAAAGCGCAAGTTGTGGACCTTGCCGATCCGGACGCCTCACCATTTGAGTCCGGAAGCCTGTTGCTCCTGCCGCTCGTGGGCGACGATGCGACGCTTCTCCTCTCCTCTGTTCAGCATCTGACCCATGCTCTTTTTCCCTCCCCCCGGCCATGGATTTCTGAGGGACTCGCCCGCTATGCCCAAGCCAGCTTCCTTGCCGAGAGGAAGGGACGTCAGGAGGCCATGGTTTATCTTGAGAACCACCGCCGGGCTCTGGTTGAGGCAGAAAGGCAAAATGCGACGCTAGGAGACGACAGCGGGGCAGAGCACTCGCTGCTCTCGGCTGGAGACGAACTTTCCCAGCAGGTTAAGGCCATGAACGTATGGTGGATGCTCAAAGATATGGTTGGCGAGGCGGCTGTCAAAGGGGCCCTGCATAACTACAAAAGCGCCGATGACAAGGACGCAGACTACATGCAGAAGCTCCTTGAAGCCGAAGCGCATCGTGACCTGGGTTGGTTCTTTGCCGACTGGGTGTACCGCGACCGCGGTTTGCCGGATTTCCGCATCCGCTCGGTTTATGCACGACACACCGCGGCTGCGGGTTACATGGTAACTGTCACGGTAGAGAATTTGGGCGGAGCCGGAGCGGAGGTCCCAGTCACGGTTCAGATGCTTGCCGGCAAAACCACGGACCGGCTTGTGGTGCCTGGACGATCGAAGACTTCCATTCGCATCCTGGCAGCCTCACCGCCTCAGCAAGTCCTCGTTAACGACGGCAGTGTACCCGAGATGAGAACGAGTACTCACGAATACCGCATACGGGCCGTGGCGAGTTCCAAGTGAGTGGCTGTAGGAGCGCCGAAAGTCTCCGTTGGCCTGAAGTACTCGGTCCAAAATGCTTCGCGCCAAAAGCTTTGGCGCAAAATTAACCAGCGAGTCTCTGGAGCGCCATACACGACCACAAGCCTGAAGTGGTGCAGAATACAAAAAACCCGTGCCCGTTGCGGACTTGGATCGACCGTGTATGGAGTTTCGGCAACCGCTCATAGTCACGAGCAGAGCTCGAGCGGCCAGTCAGGCAAGTTCCGTCACCATCCAGGTTACGCTCGGAAACGCCACCTTGATCCGCCTCTTCGCATGGCCAAGCCGCGAAGCTTCCTGGTAAACGTGATTTTGCGTCGCGCTGAGCGCCAGCCTGCCTGAACTTTCTGACTCGCATAGGGAGCAATTGGGCCAACCGAACCGATGATTTCCGTAGCCCGATCGGGACTCTTCTTCAGCATGCCCTTGGATTTTTGGATCGCCCGGCTGACTTCCTCGTCTGCTATCGACCTGCAACGATCTTCAAACATTTTGATCGTTCGCCCAAGAAAAGAAGAACTCGGCCTTTGTTGCAAAGAGTGAATCCCCTTCCATGCTTCTTTAAGATCCAGCCTGCCAAGAGCGGCATAGGTTCTGGCGATAGTGTGAATTTCGACCGAATCCCGATCGCAAGCCTGATGCAGCTTCACTAACATGGACTGGAGCGGGGGCGACTGCAATATCTCTGAAGGCTGTGCCTGGGCGAAGTTTAATGCTTCCTCATATTGTTCCTGATCCATCAATTGGCCTAACTGGGTCACAATTGCATCAGTCTTGGCCAGAAGCGCATTACGACTGCGAGCCGCTTTTTCGATCAAAGCACGGACTGCAGGGTCGTCGTCTGTCACGCTTTCTGGTGCAAGCAGTTTCACGGCAGCATCGTACTCCCCCTTCTTCATCAGCTCTTGCGCATCCTGCAGAAGCTTTTGTCGTTGCTGCTGCCGTTTTTGCCGCTCGGCTTCACGGGAAGCAAAGTCTAAGAGATCTTTGATCTCCTCAGAGAAGACACCTTCCGCCTGGCAGTTTTGCAGCAGCCTGATAGCCTCGGAATATTCTCCCCTTTCAAGAGCTTTGTGGGCGCTTGCGAGATGGCCTGCTCGCGCCTTTTCTCGAGTCCAGTGCGACAGGTGGGTCTCAACGCTTGACTGCATCGATAGCAAACGGTCGTCCGCAGGATATTTGCGGAGTTCCTCGGTGAGGATATCGAGGGCATCGCGCGGTGAAACCTCAAGCAGCGCGCGGCAGCGCTGGATAACCTCATCGATGTGTTTGCGGACTTCAGCTTTCTTGATTGTGCCCGCCAATTGTACTTTGAATTTGAGCAGCATAGGCTCGGTTGGAAAGCGCTGAAGGGCTTCATCGACGAGTTTTGCTGCATTGAGGAGTTCTTGCACCGTGGTTGCGACCGCGACCTCGGTTTGAATTTGTTCGAGAATTCGATGCCTTTCTCCCTGCTCCCGTCCGAGGCTGGCCGTACGGAGAAGCGCTATGATCGAGGGGTTTGAGGGATCGATGCGCTCGGCCTCATTGAGAATATCCAGTGCGGCGGTGAAACGATGGGCATCGATTTCGGCGCGAGCCGATTCGACTAACCTCTTGACCTTAACCTGCCGCTCAAGTTCCTCCACTTGCCTGGTCAAGGCGGCGAATACGGCGCGAACCCGGGAGTCATCCTGATCGATTTCGAGCGCCTTGGCCATGACCAGGTGCGCGTTCTTAAGGTCACCTTTCTCTCGTGCCCGATCGGCTTGTCGCAAGTAGTTGTCGAGCTGTTCGCGAACTCGTTTCTTTTCCTGTGCGGACTGCAACATTTGCGAAAGCTCCGCATTAGAGGGATCGAGCCTTAGCGTTTCCTGCAAACCGGTGATCGCGTCGGCGAATCGCTTTTGCTTGATCAGTTCCTCCGCTTGCGATCTCAGCTGGCGAAGCTGCTCCGCACGCTGCTGCTTGGCGAGGCTCTGCTGAACATAGGCCAACAATTCCCTCGCGCGGGCGTATTGGCTGTCGATTTTGAGGATCTGTTGTAGCCCGTCGCGGGCTTCTGCCAGTTGCTGGTTGTGAACCAATTCCTGTGCTTGCCGAAACAGTTCTGCGAGTTGCCCTCGTTTCAGTTCGCTTCGCAGTGCGCTGAGTTCCTCCGCCATCTCCTCCGCGGATGCAAAACGATCGCTCGGGTCCTTCGCGAGAGCTTTATCGAGAATTGCATCCAAAGCCGGAGGGTAGTCGTGAATGAAGTCGCCCAGTAAAGGGTGTTTTTCGTTGAGCAGCTGTTGCATCACCCCATAGTCATCGCCTGAAAAAGGAAGACTGCCGGTGAGGACCTGAAAAAGCAAGATTCCGGCCGAAAAGATGTCAGAGCGTCCGTCGAAAGCACGGCAACGCAAACGTTCCGGCGCCATGTAAGGCAATGTGCCAATAACGCGTCCGGTGCCGGTCAGTTGGCCATCGACGCAGGTGCTGGCTATTCCAAAATCCAGCAACTTGGCAACCACATCGTCCTGACCCTGTGTCCGGGAGCGCTCTCTAATGTGGACAATGACGTTGCCCGGCTTCACGTCCCGATGTATGACCTCATTATGATGTGCATACCCGAGCGCGTTGCAGACTTGTTCGAGGATCCTGAGTTTTACTTCGAGAGGCAGGGGCTGTTGCGCGCGGATAAGCTTGTCGAGCGGTTCACCGGGAAGGTACTCCATGACGATATAAGGAAACCCCTCCTGTTCCCCGACATCGTAGACAATCACAATATTCGGATGCATGAGTGCGGCCGTCTTAGTCGCTTCACGATAAAAACGCGCCAGCATCTCCTGATCCTCGACGAAGCCCTCGGTAATTGTCTTGATTGCAACTTTGCGGTCCAATTGGCGGTCGTAAGCGCGATAGACCAAACCCATACCCCCGCGACCGATAATCTCGATCACCTCATATTTGCCGATTCGCTTCGGATTTGGGTTCGCCATAAGGTTCCCTGCTCGCTAGCCGATATGCGAGCGCGCCAAACTCAGAGGCCGGGCTACGCTGCCGCGGTGAACTAGAGAATTCTATCGCGGGGACATGGTCGGCTGTTGCTGGTTTCCGTTCGGGGAGAGGTTACGAACCGGAGTTAGCAACCTTGCTCGTCTTAAACTGATCTTGGCTTATATTGAACTGATCCTGAAGAAAACGCTTTGCCTCGATGCGATCTTTCGTCTCCTCGCCTGGCGTGGAGTTCAGATACAAGATATAGCACTCGGCAGCGCCGTCCAAGTCGCCATTAGTCAAATCCTGGCGCGCCCGCGCAAGAATGATCACCGGCAGTTCTTGCACCTTCTCACCCACTTGCTTGATCAATGCGTCCCTGGCCTCATTCTCCGCATCGGTAAGCAACTGAGTCTCGTCTGGCTGCGTTCCCTGCGGCTTAACACCTTCTGTATCTTCCGCTTTCACATTTTCGAGCACGACAACGGCCTTGCTCGCGCTCTTCTTAATGGGGGTGAGGGCATACACCGTTCGTTGGCCGGCATCTTCGATTCGAGCCGCAAGCTCCACAACTGCGGAGAGATTGTAGGTCTTCTTGACATAGGTGTAGGGCCTGATTACGTCACTCTGAAGGGTTCTGGGTATGGAATCTAACTTTTGGCCGGTCTCGAGCACTCTCTTCTTCGCCAGGGATACACGCTCACCAGCCGCAGCGATGTCATTTTTTTTTCCGCGCGCCTGCGCACCTTCGAGAACTCTCTGGGCACTCTCCAGATCGACTTTTGCGGCCTGATAATCTCCGTTCGCACGGTTCCAATCCTCATTGGGAAGCTCCCGCATAGCGGCCCGATACTTGGACTGCATCGGCTCGATCGTGGGAACACTCGTCGCGCGGTGTTGAATGACATCACCTACGAGCCGAAAGTTCGGAGAAAACTCTTCCCCGGAACGAACAATCGTTATCGGCAGTTCCGAGGTTCCGAGCCCGGTTGCAATCGCGTCTGAAAGCAGGGCAGCAAACCCCGTACTGTCTCGCTGGGAGGTCTGATCCCGAAAACTTACACCAATCGAGAGCGTCGATCGCATGTCATGAAGGGACGCATTTCTTGTTCGTTCGTCCCGGATGTCGTCGCGATTGGCCCGATACTGCTGAGCCTTGTCAAGATAGATCCAGGCCACGCCGATACCTGAGCCGAGCGGCTTGTCGAGATAGCGCTTCGCCTGCTGCACGTAGTAGTCGCTAAGGGTTTGCGCGAGAAGATCAAGTCGGACCTTCAAATCTCTATCGTCCTCAAGCGCATTGACGCGTTTAAGAAATTCGTACGCCCTTTGCACTTCCATCTCGTCTCGCTTTCCCTTGATAGGCGTGTGCGCGTCTTCGAGCCTTTTCGCCTCCTGCACGGCGCTTTTGATGTAGGCTTCCTCCAAAGACACCATGCGGTCGGTGACCAGGGCGCGCTCGGAATCGGGAAGCACGGCGAGAATTTCATAGGCATCTATATAATTGCGGTCCGCCTCATATTCCATGCTGCGTTGGACGGCAGCATCGGCCATGATTTTGTCCTGAGCAGCCTTATACGTTGCCCGGTTTCTATTGGCGCTGTTCACCAGCTCCGGACTCTTCTTAACCTCAGCGGCTTTGTCATATTCCTCCGCTGCCTCCCGCCATTTCTGTTCACCCTCGAGTGTTCGTGCGCGGCCTAGATGGTACTGATAGTTGGCTTCGAAAACGTCGGCAATGCGCGGCTCCTCCCCCGCAAAGCAGCGGTACTTCGCGACCGATGCCAGAGCTTCGTCCAACTTTTGCGAGCTGACGAAGGATTGCGCTTGTTTGATGCTGGCCTCGATTGCGCCAGTCTCGCTAGCTATCTTTGTCGAGAGACTCTGCGCAGGCTTAAATTGGGGATCTATCGCGACCGCCTTGCCAGCCAGCTGCCGAGCCATGGCCAGATGCATGTATCCCGGCTTCTGCGCCGACAAGGCTTGTTCATACTCGTGAAGTTCCGCCTGGCCCTTCTCCGTCAGAGTGCCCAGTTCCGCCAGAATTGCCTCTTTCAGGCGCAATGCGGCAGCATCGTTTGGCGCCACATCCAGAGCCATCTGATCGCGCTGCCAGGCCTGTTCGAGGTCGTCATAGGAAACCGCCGACGACAAGGCCGATTTGCGGTAAGCATCCAGTCTTGCCTCCGCCTCTTTCTCGTGTAGCGCGCTCAAGGCCTGCTTT
>JAFAWX010000318.1 GCA_019241535.1 Acidobacteriota bacterium | reverse complement strand
CAATGCTCCAGGTAATGCTTGACGAAGCTGTATTCTGGAACTCCCATTTCCAGGGCGAGGGCGCAGGCTTTATCTACCGCCGGCACCCCCATTTTTTTTGGCCATGGCCAGTACGCCCTGGATACGGCGGACGGCAACTGGGCCTTGACGATGGTGGAGAGCGCGACAGAAGCTGCCAATGTGCGTGCCGGCTTGCTCGGTTCGCCATAGCAGCTGATGCACACGCGGGGGAGTTCGTGGGGAACGTTCCTGTGGCTCGAAACGATGCCGGCCGCGTTGCTGATGGAGATGTTCCCGCATGGAGCTGCCCCGTCTGGGGGTCGAGGATACGGACGAGCAGGCCATCCCACTGCACTTTCACGACCCGGCCGATGCAACCCGGGGGTGCGCTGTAAATCAACTTCTACGCAACCATCCAGATGCACGGTGCGCTCGCCGAACTGGTAGTAGCGGAAAGGCTCGAGCGGCAGCGGCAATAAGGCCGGTTTTTCTTCGGCAAACATGGCTGAGACTTGCCGTTTGGTGGTACCGTGGATGCGCGTATCAGCCCAGTTTGCTTCCCAGCGATCGAGATACTCTTGTGCTTCCTCCAAACTCTCGAAGCGTAGCCCTTTAAGGGGCGTTTTTTTCGCATGGCCGACACCGGATTCGACTTTGCCTTTGCGATCGGGATCGTTGATGCGAAAGGGCAGGGCGACAACCCCATAGTGGGCGAGTACATCGCGATAGAGCGGGTGGATGAGGGGATCGTAGATATCAGGGGTGATTACAGCTTCTTTCAGGTTGTCGAGGATATTAGACGGGGCCCTTGAACGAGAAAACGTGAGCGCACTTGAATCCCTGTTTCTCCCCGGCCGCGACGCCATGATGAAGTTTACTCTCGGCCGAATTCACCACATGAGAAACACCGGGCCATGTCCGACCTGAAGGGCAGATCATGTCCGGACCATTCCGATGCCCACATGAGTGACGAATGTCCCGGAGCAATAGCTCCATACTGCCAACTACAGCAAATGATTGCTTGCTCACTGGAAAAGACTCTCCGAGTTCATGGTGCGAGACACGATTCGTGTGCATCCGGTGTGCTGATCCACGAACTTGGTTAGTCTGATGATCGAGGTATGCAGGCAGAAAGTCTGAAGATGTGGCTGTCCCGCTTTACAGAAGACAAGAAGCCCTTTATTGGCGGGCAATATTTGCTCCGCCGTGCCGTAAAACATATTTCTGGACTTTTCCGGTCGCAGTTTTCGGTAATGCGGGAACAAACGTAAATGCTGCAGGAACTTTGAAGTGGGCCATCTTCGATCGGGCGAATTCTTTAAGCTCGGCCTCGTCTATAATCATGCCATTCACAGGGACTATGAAAGCATGCGGTGCCTCACCCCATTTCGCGTGAGGCACTCCGACAACCGCAACCTCCTGAACGGCGGGATGGGTAAACAGGATACCTTCAACCTCAACTGAGGAAACGTTTTCGCCGCCACTGATAATGACGTCCTTCAGTCGGTCGCGTATTTCGACATATCCATCCGGATGAATCACGGCAGCATCTCCAGTGTGCATCCAGCCATCGCGCAGGGCCTCAGCGGTAGCTTGCGGGTCGTTGAAGTAACCCTGCATCACGACATTGCCGCGGGCCACGATCTCACCCACTGTCGTACCATCGTGCGGCACCTCGTTGCCGTCAGTATCGATGACCCGTAACTCTCCGGATGTAACTAGCTCCACGCCCTGACGGGCCTTGAACACCGCTCTATCCTGAACGCTTAAGTTTTGATGGTGGGGGCGCGGCTCGCAAATCGAAATGAAGGGCGAGGTTTCAGTCAAACCATATATATGGGTGATTTCCCATCCGAGCTCTCCTTCGATGCGCGCGATGGTAGCCGCTGCGGGTGGCGCACCCGCCGTGAGGACACGCACACCCGGTCGTGTATTACGCCGAGTGTTGCCCGGAGCGTTTGCCAGGCAAATGAGGACAGTCGGAGCCGCACAAAGAACACTAATCGATTCCTCCTTGATGAGCCGAAACGCAAAACTGGGGTCAACTCGTCGCAAACAAACGTGAGTACCACCAACCGCCGTTACCGTCCAAACGAACGTCCACCCATTCGCGTGGAACATAGGCAAGGTCCAGAGATAACGTTCGGCGGAGGTCATGGGAAAATGTATCAATGTACCAACTACGTTCATATACGCGTTACGGTGCGTTATCATCACCCCTTTTGGACGGGATGTCGTTCCACTGGTGTAGTTGATCGTTAGCAAATCGTTTTCGTTGATGGTGGGCTGTTGGTAGTTGGGAGGAGCCGCCGCAACGAGTTGCTCGTAATCCAACCAACCGCTCCGGCTTCGATCGAGTGCAACAAAATGCAATACGCCACCGAGCTCGCTGCGAATGGAATCGACGCTATCCAGATACTCGCCATCAGCGCACACGAGGCGCGCACCGCTATGCTGAATGAGGTAGGCGAAATCGTTGGCTGTCAATCGATAGTTGATAGGAACGAGCACAGCCCCGATCTGGGGCACAGCATAGAACGATTCCAGCTGGGCGTTTGTGTTGGGGGCGA
The DNA here is from genome assembly GCA_019241535.1 of Acidobacteriota bacterium. GTDB lineage: Bacteria > Acidobacteriota > Terriglobia > Terriglobales > Acidobacteriaceae > Gp1-AA145. The sequence goes on along the minus strand of JAFAWX010000318.1, from coordinate 4,802 downwards.
TGTACGCTACGCGGTCGCCCTGCCGCAAACCCAGGGCCTGCAGAGCGGCCGACCAGCGATCACAGCGGTCGAAAAAGGCTGCGTAAGTAAAGCGCCGATCCCCATCCACTAAAGCTTCGAGATCAGGATATAGGCGTCGCGCACGGCGAGCGAAATCCAGCGGGCTCAGCGGAGTTTCCATACGAGCCTCGGAGGGCTGCTATTTTAGCCAGAAATACTCCACCTGGATAGGGCGACAGTGCCCTGTCCCTAATCGCCGGGCGCGTCTGGAATCAGCATCATCGAGCTGCCGGTTGATTGATACAAGATCGCGCAATAACGCTGAAATCCTAACCGGGTCGGTTGACTCGGCCCGCTTGCGACAGCAGCGGCCCCAGACCGCTAGAATGGCGATCTCATTTTGCCTCCGCCTTGCGAGCGCCCGATGGCCCACCCGAAACATGGCTGTGCCTGGAATACCCTGAGCCAAACAATTTCTTCGTTCGGCGCCAGACAGCCTTGTCACGTGGCTGAACTTAGGCGGCGAGCCTCGACGCCTCCGCCTGAATACGCTTCCAGGCGTTTGCTACATGGCGCTCTTCCGTATTGGTCTGCCCGACGCAAAGGCGTAAGGTGAAACGATTGTTCAGGCGGGTGTGCGTCAGGTAGAGCTCGCCGCTGCGGTTTATTGCGTCCATCAGGCGCTGGTTCGGCTCCTCTCCGCCCTGCAGCCGGAAACATACGAGGTTCAAAGGAGGAGGGACAGCCAATTCGAAGCGGCTGTCATGCTCGATCCAGCTTGCCAGCAGGCGAGCCAGCCTGACGTGTTCGCGGATGTGGAATTGCAGGCCCTCGACTCCGTAATGCCTGAGCACAAACCATAATTTTAGGGCGCGAAAACGGCGGCCCAGGGGGATCTGCCAATCGCGATAATCAATGACTGCGCCGGACTCGGTTGCCTGGTTTCGGAGGTACTCCGGAAGGACGCTGAATGTTCGAATAAGGAGGCCACGGTCGCCGACCCAGAAACAGTCGCAGTCGAAATTGGTGAACATCCACTTGTGCGGGTTAAAACAATAGCTATCGGCGTATTCTATTCCGTCATGAATGTGACGAAACTCGGGGCAGAGGGCGGCGGTTCCGGACATGGCAGCATCAACGTGGAGCCAGGCCCCTTGTTCTCGGCAGAGAGGCCCGATATCCGGCAGCGGATCGATGGCGTTCGAAGAGGTAGTGCCCAGGGTCGCGCAAACAAACGCAGGCACCCACCCCGACTCACGATCCCTCTTCATGGCGGCCTTCAGGGCGCCAGGATCGATGGCAAAGTTTCGGTCGACGTCGATCAGCCGCAGGTTTTCACGACCCATGCCGGCAATCTGCATGGCCTTTTCCACGGAGGAATGCGCCTGGCTGGAGGTGTAAGCGCAAAGCTTTTCCGAAATGCCCCGTCGGTTCGACTGGAAGTTCGTGGCCCGCTCGCGTGCGGCAAGCATGGCGCACAAGGTCGCGCTCGAAGCCGTGTCTTGAATGACCCCGCCACCGGCGCCCGAGGAGTGAAACGTCTTGGGAAGGTCCAGCGCCAAGACCAACCAATCCAGCATTAAAGTCTCAAGCTCGGTACATGCCGGACTTGTGGCCCAGAGCATGCCCTGCACGCCCAATCCGGACGAAAGCAGGTCCCCAAGAATGGATGGCCCGGATGCGTTCGAGGGAAAAAAGGCAAAGAAGTTCGGCGACTGCCAGTGCGTCACTCCGGGCAGAACGAGGTTTTCGAAATCTTCCAGGATGGTTTCGAACGACTCCCCCTGCGGGGGTGGCTCGGGGGGAAGCGCTGCCCGCACCTCACCCGGAGCTACCTGCGCCAGCACGGGAAAACTTTCGATGCGCCGGTAATAGTTTGCAATCCAGTCGACCATGGCATGTCCTTGCCGGCGGAACTCGGCGGCATCCATATGGTAGGAAACCTTCTGTTGCAAATTCTGCTTCACTTGCGACCTCGGCGGTTCAAATGTCACTGATTAATCGCGTTTAGCACGGACGAGGAGAAATGTCGAAAGCGAGGACCCCACTTCATTTTCGTCTCAGCTTGCTTGCTGTTGTTCTGAAATCCGCCCGATATAAACGTTGATGTCGTGTTCCATGCGCACCCTGCCATCCTGCTGATATTTGTCAAATATCCGTCGCAACTCCGCCAGCATGACTGCAAAGTGCTCGTCTCCGGGTTGGGGAACAAAGGAGGACGAAAGCAGGCGCGCTTCTAAGTGAGCATAATCGAGATCCTGATAATTGCTGAGGGCTCGCTTCTCGCATCGAAACGGTGCGAAGAACGAATTACCTTGCGCGGACTTCCCCCGCCGCTGCACTTCAGAGTAGTCGGTTCCATAATCCCTCACCAACTGCTCGTAAGCGCACCCGAATTCGCTGCCTTGCAGTCGGCGATGATTCTCGATCAGTACCAGGAACCCCTCGCGGGTAAGGATCCTCTGGAATTCCCGGAGCGATTTCTCGCGCTCAAACCAGTGGGCGGCATTGGCGATGGTAATGAGGTCAACCGCTTGGTCGGGCAATGTCGTATCTTCGGCGCTTCCGGCTACACTGACAAAGTTCGCGTAGGCAGAAAGGTACTTCTCTCCCGCGCGGCGCATTTCCGGATTGGGTTCAACCCCAAAGACATGGTTGCCGTTTCCAACCAGCAAGCGGGTGAAAATTCCAGTCCCCGACCCAACGTCGGCAATTCGCGCGGCTGAAGTCAGACCGCATTGTTCCTTGACAATACTGATGATCTCTTTCGGGTACGACGGCCGGGCGCGGCGATAGTTTTCTGCGCGCGATGAGAAACGCTTTGTGGGCTCGATCTTAAGCATTTGAAATCTGGCGTCCACGCCCGAGCTGGCGCTTGCTAAAGTATAGACAGTCGCGATGCGCGTGGTGGTCAAAATCGGCACCAGCCTGGTCGCCCCGGCGGGGCGAATCGACACTAGGCAACTCCGCTCGCTGGTCGACCAGCTTGATCGCCCAGAGCACGAGTTCCTGATCGTCAGTTCGGGAGCAATCGCATCGGGAATGCTGAACCTGGGGCTCGTCGCACGCCCGAAAAGCGTGCCCCTGATGCAGGCCTGTGCCGCCGTAGGGCAGAGCGCCCTAATGCATATTTATGAACAGCTTTTCTTCGGCAAGAAGACGGTTGCCCAGCTCCTGCTTTCAAGCGACGACTTCACTTCCGCCCAGCGCCACAGAAACCTCGAAAACACGTTGCAACAGCTGGTTGGTTTGGGGGTGGTGCCGATTGTGAACGAGAACGACAGCGTTTCGGTGCGGGAGCTGGTCGGAGCCTTCGGCGACAATGATGAGCTCAGCGCGCTTGTGGCGGCGGCCGTTAGAGCCGACTGGCTTCTACTGCTGACCGATGTGGACGGCTTTTACGCCGGCAATGGCAAGCGGCCGCGGCTGGTGCGTACGGTTCGCACCCTGACGCCCGCCATGGAAGCGGCAGCAAACGGTCACGGCCGGCTGGGGCGGGGAGGGATGCGCTCCAAACTGCGCGCCGCGAGGATGGCCAGCGAAGCGGGAGTAAATGTCGCGATCCTCAACGGGCGCGAGCCGCAGGCCATCCATAAGGCGCTTGCGCGGGAGATCGGGACATATTTCCCGGCCCGCATGACACGGTCATGAGCATGGCTGGCGGCGCCGCTATTCGACCCCGAACACTCCAGGAACTGGAGCGCGCGCGGCGCGCGGCGGCAGCCATTGCCGAGTTTTCGAATGCGCGGAAGAACGCCCTTCTCCACCACATGGCGGATGAGCTCGAAGCACAGAGCCCCCGAATTGCCCAGGCGAACGAAGACGATATTCGGCGTGCCGGGCTCTCGGGCGGGGTGCTCGATCGTCTGCGTCTGACTGCTTCCCGCATCTCTGCCGTGGCAGAATCGGTTCGCCAGGTGGCTTCGCTTCCCGACCCACTCGAGCAAACGATTTCGGAATGGACGCGCCCGAACGGCCTGCGAATCCGAAAAGTACGCGTTCCCCTGGGAGTGGTTGGAATTGTTTACGAATCCCGTCCCAACGTCACCGTGGATGCTGCCGTGCTTGCCTTCAAGGCTGGTAATGCGGTCGTGCTGCGCGGTGGCAGAGAGGCCTCGGGTACCAACGAGGTGCTGGTCGAAATTCTCACATCGGTTCCCGGCGTACCCGAAGGAGCGATTGTGCTGCTCGACGCGAGCACCCGCGCCAGTGTTCAGGAACTTATTACCGCGCGCGATCTCGTTGACGTTGTCATCCCGCGGGGCGGCCCGGCACTGATTACCCATGTGGTCGAAAATGCCCTGGTGCCGGTTATTGAAACCGGGGCCGGCAATTGCCACATTTTTGTCGACGAATCGGCGGATCTGGATATGGCCAGCCGCATCGTGCTGAATGCGAAAACCAGCCGGCCATCGGTTTGCAATGCAGCAGAAAAACTCCTGGTGCACAAAAAAATAGCGGCTAAATTCGTGCCCAGGGTCGTACAGGAACTCACGGATGCAGGCGTCGAAGTTCGCGGTGACAAGGAAACCGTGCGACTTGCTCCCGCCGCCAAGCCGGCGATTGTGCCCGATTGGGGAGAGGAATACCTGAGGCTGTGCATGGCGGTTCGCGTTCTCGGCGGACTCGATGAAGCCATCGAGCACATAAACCGATACTCGACGAAGCATTCTGAAGCCATCATCACGGCGAGCAAAATCAATGCCCAGAAGTTTCTTCGGCTGGTCGATTCCGCGGCGGTTTACTGGAACGCGTCCACGCGTTTCACCGACGGCGGCGAATTCGGCTTTGGCGCAGAGATG
>JAFAWX010000027.1 GCA_019241535.1 Acidobacteriota bacterium | reverse complement strand
CTTGATAGTGATCAGATAAAACCCGTTCTTCTTGTCGCTGACACAAACCGTCAAGTCGAGCGCGGTTTCGAAGTAATGACTGGCATAAATCTGCTTGAGTGCGACGGCATATGCGGGCGTATCAGGAGATGTTCTGCGATAGATGATCGCTTGTACGATGCGGAACGTCGGCTTAAGGCCAAAATTGACGTTTTCCCAATAGAATTCCGATCTGATTTTGTCGGACGCGGCGTTCGGATACTCGAGGAGATAGCGATGCAAGTCAGGCAGATATATTGGCAGGGCCTTCATCTGAGCCAAGAGCGATGTAAACGTTTCGGCGATGGCAGTAGGATGGCTCTTGTCGCGGTAAGTGCCCAGCGCTATGTTGCCGCCCTGCTGGTATTGCAGCAAGGCCTGAAGCGCCATTTGCCGCGCTAGGCGATTGGCTTGTGCGGAGCTGTCGGGGGCGGTCCAGTCCACCGAATGCTGGAACTTCTCAATCGCCTCAGTCGGGAGTTGCACTTCACAGTGCGCCGGTCTGCAGTGCTTCAATTCGTCTAGATCCTTCTCATCAAGAACAAACTTATCCAGATCGGTTATCTGAGGCGGATTGCTGAATTCTCCGAGCGCAATAAAGCTGGGAAGCTTGCGGAGCGCGTCAGTGTCCGCAGTAAGGCTGAGATAACGTTCGGGAGCAGAGTTGATGTAGACCGTGCCGAAGACGAACACTTCGTCGGGGATACGCGACTCGAGAACTTTGGCGATCGCTTTTCCGCCACGGACATTGCGAACTTGATCATCGGTCAAGCCGACGAATTCGCGGTAAAATTTTTCCACCTCTGCCGCCGGGTCTCCAGTAGCAGATTGCGCTATGCCGTACTGCCCTATCAAGATGCTCGCAAGAACGACCCGAACTAGGCCCCGCATCGGTAGCTTTCTTCCGGCTGAAGATCAGCAGCGCGGTGCCTCATCCATCCGGTGCTTAGCTGTCATCATCCGAGCTCTCCTATCCATCTGAGGGCGGACAGGCTCGGCATGAAGAAGTACTCACCGCCCCGAAGTACGTTGAACGTTTCGATGCCGTGGACGCGACGCCTCACCGGCTCTCTGGGAATCGTGAAGGTCGCCCCTTGTTCCTGCAGCCCGACAATTGGGTCACGCTCGTCACCGATGCCGATGAAATTACCGTCGTTGATCCACTCTTGTTGCAGGAATTCAATAGTGGCCATTGCCTTGGCGCTGATGAACAAGAAGTAGGCGCCACGCGGCACTTCGTCAGCCTCTTCGGACATGGCATTCGGATCGTATGGTGGTCCGTATGTTGTACCACGCCTGATTACGCGGTGCAGATTCACATCCGTCAGCCGCGACAGTTGCGTGTCGCGCGGGTTCATGCGCCGCATATGACATCCGAACGGCGCCCCTCGGCCCCGCGGATCGTCCGAGTAATCAAAGTTATTGTTGCGCTTCGCGTCCGCACCGAGTGTGGGGTCGTCGACCACCGGCGCTAACGTAAGGGGGGCGCCGCTACGCCAGCGCCCGACCAGTTTGGCCGCAAGCAGTTCCCGCTCCTCCTCCGTATTTGCATTCGCTCTCAGAAACCGATTGAAGGCACCGACGCGCGACTGATATTTGCGTAATCCCACATAGGTCCCATTGCGACCGAGTATGTCCGGGTGTGGCATGGGCAGGGGAATCCCAGCTTCACCCGGATATCCAAGGATGAACTCGCCGGCTTTGATAGGGCGGCCGTAACCCGGTGGTGACTCGACGCCGCTGCCCTCGATCGTCGGTTGGTCGATGCCGTCTTTATAACCCAGCGGATTAAGGTCGCCCGGCTGAGCGCCGAAGTCTTGCATCGCCAAAACGCTGACGCCTGAAGAGGCGTCATACTGCTCGCGAGCGAGGTTCAAGGTGCGGCGGCGCTTTTCCTCGGAGTCACTGAATACACTCACGCCGATATGGATCTGACCTTTACCGAACGGGAGGTCCCAATTTTTCGGATGATTGACGCCTTCGTCTCCGAGGTGCTGGGCGCGCGCAGCCATCCCTAGGCGGAACGCCTCGGGGAAGCTTCGCAGTGAGTCTTCACGAAGGCCGAGTGCCTCGAGGCCCGCATAGCTGATTCCAATTGCCAACCACGCATTGGCAGCAGCCCACCAGCCTGCGGCGGAATCAACATGCGGAGTTACCCGCCGGAGAAAGTCGCGACCAGCTTGGGCGTTGTCGATGCGCAACAGCACATGAGTGCCGAAGTAAGGCGCCGGCCTCACTCTGAGCACTGTTGCCTGGATCTCCTGAAACTCCAGCGTCGGCGCTTCCGTCGCCAGTTTGGCACCTGCCGATTCATTGACGGACAACATGGGCGCATCCTTCCATAGGTGCCGGAGCCAATCCGGTCCGGCCCCCAAAGCGGTCGATAGTCGCTCCCTGGTTATGCGACTTTGTCGAGGAATTCGTCAGCCGCTTTGCCAATCTGCTCCAGCCTTCGGGTCTCCACCACCGTCAGATTCGGGTTGGCGACGTACCAGGCCTCGGCTGCGATCTGATGTCCGGCAATAAAGTCTTTCACCGATGGGCTGTGAATTCCCGGCCACCCCTCGATATTGCAGAACAGCAAATCCATCGCGTCCGGAATCTTGGTCACGAAGTCGTCGATGTAGGCGTCCCATTCGCCATCGTATGCTGTGGCAAAGAGCAACTTCGTGTCGTTATCCAGGAAGACGAAGCGCATATCGTGGAGGGTACCAACCGCATCCCCACCCCGGAAGTTTCCTTCCAGTGCCTGCAGCAGTCCGCGAAGTCGCTTCGCTCCGCCTTTTGCGAACGGGATGATCCCAGTGAGCTCCGAGACTTTGCCTTGACGGGCGCCGATACGCCCGGCGTTTTGCATCCCTGTCGCCGCTGCCAGCTCTCGTTTGAGATTGGGTAGACCCCTCTCCAGCGCCGCTCTGCCCAGTTCGGGCGCGTCGGCGTAAAGCTCCCGCAGCTTCTGGACCTTCTGTTCGACCACCGAGTTCTGCTCAGGTTCGGTCGCTTTTTGTACTTGCGTTTGCATCGTGGTGCTCTCCTTTCTATAAGTACGGTGATAGTGGATTTTGGGCCTGCGGGCGAACGATCGCTCGTTTGTTATGCAACCTTGTCGAGGAATTCGTCAGCCGCCTTGCCGAGGCGCTTAAGCCGCGCGATCTCAGCCAAAGTGAGTTCCGGATTGGCGACGAACCAGCCGTCCGCCGTGATCTGGTGATTAACGAGGTAGTCTTTCGCCCCTGGACTGCGAATCCCCGGCCAGCCTTCCCAAGCAGAGTCCATGAGGTCTAGATAATCTGGAATCAACGCGATGAAGTCATCGATATAGGTGTCCCAATCGCCGTCGAAAGAAGTCGCGAAGAGCAATCTCGTATCGTTGTCCAGGAACACGAAGCGCATGTCGTGGAGTGTGCCGACCTTGCTCGCCCCAGGCGAAAGGTTGCCGCCCAACAACTGGAGGAACGTGCGAAGCCGCTTCGCTCCGCCAGGGACTAACGGAACGACGATGGTCAACTCGGAGCGCTTGCCGAGACGGGCGCCTACCCGGCCGGCGCTTTCGATTGGCGGCGGCGGTTCCGAAACCTGCGACGTGAGCTCTTTGATTACGTTCTCCAGCGCCTTTTTTCCTACATCCGTCGCGTCGGCAAACAACTCCCGCAACTGCTGGATCTTCTCCTGGGCGCCCTGGTCCAGCTTCGGTTTGAGCGCTTTCTCTGTTTGCGTTGGCATTGTTGCCTTCTCCTTTGAAAATTAGTCATTGATATTTTTAGATCCAGCTAGGCGGCAGCCATCTGCTCCCCAAACACTTCTGCCAGACTCTTCGGCTCCTTGCGCTCCTGTTGGTTTTCCCGGTGGCGAAGGATCGATGATTGCCTGTAGACTTCCTTGCGCGAACGCATGATGCTGCCGAGCGGACGGTGTTCCTCCGTCACGCGCCAGGCCGACATCGAAGTCTTGTCCATCTTCTCGAAATTGTCTTCGCCGCTGATATCCTGTTGCGGCAGCCGCAATTTCGCGACGGTCACAAATGGCGAGAGACTCTCGGGCCAAACTACTGTTGTCTTCTCGACGGGCATTTGAGCCAGGTCCGCGCAGAGCTGCACCTGAACATCGAACTCGTAGGGCCGCTCGCGCAGCTCTGCTACAAGAGCGGGTCGGAAGACTTGCTCGGAGGAATTGGGATCGAGCGCTCGTCGCGTAACCCGGTCAGCAAACGATTGAACCGGTGCCACGCGAATTTTTGCGATGTAATCGCCATGCCGCACCGCGCCCATGGTCCAATACGTCTCAAGCAAGAGGTTGATGTACTTCGTTTGCGCGAGCCGCAGAAACGCTCCGAGCTCTTCCCAAGCCCATTGCTCGGGAGGCAGCGTGCCCTTGCCCGTTACCCAGTTGTAAAGGAAACGGTGGATTTCAGCCTGTTTTTGCTCAGGCGTGAGGTTTGTCGGGGGAGCTACGCCAATTTTGGCAAACAGCGTCTGAATGTACACATAGTGCGCGAGCGTGTTGGCAAAGAAGACCGGATGATTGATTACCGCGTAGTCGAAGGTATGACTGTCCGGCTCATCCTCGAGCAGGGTTTTTCCTTCTATGCCGAAAATCTTCAAGCCGATGCCCACGATCGGCCCAAGGAACCGATCGCTGCCAACATGATTGGTCCCGTTCGAGAAACGAACCAAGGCTTCGTGGCGCCCTGGTTTCGCGTAGATGCCCTGCGCGTATTCGTTCTGCAATCCGGTGAGAATTTCAAATTCTCCCCGGGCTAGACCGTAGCCCTTGGCATGGGCGTCGCGCACCACAAGCCCAACCCCCTCCGCTGTGAGCGAGCCGCGCATTCGCTGTTTCATGGCATCGAGGATTGCCTGAAGGGTCTGGTCAAAGTTAGGCTCGGGCCGCTCAACGTCTGGACTGTAGCGCACATATTGCTGAGTCATTGTTGTCCACTCCTTCGGGCGAACATCCATTTTTCCCGAACAATAATATTCGCGGGAGCTGCCCCTGTCTACCGGACCTTGGTATCCTTAATCTGCGAGATATCCCTCCAGCGGGTGCTCCCGATGTGCAACTTTGGCTTTGCACTCGCGAGCTGGGCGCGCAATCGTGCACCCGCGCACACCACAACTCCCGAGCAAGGGGTGGTGCCCTTTTGGAAGCCTCTATCTCCTATTCCCTGTAGC
>JAFAWX010000116.1 GCA_019241535.1 Acidobacteriota bacterium | reverse complement strand
GGGCGGCACGAGGGAGCTCGATCATAGTTCCGACCAAATAATCCACTTTCTTCCCTTTCTCCTCGAATACTTCCTTGGCAACGCGATGAACAATCGAAGCCTGGTTGGCCATCTCCTTCAGGGTTGCGGTTAGGGGAATCATGACTTCGGGAAAGACCTTTACGCCTTCCTTGGCCACCGCCACGGCGGCTTCAAAGATGGCACGGGCCTGCATCTCTGTGATCTCAGGATAGGTAATTCCTAGTCGGCAGCCGCGATGCCCGAGCATGGGATTGAACTCATGCAGCTCTTCCACGCGGCGCAGCATCGTGCGCAGCTCCTTTAATTTCGGAGATTTCGGCTTGGTGGCTTCGAGCACGGCAATTTCGACCATCAGGTCTTCCCGTCGCGGCAGGAACTCGTGCAGTGGCGGATCGAGTGTACGGATTGTGACCGGGAAGCCGTCCATAGCGCGAAAGACGCCGATGAAGTCGGAACGCTGCATAGGCAGGAGTTTACCGAGCGCCGCGCGCCGCGCCTTCTCGTCGTTGGCCAGAATCATGGCGCGCATGTGGGGAATACGGTTTTCGGCGAAGAACATGTGTTCGGTGCGGCAAAGACCGATGCCTTCGGCTCCGAACGAGCGTGCCTGGACCGCATCCCGCGGTATGTCCGCATTTGCCCGCACCTTAAGTTTGCGGAAAGGCTCGGCCCATCCCATGAATTTCTGCAGTTCGGGATCGTCGGGAGAAGCCTCGACCGTATTCAACTTGCCCTTGATGACCCGCCCGGTTGTGCCGTCGAGCGAAATCCAGTCCCTCTCGCCGAACACTTTGCCGGCAACGTGCATCTCCCGTTTCTTTTCGTCCACGTGAATATCCCCGGCACCGGCCACGCAACACTTACCCATGCCCCGGGTAACTACCGCGGCATGGCTGGTCATCCCCCCGCGAGAAGTCAGAATTCCAGCCGCCACTTCCATACCGTGAATGTCTTCCGGCGTGGTCTCGGCGCGCACCAGGATGACCGGGTTCTTCTTAGCGCCGTGTCCCGCCCTGGCCACCGCCTCGTCAGCGGTAAAGACGATTTGGCCCACGGCGGCACCGGGAGAGGCGGGCAACCCGGTCGCCAGCACTTCTACCTTGCCGCTCTTTTCATCAAGACGGGGTACAAGAAAATCATAAAGCTGGTTCGGCTCTACCCGGAAAATGGCCTCTTCTTTTTCGATCAGGCCTTCTTCAACCATCTGGATCGCCACCCGCACGGCAGCGCGTCCGGTCCGTTTACCGTTACGCGTCTGCAGCATGTAGAGTTTGCCGTCCTGAATCGTGAACTCGAAATCCTGCAGGTCGCGGTAGTGTCTTTCGAGACGGGTGGTGATTTCGCGTAGCTGGCGGTACACATCAGGCATGCTTTCTTCCAGTTTGGAGATGTGGACCGGAGTGCGAATTCCGGCAACCACGTCCTCCCCCTGAGCATTCATGAGGAACTCGCCGTAAAATTCTCTGTCCCCGGTCGCGGGATTGCGCGTGAATCCGACCCCGGTACCACTGGATTCGCCCAGGTTGCCGAAGACCATGGCTTGAACGTTCACGGCCGTGCCCAGGTCGTCCGAGATATTGTTGATGCGCCGGTAATGCTTGGCGCGCTCGTTCTGCCAGGAGCGGAACACCGCGTCCCGCGCCATGACCAGCTGTTCATGCGGGTCCTGGGGGAAGTCGCGCCTGGCGTGTTTTTTGACCACTTTTTTGTATTCGGCGATGACTTCCTTCAAGGCGTTGGCGTCGAGCTCGGTATCGAGTTTCGCCTTGCGCTGCTTCTTCTTGGCCTCGAATACCTCGTCAAATGCGCTCTTCTCAATTTCGAGCACGACGTTGCCAAACATCTGGATCAGGCGGCGATAGGAGTCGTAAGCAAACCTCGGGTTGTTGCTGCGCCGGGCCAGCGATGCCACGCTTTGGTCATTCAGACCCAGGTTGAGAATGGTGTCCATCATGCCGGGCATTGAGTACTTGGCCCCGGAGCGGACGCTGACCAGAAGAGGATTCTCACCCTGGCCGAGTTTCTGCTCCTGGAGCTGCTCAAGCCTTTCGAGCGCAGCTTCCATCTGGCGATCCACTTGGTCGCCGACACGACCCTGACGCATGTACTCGCGGCAAGCTTCGGTTTGAATGGTGAACCCGGGAGGGACGGGCAATCCCGCATTAGTCATCTCGGCGAGCCCCGCTCCCTTGCCGCCGAGCTCATCTTTCATCTTTCCATTGCCGTCGGCTTTGCCGTTGCCAAAAAAGAATACGTACTCGAGGGGCGCAGTTTTCCTGGTTCCCTGAAGTTCAGCTTCTGGAACTGTCAATGTGGCCATGAATGGGCTTCCTTCCCGTAAAGTTTTTAGATCAGATCCGGTTCCGATGACCTCTCAATTACGAGTTCCCTCGGCGACGATTTCCGAGAAGTCGGCGATGGTGGAAAACTCCTTAAGCAGCGTCGCGAGTAGCGCCAGGCGGTTGGCGCGCAGATCTTCGTCTTCGACCATCACCATTACTTTATCGAAAAAGCCGTCGACCGCGGGCCGAATCGTGGAAATCTCTGCCAGGGCACGGGCGTAGTCGCGCTGCTGGCGGAAAGCGTCAACCGCAGTGGCGATTTCGGGAATCTTTCTGCCCAACTCCTGTTCTGCTTCTTCGCGGAACGCCCCCGGATCGACCAAGGGGCGAATGCGTCTGCCGGTCTCCTTTGCTTGGCGCAAAATGTTCTTGATTCGCTTAAAAGCCACAGAGATGGAGTCGAAATCCGCCGTGCCCCGGACGGTGCCTACCGCATCGGCCCGGGCCAGGACGTCAACCACATCGTCAGCACCGGCTGCGAGAACGGCGTTAACCACGTCATAGGCCAAGCCGAGATGCTCGCGCATGTAGAACTGCAGACGTTCCCGGAAAAAACCTTCGATCGCCTGATCATAGTTGCGTGCATTAGCAAACTTCTTTTCGGCCGCCGATCCTCGATAGCTTTCACGAGACAGTTCAAACAGCTGTCCCAGTGAAACCGGCAGCTTGTGTTCCGCCACCGTCCGTACGATTCCATTAGCCTGGCGACGAAGGGCAAATGGGTCTTTTGATCCTGTCGGCTCAAGCCCTAGAGCAAACATTCCGGCAATCGTATCGGCTTTGTCGCAGATGGAAAGCACGGCGCCTTCTACCGCCCGCGGCACCGGGTCATTGGCCGACTCGGGCTTGTACTGGTCATAAATGACCTGAGCGATGAGCTGCCGCGTCGTGTCCGGCATGTCGCGATCGAGAACCTGCACTTGGGCGTAAAGCCCTCCCACAATGCCCTGCAGCTCGGTAAACTCCTTCACCAGTTCGGTCGTCAGGTCCGTCTTGGCAAGACATGCGGCCTTGTGGATGACTCCGGGACGAACCGCCGTGCCGTTCTGGCGAAGGATTTCGCAAATCCAGCTGCACAGCCGCTGTACCCGGCGGGTTTTGTCGTAATAGCTTCCGAGATCCTTCTGAAAGGTGACATTTTTCAGCCAGGAAACGCGTTCGCGCAAGGAATGCTTCTGGTCGGTTTGCCAGAAAAAGCGGGCATCGTTGAAGCGCGCGCGCAGCACGCGTTCGTTGCCGTGCCGAATCAGGCCTTGTGGATCACCCTCAGTATTCAAAATCGCGAGAAAATTCGGCAGTAGCCTTCCTTTGGCGTCCTCGATAGCAAAATACTTCTGGTGGTCACGCATGACCGTGACCAGAACCTCTTCCGGAAGTTCGAGGAATTCCCGATCGAAGCTGCCGAGGATAACCGAGGGCCACTCCGTGAGATTCACGACGGTATCAAGCAGAGGCTTATCTTCGCGCCAGCGAGCCGCCTCGACTTCGCGGGTTGCTTTATCCAGTCCGTTGCGAATCTGCTGCTCGCGTTCGACCTGGCCAAGAACCTTGGCCCCTCGCAAAGCGTGGATATATGGCGCACCCGCAGCTGGGACTCGAAACCGTCCAGCGGCCAGAATCCTATGGCCCCGGGACTCATTTGATGAGCGAACCCCGCCAAACTCGATGGGGACGATCTGATCGTCGAGCATGGCCACCAGCCACCGGACCGGACGCACAAAACGTTCGCTGGGCTTGCGCCAGTACATGTTTTTCGGCCAGTAAATCGAAGCAATCTCTTTCGGCAGTGCCTCGCTCAATATTTCCTCAACCCGGCGTCCTTTTCTTATAACTCTAGCGGCAACGTATTCCCCCTTGGGGGTGCTGACTCTTTCAAGCAGTGAGACGCCGAGCCCGGCTTTCTTGGCGAAAGCCAGTGCCGCCGGGGTAGGCTGACCGTCGCGGAAGGCCACGCTGACCGACGGTCCCGTCAGCTGCTCGCTTACATCGGGCTGTGCCGCGGGCACACCCGGCGCGAATATCGAGAGCCGGCGCGGGCTGTCGAGGTGTGCCAGTTCGCCGGCTGGACGAAGCCTCTCGCGCTCAAGCAGGTTTTCGATCCGTCGGCGGAGATCGTCCGCCGCGCCGGCAATCATTCGCGCCGGAATTTCTTCGGTCCCGATTTCTAGGAGAAAGTCTGGCATCAGGGAGATAGAACTATTCTCTCAAATCTGGTTATTGTGCAGTGCCTCGAAGCGGGAGAGAGCCGGTTGGGCGTGGCCCGCGTATCTAGTAAGCCACCGGGGATAACGGAACCACGGGTTTTATTTCCGCGGGCTCGCCCTCTTCCGAGGATTCAGGTTGGCTCAGTTGCTGATCGACCCAGGCCTTTGCAATTCCTACGGCCAAGGCTCGCACGCGGGCGATCACTCCGACACGCTCGGTGACCGAGATCGCGCCCCGGGCGTCGAGAATGTTGAACAGATGCGAGCACTTCAGGCAAAGCTCGTAAGCGGCAAGCAGGGGGAAGCGCCTCCTCACGCCCTTTCCGCTTCCCTGGCCATGCAATGGGCGGGAGCTCTTGTCGCCTTTGGCCAGAAGCGAGTATTGCTCGAGCAGCTCCTTCGATTCGGCTTCGTACAAATCGAAATGCTTCCAAGTCTTCTCCACATCGGCGGCCTCGAAGTTATAAACCGAGAGCTGCAGCTCCTCGGCGAGGCGCACGTCGCCATATTTGACCGTCCGCCCGCTCAGCGGATCACGCGCCCAGTTAACGTCGTAAATCGAGTCCACGTCTTCGAGGAACGCGGCGATTCTCTCGAGGCCATAGGTCAGCTCAGCCGAGATGGGACTCAGGTCCATGCCACCGCACTGCTGAAAGTAGGTGAATTGCGTGATCTCCAGACCGTCGAGCATGACCTGCCAGCCAATGCCCCACGCGCCTAAAGTGGGAGATTCCCAGTTGTCTTCCTCAAACTTGATATCGTGGTGTGCGAGATCGATCCCCATGGCTCCCAGCGAATGCAGATAGAGTTCCTGAACGTCCTCGGGCGGAGGCTTCAGAATTACCTGCAGTTGTAGGTGCTTGTACAGGCGGTTGGGATTTTCCCCATATCTGCCGTCCGCCGGCCGACGGGATGGTTGAACGTAGGCAACCTTGTAAGGCTGCGGGCCAAGTACGCGGAGAAAGGTCTCCGGCGCCATAGTTCCGGCTCCTAGTTCGAGATCGAATGGCGGCTGGAGCACGCATCCCCGCTCTGCCCAGAACGTCTGAAGCCTTAGCGTCAGTTCCTGCAAGGTAAGCGGATTAGGTCTTGCCGGATTCATGAACTCTCTGGCGTAGGAAGTCGGGGCATCCGCGGGAGCGCGCCGCCTTGACGCCCCTCAGTCGAGCTGTCGGATCATCCCGATTGTAATGGAAACACTCAGCTGAGCGCACATATGCTGAAAATGCGGCAGTTATGTGCCTGGGCCGAGCGTGATGATCCTAACTCAGAGGCTGAGCCTCTCGAGCATGGTTCTGGTCACCAGTTTCTTCTCTATATGACGTTCGATGATCTGCAGAAGAAACTTTCGCAAGTCTCCGGAACGTCTGCGAGACACTCCGGCGTTGAGCGAAGCGAGCGGCGTATGCAGCATGTGGGTAGCCAGCTGGCGCGAGGCCGCCGACATCTCTGAGGACGCCAGCCTCTTGTGCTGCGGGCACATGAGACCATCGCACAAAGCGTGAAAATACGCTCGAGTTCCGTTCAGCGCGCATCCGCACACGATGCAGCCGGAAAGGTCCGGCAGATAGCCCATCAAACATGCCATCCAAAGCTCGAAGTATGTGAGCGGTAGCGAGAGCTCGTCACCGCGAAGCTGCCGCACGACTGATACCACCAGCCGATAAACCGCATCATTTACCTCCCGATCAGGGAGCAGTTCGTCTAGGAGCTCGGCTACGTGTTCGAGCGCTACCGCCCGCGGGTAAGTAACCTCTGAGGTTAACGGGGATTCCAGTACTTCGCAGGCGTCCAGGCGTGCCAGTTCCTGCCGCTCGCGATCTTCATAGGTCGCTTTAACTTGGGTGAGCGGCTCGAGAGCTCCCCCGAAACGCCGGCGCGACTTTTTGGCGGCCCGGGCGACGCCGCGTACCTTGCCTTCGAGCCTGGTGAACACTGTCACCAGCAGATCAGACTCGCGAAATGGGTACGTGCGGAGAACAATGGCTTCCGATTGCTTCAGCGACATGGGAGCGAGTTAGCCGTAAATGATTGTAACGGAAGGCCGGGGAAGCCCTGCCATGCGCGAGGAGATGGGCATCTCGCCGAACGGGGATTGGGCTCCAGCTAATTATCGTTCAGAGTGGCTCCTAACATTGTCCTTGGTAGACACCGCCGAGGGTATCTGCGCCGCCTGCGCATTGCCGAAACCTAGACGAAGCCCTGGCCGTCTACCGGAACAGGCACTGGACGCGAGGCCGTTTCCTTCAGGAATTCCGGCACCCACCCTGGTCAAGCTACCCCTCGGCTAGCAGCTGGCATAGGAGTGCGAGATGCCGCTTTACTGTCGTCGAAGTGGTCATCTGTAATTCACAAAAAGCGGATATTGCCACAGATCGGCCCGAAACTATATCACGATCATGTGGTAGCAGTGCTGGATCGGCGATCACCACACCGGCAAGAATGTGGAAGCCAGAGGACACCCAGCAAAACGCAGGATCAAAGAAGGTCAGAACAAAGAGAAGGAGCCCTCATGAAGCGGTCTTTTAGATATGCAGCACTCGTGCTTGCAATATTGTTGGTAAATGCAATAAACGGACTTGGCCAATCGGCGATGCTGACCTTGCCGGATGCAAGTCAGGCCGCGCGTGTTGGGCAACGCATCGGTATAACTGACATCGCCATTGATTATCACCGGCCGCTTGTCCGGGGAAGAAAAATCTTTGGCAGGCTTCAGCCATATGGAACGGTTTGGCGAGCTGGTGCCAATGTGAACACAACCATCGCCTTCAGCGACCCGGTGACCATCGAAGGACAACCTTTGGGCAAGGGCGTGTACGGATTGCACATGATTCCCGGGGAGACTTCCTGGGTGCTCATATTCTCAAAAGATTCCACCTCGTGGGGCAGCTTTAGCTACAACCAGGCCGAAGATGCGCTTCGGGTAAGTGTGAAGCCGCAGGCGATTGAAAATCAGGAAGCCCTAAGCTACGAGTTCGATGACTTGAGGCCTAACTCGGCGGTGATCGTGATGCGCTGGGAAAAAGTCGCTGTGCCTTTCAAGGTGGAAGTGAATACCCCGGAAATCGTCCAGGAGAGCTTGCGCAAACAACTTCGGGGACGCGTGCAGTTCGAGTGGCAGCCCTGGATGGAGGCAGCCAATTATCTGCTCGATAACAAACTGAGCGCAGAGGAAGCGGCGAAATACGCCGAGCAATCGATAAGTATTGAGGACCGTTTTGAAAACGAGATGACCAAAGCGCAGGCTCTAGCCGCTCTCGGTCGCAAGGAAGCGGCGGCAGCGACCGAAGCGCGGGCGCTCGGCATGGGCAGCCAGATCCAAATCCACGGTTTCGGGCGCATGCTGCAGAGCCAGGGGAAGCAGAACGAAGCCCTGGAGCTGTTCCGCAGCAATATCAAGAAAGATCCAAATACTTGGGTGGCGCACAATGAGACAGCACGTCTTGCCGTAGCCCGCGGCGATTTCGATACTGCGATCAGGGAAATGAAGACTGCGGCCACACTGGCGAGTGGATCGATTAAAACCCAGCATGCCAATCTGATCACATTGCTCGAAAATAGGGTTGACATCAACCAGTGACGCCGAGACGACAATATGGGCGTGATCGATGGTCGCAGACACCCGCGCCAGTTAGGCCGATAATTGTTATCTAGCTCTTAATAAGTGAAAAGGGCACGCATCTGCAGCTGATGCGCGCCCTGAGGTTGGCTAAATGCCCATTGTGCAGCTATCTTCCGAAATACTTTGCGTTGCGTTCAGCGTAGCTCTTCCACTTCTCAGGCAGGTCGTCTAACGCGAAGATGGCCGAAACGGGGCAGACCGGAACGCAAGCCCCACAGTCAATACATTCAACCGGGTCGATATAGAGCATCTCCTCCTGAGCGTGTTTTGGATCCTCTTTCTTAGGATGAATGCAATCGACCGGGCAGGCGTCCACGCAGGCGCTATCCTTGGTGCCAATGCACGGCTCTGCAATGACATAAGCCATGAGTACGCTTCTCCTGAACTCTCGCTAGCTATACGGAAAAGCTTATTTTAACAAGAATCCGGAGTGACGGATAGCGCATGGCGCTCTGCGCGTCGCTCAGCACGCAAGCATTAGCCGAGGTGCGCAAGTTGAGAGTCGGTGCTCAGTCATGCCGAGATCAGCTCGCGCTGGCCGGTCGACTCGTATTCGACGATATGGCCGGCCACCGCCGTGGCCGCGACCGTCAGCGGACTTGCCAGATACATTTGCCCTGGACCGCTGCGCCCTGGGAAATTGCGGTTCTGGGCGCTGATTACGACCTGGTCCGGCCGGTTCGAGACCCCGGGCCCGGCGTTTATGCAGGCGCCGCAGCTTGGTTCGATGAGGCGGGCCCCGGCGCGGTGGAAGATGTCCAGATACCCTCGCCGCCTGCAGTACTCTCGTGTTTCCTGGGAGCCAAACTGAATAAAGAACTGCACCGATTCGGCGACTCGCTTTCCCTGTTCGAGGGCATCGGACAGCACGCGCGCATACATATCCATGTCCTCATTCTTGCCGGCCGTGCAGGTGCCGCCGTAAGCGATCTCGACCGGGACCTGCGCATCCAGCTCGCGAATATATTTACCATTGCCGGGATCGCCCGGGGCGGCGATCATGGGGCTGATCTCATCGGCATCAAGCTCAATAACATGGGTGTACTCCGCTTCCGGATCGCTCTCAAGGCCGGCAAGCATAGCTTCGGCAGCGTGGCGTTCGATTCCCCGCCGTTCAACGAGAAATTCCACGGCTTTGCTGTCCGGAGCCACGATGCCTGTGAATCCTCCAATCTCTGCCGCCATATTGGTCATCGTCGCGCGTTCGTCAATGCTGAGCTGCGAGATCGCCTCCCCGGCATACTCAACCACCTTAGCCAGGGCTTGGCCGCTGCGAACGTAATCCAGGCTGAGGATTTTCAGGATGAAATCCTTGGCCGTAACATTATCGCGTTTCTTCCCCCGAATCACGATCTTCAGGGATTCGGGCACGCGCACGCGCACGTCTTTCGTAATCCAGGAGTTAAACACGTCCGTTGTTCCGATGCCGAAAGCAACGCAACCAATGGCACCCGAGTGCGGCGTATGGGAATCGGAGCCGACGATCAGCTGGCCCGGAAGAGCATAGGTTTCAAGCACAACCGAGTGGCAGATCCCCTCGGCTCCCTTGCGGTCTTTCAGTTCACCATGCAGGCGAATGCCTTTGCGGGAGGCAAAGTCTCCCTGCTTCAGCTTTAGCTGTGTTGCCAGATCGAGCAGGCCCATCTTGCGCTTTTGCTCCGACAACACCTCGTCGAGGAAGGTCAAGTGATCGCGAAAGCAGAGCACCGAGGCGGGATCGTTCACCGGAGCGTCGCGCCCGACCAGCCGGTCGAAAAAGATGGCGGCCATAGGTGTGACGTATTCGTGGCTGAAACGAAGATCGGTGCGCGCAAATCCTGCATCGCCGGGCTTCACCGCCCTGACGCCGACCTGGCCGCTATCGGCAAGCATGTGGCGGGCGAATATCTTCTCCGCCAAATTCATCGGCCGCTCTCGGGTGGTAATCGGGGGGAGAAAGGCTTTGCCTTGCAGGCGCGCTACGTTGAACTTGAAAAGGCCGCCATATTCGATAATTTGTCGGGTGATCTCGTCTTCCCCGCGCGTAAATTCCGACAGCAGCATCTCCTCACCGGACCGGATCCTGTCGATCAGGGTGAAATCGGTCGAGGTCAATACGCCCAGATTCTGACAATTCTGCTTGTAAATACGCTCGATATTTTCCGCGATGACCAGTTGAATGCCGGCGCAGAGTTCGGCGTAGGGCGACTGCTCGCGGCTAGAGCCTTTGCCCCGGCGCTTGCCGCTGACCGAGGCCACAAAACCCGCGCCCTTCAGGGCACCGCGCGCGATCGGCAGTTCGGCCCCGCATTTCAGCCCCGTATAGGGAAATTCGCCTAAGGTCTCATCAAAAAAGAAGCAGATATGCGCAGGAGTAATCTCGTCGGTAGAGATGTCGTCGCGCAGCTTGGGATTGTTCTGCGGGTTGGCGGTGTCCCAGGGGAGGTCTTCGCCTGCCAGTTGCCGCTGAATCAGCGACGGATCTTCGGTAAGGAACAAAATACGGCCATTGAGGCGTACCCTGGAGGGGCGCTTTTCTACCTTCTCGTTCGCGACCTCTCGGATCATTGAATCGCCTCCTAAAACCCCTTTACGGTCTATTCTACGTCGCCCATGGCTACCTCCCCGAAATTCTATGAAATGGGCTGCCACGGACCTTGGGTTCCAGGAAGCAGGCTACGTGCCTGTTTCGCCTAGATCTTCTTTGCGGCGTATTCCCGGACATTCGGCAGAGGCTCCAGCCCGCGTCCGGCAAAGATCTGTTGAAACTCAGCGACCAGAGCCTGGTGAATGACACCGTTGGAAGCCAGCGTCTCGCGGCTGTTCAACTGAAAACGGCCGCCGCTAAAATCCGTCACTCGCCCGCCGGCTTCCTCAACGATGAGAACCCCGGCGGCCGTATCCCATGGGTTCAGATTGAATTCCCAGAAGCCTTCAAAGCGGCCGCAAGCCACTGAGCATAAATCCAGCGCTGCAGAACCGGCGCGCCGTACGCCATGAGTGCGCAGCGTGATCTGATGATAAAAGTGGATGTTCGGGTTCTGGTGGCGCTTGTGGCTGGGGAACCCGGTGCCGACCAGAGACTCCTCGAGTCTGGAGACCTTGGACACGCGAATAGGAACTCCGTTCAGCGAGGCCCCCTGGCCACGTTCAGCGGCGAACAACTCGTCGCGCGTGGGGTCGTAGCAAAGCCCGGCTATCATTTCCTGGCGGTACTCAAGCGCCAGTGAAATGCAAAACACGGGGAATCCGTGAGCGAAATTCGTGGTTCCGTCGAGCGGATCCACATACCAACGGTACTCGCTGCCGGTATCGCGCAGGCCCTCTTCCTCTCCAAGAACATCGTGGTGAGGCCAGATTTCGCGTATGCGTTCTCGAATCAGCTTCTCCGATCCCCGGTCTGCTGCCGTGACCAGATCGGCTTCGCCCTTGTATTCGATTTTGATGTTCTGCTGGAAATGATCGATAAGCAGGGCGCCGGCCTCACGCGCGATCGCACTCATGGCCGGCAGGTACTCGTGGTTGGCAGTGGTCAAACGGATTTGTGGGGAGCGCTGGCTGCGCTCGTCCAGTTTCGCAGATAGATGGAGACAAAGCAAAAGCAGTCAGCGCGGCAAACCCGGCAGTGGCTGCCGTTTTGATCACCCGGACGGTCGCAACCCAGTCTGGGGGAGGACGGCCGCTTCGCGAATCTCGCGCCAGAGCTCGTCGCGTCCCAGACCGGTGCGCGCCGAATAAGGGACAATGCGCATATCGGGAAATTCCTGAGCAAAGCTGTCCAGGGCCTTGCGAAGGGTATTGCCGGAGAGCTTGTCGGCCTTGGTGCCGATCATCAGGAAGGGGCGTTCGGCCGATTGCAAGAATTGCAGTAGCTGGGTGTCGCTCTCCTGGGGAGGCACGTTCAGGTCGACAAGCGCCAGACACAGCGCGAGCGAGCGGCGCTCTCGCAGATAGGGCTCGATGAAGTCCGACCACTGGCTCCAGACCTCGCGTGGAACTCGCGTATAGCCGTAACCCGGCAGATCGGCAAACACCAGTTCGGGACGGGGATTGCCCGCCCAGCGCACCTCAAAGAAATTGATGGAACGAGTGCGGCCCGGAGTAGAGCTGGTTTTGGCGATTTTTGTGCCCAGCAGAGAGTTGATTACGCTGGACTTGCCGACGTTCGACCTCCCCAGGAAGGCCACCTCGGGCAAAGCCGGGGCAGGGAAGCGGTCGACGCTGGTGGCTGCGGTTACGAATGTCGATAAAACACGCACGTTTAAGTTTCGACTTTTTTGACCGGAACTTGCAAGTCGGGGGCGCTTAATCCAAACCAAGGGGACGCTTATTTTCAACATCCTTCTCGCTGATAGGTCGATACTTATTCCTCAGGTAGAGAATTCCGGCCACAATTAATCCGATGCCCACACTGATTATGAAAAAGACCCGGTAGGCAGGAAAAGCGATGAGGACAGCGAGTATGATTGCCGCCGAGATCACCAAGCCGGTCGTGCCTTTGACGTGAATGGTTAAGCGGGGCAACATCCGGAACCTAGATTGTAGTACTCGTATGCCCGCTTAGCCACCGCTTCGTCTTAATTCGCCACCCGACCAGTGACTGCCTTGGTGGAAAAGATAGCGCGCCTCTCGTCTGCCCTAAAGGCTTTTTATTGCCGCCAGGGAACGGATCTGTTCATGAGGTTCACTCAATAGAAATCGCCATGTCCTCCGACTGCCGGAACCGAGCCGCTGAGCGGGAAGTTCTCCGGCCCGCGGCATATCCAGCAGACGACGACCGGTGACACAAAGAAATTCAGCGGCTTTGTCGGCACATCTAAGAACGGTTCTATGTCTTTGTCTCGATTTGAGGTGGACCACTCCTGAAGCTGCAAGTCGAATAGTCACTCGGTCTACTTGGCTATCGAGATGGTTGCGATGGTGCGCCAAAGGGCGTCATCGCTCTCACCAAGGCCTATTGCCAAAGGGTATGGTGCCATCGAGGTATGCTCTTCCGGGGATTGTCCGAACCGAGCGATCTCGGGTCGGTGGCGCGGGCGTTCGACGCATCTTCGTTTACTATAAGAAGCGTCATCGTTATCGATGCTCGACTGACGTCCAAGAGCTATTAGTCTCATCCAACTCTCCGGCCGGCAAGCAAGATGAGCCCCAACCTAAGCAATCACCCCATTGACGATAAGGGCATGGCGCCGATTGCAAGAGAGACAATTTCCGCAAAAGATTATGGATTGCGACCTGAGGCTCTTTCCCCCCTGGAAACGCTCGCGCAGTCTGTTTCTACCATGGCCCCAACTACGACTCCTGTCGCAACCATTCCCCTAGTTTGCGCTTTGGCGGGCAACAGCACTTGGCTTGCTTATGTGCTGGCAACGATTGCGGTATTGTTGGTAGCGCTGTGTATTGGCAATTATGCGCGACACTCTGCCTCGCCCGGCTCGCTCTATAACTACGCTTCTATGGTTCTACCGTCGGCACTACAAGCGACCGTCGCATGGAGTCTTCTGCTTGCCTACGTCGCCACAGCATCGAGCGTCATAGGAGGCTTTTATTATTATGCCAACCTGTTGATTCGCGATGCCACTGGTCACAGCTATTCCGCTGTTCTGTTCGCGATGCTCGTGACCGGTGTATCGGTATGGATTGCCTACCGTGACGTGAAAATTTCCGCTTGCCTCATGCTATGGATCGAAGCTGTATCTGTGAGTGTGATTGTGTTAGTGCTCATGCTCCTGCTCGTCTACCACGGCTGGCAGTGGGACTTAGACCAACTCCACCTTCGTGGCATTACCGCCAGCGGACTGCGTCTGGGCT
Organism: Acidobacteriota bacterium; assembly: GCA_019241535.1. Lineage (GTDB taxonomy): Bacteria > Acidobacteriota > Terriglobia > Terriglobales > Acidobacteriaceae > Gp1-AA145. The sequence goes on along the minus strand of JAFAWX010000116.1, from coordinate 5,597 downwards.
TGGTGCTGGCGCTCTTCAGCTTTGTGGGTTTCGAAAGCGCAACCACTCTGGGATCGGAAGCGCGCAATCCGCTGAAGACAATTCCTCGTGCCGTCATGATGAGCTCCCTTTTAGGGGGAGCGTTCTTCACCGTATGTGCCTACGCGGAGGTGATGGGCTTCCATATGGTGGGACAAGATTTGGGTTCGAGTTCAGGCCCAATGTATGTGCTTGCCAGATTGGGTGGCGTGCCGACTCTCGGATATGTCATCGATTTCGGGGCAATGGTGAGTCTATTCGCCGGTACGCTGGCCTGCATCACGGCAGCAGCCCGCGTAGTTCTCCTGATGGCGCACAACGGCCTCGCGAATGATGCTCTGCGCACGACTCACGCTCAGAACCGAACGCCGAGTGTTGCGGTCCTAATTACCGGAAGTGCAGCCGTGCTTCCCCCGGCGGTGCTGGCAGCCCGCGGCGCCAGCGGATTGGATGTTTATGGTTGGCTGGGCTCGCTTGCAACCTACGGCTTCATCGTAGCCTACGCGCTGGTTTGCTTTGCGCTGCCCCATTACTTGCGCGAGCGCCATGCCTTCCGCAAGAAGACTCGGGTTATTTCTTGGCTGGCTGGAATCGCAATGGGACTGGCGCTAATCGGAAATCTTTATCCGATACCGTCCGGTCCATATGGCAAGCTGCCTTATATATATCTTGCTTACCTCGCACTCGGATTATCCTGGTTCCTGCTTCGCCGTCGCAGCAGATTACTGCGTTCACAAACGGCATGACCGTGCTCTTTTTGATCGTGAATGACAGCCGTTTCGTGCCGATGAGTGACGGCTGACCGATTTAGGACGTTGGCCACTCCTGAGGTGCCAACCCAGGCCGTCCATTGTTCAGCAAGGAATAAGGTCGCGCGAAATCTTCAGCTCTCCGCACCTTTGAAGCTTCGGCTTCCGTGCCTTTGGTGTATTTCGGCAGTCCCCGTCGGCAGCTTATGTTATTGGAAGTATTGAATGTTGGAGCGTATCAAGATTCCAGTGCAAGATGCGCCTGGAGAGTGGCTTGTTTCCAAAGACGAGGATCAGGTGCCCGCGAAACGCGTATGTGGTCGGCGATGTTAGCACGCGTAATTGCCCCGAGTTCAGCAGAGGTCGTTTGAGTGCTTTTTTTGAGTGCGCGACCACTGACACTGGTCGCTGCCAGCTCTTTGCCTCGCGAGCTCCGGCTGAGATCCGCAGAACGGAAAAGTTGACCAGAAATGCATTCTGAAGCGGGGGTTTAAGAGGGCCATAGCAGGGCGCTGCTTTATTGATGCGCCGAGGGAGCGTCGGAGGGACCGGTCAAGGGAGGAGCCAAGGCCTGAGATGCGTCGGCCGGGATTTCAACAACTGGCAAGGCCTGTTCCAGAGCAATGGCAAGCACCTGGTCCATGGTGTCGACGAAATGCAGCTTCATGGCATTGCGCAGGTTCTCGGGAACTTCCGCCAGATCCTTCTCGTTGTCGCGGGGCAGAATCACCTCGAACAGTCCCGCGCGGTGCGCCGCCAGCAGCTTTTCTTTCAATCCGCCGATGGGAAGGACCTTGCCGCGTAGCGTGATCTCGCCCGTCATGGCAATGTCGCGGCGGACGGGGACCTTGCTCAAGGCACTGGCAATGGCGGTGGCAATGGTTATTCCCGCCGAGGGACCGTCTTTCGGAATGGCGCCCTCGGGCACGTGTACGTGAATATCGAAGTTGCGGTAAAAGTCGCGTGTAAGCCCCAGCCGCTGCGCCCGCGAGCGGATGTAGGACATGGCGGCGTGAGCCGACTCCTGCATGACGTCGCCCAGCTTGCCGGTTAGCGTCAGCTTGCCTTTGCCGTCAACCACGGTGGCTTCGGTGCTGAGGATCGAGCCGCCCACCTCGGTCCAGGCCAGTCCGCTGACCAGACCGACTTCGCTCTTTTCGTGCGCCAGGGTGTCGCGAAATTTGATGACGCCCAGGAAGTCGTTCACGTTGTCGGGAGTCACGGTCACGCTGAAGCTTGCGCCTTCTTTGACCACCCGGCGGGCAATCTTGCGGCAAATGTTGCCAATCTCGCGCTCTAGATTCCGCACCCCAGCCTCGCGCGTGTAATGGCGGATCAGGTTAATAATGGCGTCGTCGGTGAATTTAATGTTTTTCTCGTTCAACCCCGCCTGCTCGAGCTGTTTTTTGACCAGGAACTGCTTGGCGATTTCGACCTTCTCCGGCTCGGTGTAGCCGTGTAGGCGCAGTACCTCCATGCGGTCTTGGAGCGCGGGTGGAACCGTGTGCAGAACGTTCGCGGTAGCCACGAAGAAGACCTGGGAAAGGTCGTACTCCACGTCCAGGTAATGGTCGACAAACATGTAATTCTGCTCAGGATCGAGCACTTCAAGCAAAGCCGCCGAAGGGTCGCCGCGGAAATCCATGGACATTTTGTCCACTTCGTCGAGCATGAAGACCGGGTTCTTGGTGCCGGCCTTTTTCATCATCTGAATGATCTGTCCCGGCAAGGCGCCGATGTATGTACGCCGATGGCCGCGGATCTCGGCTTCATCGCGTACGCCTCCAAGCGACATGCGGACAAACTTGCGGCCGGTTGCCTTGGCAATGGACATGCCGAGCGAAGTCTTGCCCACGCCCGGAGGCCCGACAAAGCAGAGGATCGAGCCCTTGGGATTTTTCACCAGCTGGCGAACCGCGAGAAACTCGAGAATGCGTTCCTTGATCTTTTCGAGGCCATAGTGGTCTTCGTTCAGGACCCTTTCCGCGCGCGAGATATTGCGGATCTCCTTCGACCTCTTCTTCCACGGAACTGCCAGCAGCCAGTCGAGGTAATTGCGGGATACGGTGGATTCGGCCGACATGGGCGGCATGGCCTCGAGCTTCTTGAGCTCTTGAATGGCTTTGTCGCGGACGTCCTTCGGCATGCCGGCGGCTTCGATCTTCTTTTTAAGCTCGTCGAATTCGCTCTTTTCGCCGCGTCCCAGCTCCTTCTGAATGGCCTTGATTTTCTCGTTCAGGTAGTACTCTTTTTGTGCCCGCTCCATTTGCCGTTTGACCCGCGACTGAATCGTTCGATCCATGTTCAGCTTCTCGATTTCGATGTCGAGCACGTCGGCGATGCGGGTCAGGCGCTCGGCCGGATCAAAGACTTCGAGCAGTTCCTGCTTTTCTTCGATCGAAAGCTGCAGGTTGGCGGCGATGGTGTCGGTCAACTTGGCGGGGTCTTCCATGCGCACGGCAGCGATCATGGTTTCGTAGTTGAGCGACTGGCAGAGCTTCACGTACTGCTCAAACAGAGATGTCACCCGCTGCATGGACTGCTCAATCTGTGCGTTGGTCTCGATCGCATAGCGAGCCAGCCGGACCGTTGCCTGCATATAACCTTCAGCATCGGTTATCTGCAGAACCTTGCCGCGCTCGATGCCTTCGACCAAAACCTTAATGTTGCCATCGGGCAATTTCAGGCTCTGCACGATATTGACTACGGTCCCGACCTGATAAATTTCGCTCGCCTTGGGCTCATCCACGCTGGCGTCATGCTGGGTGGCGAGAAAGATCTTCTTGTCCGAGCCGAGCGCCTCTTCAAGCGCGCGCACGCTTGATTCCCGGCCGACCACAAACGGAGTCATCATGAAGGGGAAGATGACCACGTCCCGGATGGGCATCATGGGCACTTTTCTGGTCTCGAATTTTTCCTTGCCTGCGGTCACGAGTACTCCGAAATGGCGGTCAATCGGGGCGTTGCGGCCCGTTAAAATTTAGCCTGCCTTCTCCATCATAGTAAGCGAAACGTTGCGTTTTTCAACCATTTCTCGCGTGACTTCGAATTCTTTTACTTTTTTCTGGCTCGGCAGGTGATACATCAGGTCGAGCATGAGCTCTTCTAAGATCATCCGCAGGCCCCGGGCGCCCACTTTTCTCACCATGGCCTGGCGGGATACGGCGCGGAGAGCATCGTCACTGAACTTCAGCCGCACGTTCTCGAACTCGAACAAACGCTGGTATTGCTTCACGATGGCGTTTTTCGGGCGGGTGAGGATTTCAATCAGAGCAGCTTCGTCCAGGTCCTCGAGCACGCCGACCACCGGCAACCGCCCGACAAATTCCGGAATCAGACCAAATTTGATCAGGTCCTCGGGTTGCACCTCGCTGAGCAGCTCGAAGTTCGCCTTGCGCTCGGCTCCCGCGTCGGGCTGCGGCTTCTCCTCTTCGGCGCGAAATCCAAGGGCTTTGCGTCCGGCACGGCGCCCTACGATCTTATCCAGCCCGACGAAGGCGCCGCCGCAGATGAAAAGTATGTTGGTGGTGTCAACCGGGGTGAATTCCTGGTGCGGGTGCTTGCGCCCTCCTTGGGGAGGAACGTTGGCGATGGTGCCTTCGAGAATCTTCAGCAATGCCTGCTGAACGCCCTCGCCTGAAACATCCCGGGTTATCGACGGGTTCTCGTCCTTGCGCCCGATTTTGTCCACTTCGTCGATATAGATGATGCCAGTCTGCGCGCGGCCAACGTCGCCGTCGGCCGCCTGCAGCAGCTTCAGAATGATATTTTCGACGTCCTCTCCGACGTATCCCGCCTCGGTCAGAGTAGTCGCATCCACAATTGCAAAGGGCACATCCAGCATGCGCGCAAGAGTTTGCGCCAGCAGGGTCTTACCTGTGCCCGTGGGTCCGATAAGCATGATGTTGGATTTGGTCAGCTCGATGCCGTCGCCCGTACGCTGGCGGTTCATGTAGATTCGTTTGTAGTGGTTGTAAACCGCCACCGCGAGCTTTTTCTTGGTTTGTTCCTGACCGATGACGTACTCGTCGAGAAAGGTCTTGACTTCCTGGGGTTTGGGAAGCTGGTTGGGGGTGCTGGCGGCAGGAGTGGCGGCGCGATCATCTTCCAGAATGGAATTGCATACGGCCACGCATTCGTCGCAGATATATGCCCGCGGATAGTCGCTAGGGGACGAGATCAGCTTGGCCACCGCATCCTGCGACTTATGGCAGAACGAGCAGCGCAGAATTTCCTCACTTCCGGTCCTGTTTTTCACTCGGCACCACCCCTTCTCGAGCGCGACTTTCGGCTACCCAGTTTCTACGCCCGTCCGGCCAGATCTTAGCGCCGAGCCTCCGGAAAGCTGGTCGCCGGAAGGGCGATCATACAACCTATCGAGTCTTGTAAATGATATCGTCTATGATTCCGTATTCCTTCGCCTGCTGCGCGTTCATGATGAAGTCGCGCTCCACGTCTTTTTCCACCTTGTCGAGCTTTTGGCCGCTGTGCTTGGCGAGCAACTGGTTTGTTATCTCCCGCATACGCAGAATCTCGCGGGCATGAATGTCAATGTCGGTCGCCTGCCCGGAGAGGCCTCCCATCGAAGGCTGGTGAATTAGGATGCGCGAATTGGGCAGCGCAAGGCGTTTCTTGGGTTCGCCGGCCGCCAAAAGTAGCGCCGCCATACTGGCCGCCTGGCCGATGCAGATGGTGGTTACATCGTTTTTCACATACTGCATGGTGTCGTAAATGGCCATCCCTGCGGTTATGGAACCGCCCGGAGAATTAACATACAGCTGAATGTCCTTTTCCGGGTCTTCCTGGGCGAGAAACAGCATTTGGGCGATA
>JAFAWX010000045.1 GCA_019241535.1 Acidobacteriota bacterium | reverse complement strand
GCAGGTGCTGGCTGCGCATCATGGCCGGGCCTTCCTGCGAGCCGGCAGCGACGTAGAGGTGCAAACCCGCGCGATCAATGAAAACGACCATCTCTGCGGGAATGAATCGACGTTTTACGAGCCATTGACGAACGTGGGCCATGCGATGCCGGCCGTCGCCGTGACCGATCAGTACAAAGGCGGTGAGCTCGGCAGCACGTGGACGCTGCACGAAAAACGTAGCGCCTTCGTGGGTACGTTCTAAGGTCCCGGATTTGGATCAGTGCCGCCGTCGCCGGCGGTTGCTCAGGACGGGGATCGGCGGCTGCTTTCAGTCGCTGCCAAGTTGTTTACACTTTTGTTTTCGAGGTAAGCCCGTGCACAGCCAGCTTTTGCGGAGCGTTGGCCTGGTCGCCAGCTTGCTGATCGCAACCGCCGCTGCTGCTATTCCTAAAGTTGACACCATCGGGCCGTGTGGCGAAACGGGAGTGCCTGGGCCGGTAAAAAAGGCGCTGGCCAGCCAGGGGTATCGGGTCGCTCTTGACGACGGCTCGACGGTTGAGTTCTGGCCTCGGGCTCAAATTGCAACCGCGACTAAGCCGCGCGAGGACGCTACCTACGCGTTCGCTCCGTCCACCTTTGTGGGTGTAATCCATTTCGAGAAGAATACCCGGGACTATCGCGGGGATGCGGTTCCTGCCGGAACCTACAATCTACGTTACGAGCTGCAGCCGCACGACGGGAACCATCTGGGGACCTCTGTCGCTCCGGATTTCCTGCTTCTGGTTCCCCCTGCAGCGGATGGCGATCCGAACGGCAATGCGAGTTTCGAGCAAGTAGTCGATCTCAGCCGCCAGGTCACGGGGACCAAGCATCCGGCGCCGCTCAGCCTGGTGCCGCCCGAGGCAAAAGAGTTCCCGTCGGTAGCCACGGATCCCGACGACCACACAATCTTGTTCTTTAAAGTGAAAACCGAGTCCGGAGAGATTCCGCTGGCATTGGTCGTCAAAGGAACGACGAGCGAGTGACAGCCTCTCAAATTCTTCCAGTACCAGAATGTCGACCGCTTGACATGAAACCGGTTGCGGAACAAGAATTTCACTCTCGGCAAAACCAACTCAGCTTAAGCGAGGCTTACTCATGAGCACGAAGGAAAAGGAGCCGGCAAATCTTTCCCGGCGAGACTTCCTGAAGATTTCCGGCATAGCCGCGTCCGTCCCACTCGTCGTCAGCCCGACGGCGACCGAGGCGCAAGGGCAGCAGGCGGGAATTGTCGGCCCCGGGGCCGTCCCGATAACACTGACCGTGAATGGCAAGAGCTTCAGCGCCGACCTTGAGCCCCGCGTCACTCTCCTCGACGCCTTGCGCGAGCACTTCGATATTACCGGCCCGAAGCGAGTCTGCGACCGCGGCGAATGCGGCGCCTGTACGGTATTGATCGACGACCGCCCTGTATATTCCTGTACCACCCTGGCCATCGAGGCCCAGGAACGCCAGATCATCACAGCCGAGCACTTGGGGGGTGCCCAACCGCACGCAGTACAAAGCGCATACGTCAATAATGATGCCCAGCAATGCGGATTATGCACTCCTGGCTTTACGGTTGCGACTAAGGCTTTCCTGGACAAACATGCGCACGGTGCAGACGCAGAAATCGCGCATGGCCTGGCGGGGAATCTATGCCGCTGCGGCACTTATCGCGGCATTCACGGCGTCATCGCCCAAATGAGCGGTCGTGAGCCAAAAGGTAACGCCGGCACCACTACCATCGCAGAACGGCTCGCGACTTCCGCTGAAGGAGGCGCATAATGCCCGAGCAGAACCAATACAGCTGGCCCCCTTCAGCGGACCGAAGCTATATCGGCAGCCGCATGGGACGCGTGGACGGACTGGCCAAAGCCAGCGGGCACGCAAAATACACCTACGATTACAACCCCAAGGGGCTGCTTTACGGCGCCTTCGTCCGCTGCCCCCATGCCCACGCCCGAATCACCTCCATAGACACCTCGGCGGCCGAAAGCATGCGCGGCGTAAAGGCGGTCGAGATCGTGCAGAAGCCGGGCAGTGAGATCCACTGGGCCGGAGATGAGGTCGTGGCCATCGCCGCCATCGACGAGCCTACGGTTCGGGACGCAGTGCGGGCGGTCAAGGTCGAATACCAAGAGCTACCCCATCTTGTGCTTGACGCGAAAGAACCGCCGCGCGATATCCCTCCCGACACCAGCCCTCTAGGTGTCGACGACCTCGAGGGTATGTTCAGCAATCAGGTCCCATCGAATCAGATCATCAAAGAGATAAAGGAGCGCGGCATCAGCTTCAAACCGGAAGAGGTGCCACTCGACCGCATACCTCCGGAGATTGCGAATGCGATAAAGTCGGCGCAGCAGAAGCCTTCGGAGAAGAAGAAGGTCCCATCCTGGTATAAACCCGCGGCAGCCGAGACCCAGGGCGACCCTGCTGGCGCTTTTCAGGGCGCCGACACGGTGGTCTCGGAAGGCGTCTATGGGCTGCCGGTTATCGTGCACTGCTGCCTCGAATCGCATGGAGCAGTTTCGGAGTGGACCGACAGCGAACACCTCTTGGTGCATGCCTCGACCCAGTTTGTCTCCGGGATTCCCGGGCAGATGGCCGAGGGCCTGGGCATTCCCGCAGCGAACATTCGCGCGGTGCAGCAAAACATAGGTGGCGGATTTGGCAGCAAGTTTGCCCCGGACCGCTGGGGAATCTACAGTGCAAAGCTTTCGAAGAAGGCTGGCGGTGCGCCGGTGAAGATGATGCTAAGCCGCGCCGAGGAACTCGAAGTCGCCGGCTGTCGGCCCTCAGCTTACGCCCGCGTGCGTGTAGCAGCCAAAAAAGACGGCACGCTCACGGCCTGGGATTCCTTTGGCTGGGGGACGGGTGGACCCGGGGGCGGGGGATCACCGCCAATCCCGTATCTCATTCGCGACCGCGTGCCCAACTATCGCACGCAGTGGACCGCAGTGGTTAACAATATCGGCCCGGCACGGGCATGGCGAGCGCCCAATCATCCCCAGGCCTGTTTGATAACCATGGCTGCGCTGGACGATCTGGCGCACAAGCTCGGTATGGATCCGCTGAAGTTTTTCGAGAAAAATGCCGAGCTGACGGGATCGCGTGCCAGCATCTACCGTGACGAATTCCCTATAGCCGACCAGCTAATGGGCTGGTCCAAGCGCTGGCATCCGCGCGGCGACAGCACTAAGGGGCCGATTAAGCGCGGACTGGGAATGTCGATGCACACTTGGGGCGGGCGGGGTCACCAGAGCGAATGCGATCTCACCATTCAGCCGGACGGCTCGGTGACAATCAAGATGGGTACCCAGGATCTCGGCACCGGCACCCGCACGGCAATTATGGCCATTGCCGCCGACACGCTGGGCCTGACGCCACCGCAGATCACTTTGCTATATGGCGACACCGCTTATCCCATGTCCGGCGGCTCTGGGGGGAGCACCACCATCGGCGGAGTGTCGTCGACCACCCGGCGTGCGGCCGTCGACGCCCGCGATGCCCTATTTGGCAAAGTTGCGCCCGCGCTGGGCGCCACCCCCGAACAGCTCGAAGCCGCCAAAGGACAGATTCGGGTGAAAGGAAACGCCTCGAAGGGGCTGAGCTGGAAAGATGCCTGCGCCAAGATGGGTGCGGTGCCGATCAATGCGCACGGCAAGAACCTCGGTGGACGCGATCCGCTCATGAACAGCGGAGTGGGAGGCGTGCAGATGGCCGATGTCTCGGTAGATACCGAGACCGGTATCGTGAGGGTCAACAAGATGGTTGCAGTGCAGGATTGCGGGCTGGTCGTTTCACTCGAAACCGCTGAGTCGCAGTGCTACGGCGCGCTGATTATGGGCATCAGCTATGCATTATATGAAGAGAAGGTCATGGATTCGACCACGGGGCGAATGCTCAATCCCAATATGGAATTCTACCGCCTGGCCGGCATCGGCGACCTTGGCGAACTCGTAGTCCACATGATGGTAAACAAATACGATAGCCGGGGTGTTATCGGGCTCGGCGAGCCGCCGGTAGTCTCGCCCGGAGCGGCCATCAGCAATGCGGTTGCGAATGCGATTGGGGTGCGGGTCCCTTTCTTGCCGCTCACTCCACCGCGCGTACTCGCAGCGCTCGAAGAAAGCCGGAAAGGAACAGCCGCATGAACAACTTTGAATATGCAAGCCCGACCTCCGTCGAGCAAGCAGTCGCGCTGCTTTCCTCAACCTGGGGCGAATCGGAAATCCTCGCCGGCGGCACCGATCTCCTGGGCCGCATGAAAGACTATGTTTCCACTCCCAAGCGGCTGATAAACATCAAAAAGCTTCCTGGACTGCATGCCATCAGCAAGGAGAACGGCGGGCTTCGAATTGGTGCACTGGTAACTCTCGACCGGATCCCGGAATCATCCGATATCCGCAAGAACTATGCGGCGCTGGCCGAGTGCGTGGCCGAAGCTGCCAGCCCGCAGATCCGTAACATGGCGACGATCGGCGGGAACTTATGCCAGCGCCCTCGCTGCTGGTATTTCCGCAACGGCATGGGGCTTATGCCCAAGAACTCCGAGGGCAAATCGCTGGTCGCCGAAGGCGACAACCGTTATCACGCCATCCTCGGCAACGATGGCCCGGCGTATTTCGTCACCCCTTCGACAATTGCGCCGATGTTACTTGCTCTCAACGCGCGGGTTCGCCTCATCGGACCCGGCGGCCCGCGGGAAATCGCGCTCGAGAACTTCTTCCGTGTCCCCCATTCCGAGGATGAACGCGAACACAACCTGCAGGCAAACGAGATCCTTACCGACATCCTGGTTCCCGCCGCCGGGAGCGGGATGCGCGCTGCCAATTACGAGGTCAGGCAGAAGGCGGCGTTCGACTGGCCCCTGGTAACCGCGGCAGCCGTCCTCCACATGAGTGGAAATACCGTACAGAACGCCCGGGTGGTAATGGGAGCGGTCGCGCCCGTGCCCTGGTTATCATCGGAGGCGGCCGAAGCCGTTACCGGAAAGGCAATTGACGAGGAGACGGCTGCCGCCGCGGGACGCGCGGCCGTCAGCAAAGCTCGCGCGCTCAGCGAGAACGGCTACAAGATCCAAATCGCGGCAGTTGCCGTCAAACGCGCACTCCTGGCCGCCTCGGGCCAACCAGTGCCTAACGTATTCGCTCAAGGAGGTGCGGCATGATTGCCAGGCCCGAACGCGAACGGTTTGACACCAGCAATCCCAATTTGTGCTCCGCGCTTCGCTGGAAAGGAATGCTCATCGATGCAGAGCCGGATGCCTCTGTTCCGCCTTCAAATGACGGGCTCTTCTGGTGTTCGCACACTCAAACCTGCATCGGCCCCGATGGCAAGCTGGCGGAACCCGGAAACTGCAGCAATCCTGGACGTAAATGCCATGGCAACGGCAGGTGCGACTGAGTCGAGGTTAGCTGGCCGTGAACTGACCCGGATAAATACCTGCCCGCACAGTTGCGATCTACCTACCTACCTCCCATTAGGCTGAGCAAATCGGCGCAATTTTTCGCTCGTTCCGCTTTATCACCGCAGGCTTCTCCCACTTACGCTGCAGAACAGTGTTATCGGCAGGTTTCTAGCAATTACGCGCTTGCGTCAGCTCGCAAGTGGAAACTTCGCTCGCTCGGCCGCGGCTGGCGGGATATTCGAAGAATATGACTGCCTCTCGGAGTTAGGCGCTTATCGCCGAACGTGAAAAATTTGTTGTCGCTGTTCATGCCGCCACCCCAAGCTCGTGGAAGACGTTCTGCATGACGGTTCGGAGCGCGGC
>JAFAWX010000325.1 GCA_019241535.1 Acidobacteriota bacterium | reverse complement strand
ACTATTTGCCGCCTTGCCGGTTCTCGGAGCCGACCCGCGAATGCCTCACGTGCTGGGCACATTTGATTTAGCCGGGCTCCGCCTCTCGAGTATCGTAATGTTCTGTGTGCTGCTGGGCTTTCTGACACCGCTGCTGGTAGATTCCCGATCCTCGGGCGACCCCGTTTCCGCGGCTAACGCATATACGGTGAATATTGTCGGATCGATTTTGGGACCGCTGGTCACCGGCTTCTGGCTTCTTCCCACCTTCGGCGAGCGTTGGTCGGTGATGGTGCTGGGTATTCCTCTGTTCGCGATCGCCGCTATCGCGACATTTACGACCGACGCATCCGACTTCCCTTTGGGTAAGTCAAATCGGAATCTTAAGGCGGGATTTGTTTTCTCGCTCGCAGCTGTGATCGCAATCTTAGCCGTTAGCCGTGACTACGAAACCAGATTTCGTGTACGCCGGGTACAGCGAGACTACACCGCGACCGTTATTGCGACGGGGACTGGCTTCAGGCGGCAGTTGGTCGTCAACGGTGTAGGAATGACAGCGCTGACTCCAGACACAAAATACATGGCGCATCTGCCGCTGGCATTCCTTTCCCGGCCGGCGGGCAAGGGCCTGGTGATTTGCTTCGGCATGGGAACCTCGTTTCGTTCCATGCTCTCCTGGGGCATTCCCACCACAAGCGTTGATTTGGTACCGAGTGTGCCTGCCATGTTCAGCTACTTCCATGCTGACGCAGAAAGGCTGATGTCTTCGCCACTCGCTAAGGTGGTTATTGACGACGGGCGGCGCTTCCTCGATGGATCGGGCCAGACCTATGATGTGATCGTGGTCGATCCTCCGCCTCCCCCCACCGCTCCGGGCTCAAGCCTGCTCTATTCGCGCGAATTCTATGACATCGTTAAGAACCATCTCGAAAAGGATGGAATTCTGCAGATGTGGTACCCGGCCTCAGCGGGCGATGCCGCCACTCTGGTTTCGATCACACAGGCATTGCGGCAGTCATTTCCGTTTCTGCGTGCTTTCATGTCCTACGAAGGAATGGGAGTTCATTTTCTCGCAAGCATGAAAGATCTTCCCCAGATTTCAAGTCCAACGCTGGCAGGCCGTCTACCCGCCGCTGCCGCCGCTGATTTTGTCGAGTGGGGGCCCGCGCACGACGTGCAGGCACAATTTGAAATCGTTCTCTCGCACGAGCTGCGGCTGCAGGACATCATTAACCTCGCCCCTCATTCCCCTGTTCTTCGCGATGATGAGCCTATCAACGAATACTTCTTACTCCGCCAATGGTTTCATTCATACCGGTGACCTAGCCTTCTGTTTTGCTAAGCGGCCAAAATATTCCTGCGGAGAGTCACGCGTACCGCCCTACTCCGTCCTAATTCGTTGCACCCTGGAGCTATAATTCTGAAATGACCATAAGCTATTCGTACTCAGACATCGCGAAAATGATAGACCACGCGTTGTTGAGTCCTGCCTTAACGGCGGCCGAACTCGATGCTGGTTGTCGGCTGGCCCGCCGATACGATGTGGCCAGCGTTTGCCTCTTGCCTTATTACGTCAGACGTTGTCGTGAACTACTTGATGGCAGCGACGTGCAGCCCAGCACCACGATCGGTTTCCCTCACGGCGCTCATGCGACAGCCGTAAAGCTTGCCGAAGTGGAACAGGCTCTGAAGGATGGCGCGACCGAACTCGACATGGTGATCAATATCAGCAAGGCCCGTAGCGGAGATTGGGGATACGTGCGAGGCGAAATAGAGGCGCTGACCAGGGCAACACACGCAGGCGGTGCCACGGTAAAGGTAATCTTTGAAAACGCTTACCTGGACGAGCCGGCGAAAGTATTGCTTTGCGACATCTGCGGTGAAATAGGCGTGGACTGGGTGAAGACCTCTACCGGTTTTGCCTCAGGCGGCGCGACGGTCGCCGATGTCAGATTGATGCGGGATCATACTCCCTCCCACGTGCATGTGAAAGCCGCTGGAGGCGTGCGCACGCTCGATGCGCTCCTGGCCATGCGTGAGGCTGGAGCGAACCGCGTGGGTTCATCAGCCACAGCTGACATTCTCGAAGACTGCCGGCGCCGCCTGGGGCTGGCTGTACCTGGGGAAACCGTCATGGCGCAATAGCTGGCCGAGCATACGCCACTAGGCATTGTAGACAGAAATGCTTTACTCGGTTTTCGCAGGTGCACTTCTCCCGTTTGCTTCCCACATTGCAGGCCTTCAAACCATATTGGCTGCCAAGTTTTTGTGCTTCCCACATAGTTCACCTCCCCTGTCCGCGGTTGACTTTTAGGATTGCCGGCCGTAGAGTCGGGACAATTTCGGTCGCATTGGTTGCCTCTGAGAGGCTCAACCAGCGCCTCTTCTTCGCACGATGACTGCTGCTGGGGTTTTCGCATGAAATCGCGATTCTTGTGCGCTTTTGTTGCCTGCTCATTCCTTTTGGCCCTCCCATTCTCGGCATTCGGGGAAACCAAGCATGCGCTCCTGATTGGTATCAATACCTACGACCCCGGCGCGGGTACGTCTGCCGGTGACGGACGATCCTCTAATCCGATAGCTTCAGGCGACGGACAGAAGCACGCGCCGGACAGCCGCTTTGGCGGCGCGGCTAAATGGCCGAATCTCGACGGTCCGGAGACAGACGCGGATAGCATGGCCGCCGTCCTGCCGAACGTCGGCTTTTCGGATATCCACCAGCTGAAAGGTCAAAGGGCCACGCGAGACGCAATCCTGGCTGCAATCGACAAATATGTACTCGGCGAGCCCAAGGCGGGCGATACCGTTCTGTTTTACTTTGCAGGGCACGGCTCCCAGCGTTTCAATTCCAAATCGGCAAAGCTCGACCATTTGGATGAGACCATCGTACCTGCTGACGCCTATAAAGGTGTCTTCGATATCCGCGACAAGGAACTAGCCAGGAAATTTAATCAGGCCATCGACAAAGGCGTTCACCTCATCGCGATCTTCGACAGCTGTCACAGTGGAACCATGGCGCGCGGAGTGAAGATTGGAAAGGCGCGCTGGCTTGCATACGATGACCGCGATGCCGCCGATTCGGCTGATTACGGCACAGCCGCCGCACCCCAGGCGGACCCTCCGGCAAAAAGAGGAGCGATTATCATCTCCGCAGCCCTGTCGACGCAGACTGCTGACGAAGTGTCCGACGAAAAAGGGAATGCCCACGGCGTCTTCACCGAAGCATTTATTCGGGCTCTGCGCAGTTCAACCCCCGCCTGGTCGACCCTTGATCTCGTGAACTCAACCGACGCGCTGCTGAAAGCCGACGGCTGGCTGCAGCAACCAACGGTCGAGGGCCCCTCGAATCGACCCCTGTTCGGAGACTTCTCCGTCAGCGGCATGCGAGTCACCGTTCTCAGGATTGCGCTCCCCGATCAGGTGCTGCTGACTGCGGGTTCGGCGGCGGGGTTCGGTCCAGGATCGCAGTTTGAAAGCCGGTCGAAGCCGGGAATCAAACTGGAGGTCACGGAGGTCACCAGTCCGGCTTCATCGCGAGCCAAATTGACGTCGGGAAAGCTCGACGATGTTCACCCCGGTGACCTTTTTCAGCTCACACGGCTTGCGGCCTCACCTGAAGCCAAGCTCACGGTCTTCGTCCCCACTCTACCCAGCGAACAGGAATGGGCCAAGATCTCGGATCAATTAAGAAAACTGCCGAAAGGAGAAGGGTGGTCCTGGGCGGAGGACCCCCTCGAACTCCCATCGAACCTCGTGTACTGGACAGCGGCCGGGTGGACCATAACCTCTCCCCAGGGGGCATCAGCCAATCTCGGCAATGTGCTCACAGCTGACGCCATATCAAAAGCGGTAAACCGGGGAGCAAAAGTTTATGTTAGCGTTCCGCCGAGTCGCAAGCTCATAGAGGCCCTTCACGGGGAGTCAGCCATCTCTTCGGGCGCGATTGATCTGAGCAGTTCACTCGTGGCTTCACAATACATTCTCGTAGGGCGAGTATCCGCCGACGCTGCCGGCACCGAATATGCGCTCTCATTGCCAGGCCTTTTTGGAGCCTTCGATCCGGCTACCCTCGTGAGAAGCGAGATGGAAGGGAAAACCGTCGTCTGCAGCACCGCATCCGAGCTGCCGCTCCGCACCGATTGGGTACGTTTCGATACGCACTCGGCTAACGGCAGCACAGGGGCAGCCGCTGAGATTGAGTCCGACGCACTGAAATTGGGCCGAAGTCGCGCGTGGCTGCGAACGGCAGCAAACAACGGCGACGGTTTCTGGCCATACCGGCTCGCAATTGCTGCATCCGGCGGCAACCAACCGAAAGCAGATTCTGCTCCGCTGTCCGCGGGAAGCGAATACGATGTCACGCTGGTTGCGGACCCGGCGGAACTAGCGTCGCGGGCCGTCCAGCCACGGTACGTATATCTGTTCGGATTGCAGTGCGACGGGTCCGGGCAACTGCTATATCCGTCTGCCGAACTGGGCGGTGGTGCCCCATTGCCGCTTCTCGCCGCGGGCGAACATGGCACACGGTACCCGGAAAAGATCAAAATTGCCCACCTGCAGGTGTCGCCCCCTCTTGGCCGCGATACGGTAGTACTTCTTGTGACACGAGACAGGATTTCCGACCTCAGCGCTTTCAACTATTCGGGTGTGGTCACCGAGGGCACCCGAGGAGTGGGAAATCAGCTGGACGACCTGGTACGGGGCATCAGCGGCCACAGCCGCGGAATTGCCGCCGTTTCCGCAACGTGGTCCATCCAGAGGACGAGCGTCAACAGCCGTTAACCCTTGCTGCCGGATGTAGCGAACCAAGCTCGGGGAAGGGCGCAACCCTTTGCTGCGCCCG
>JAFAWX010000309.1 GCA_019241535.1 Acidobacteriota bacterium | reverse complement strand
ACAGATGCTACTCGAATCGATCCAAAGCAAGGATCAATTGATGGTTCACGCCGTCGGTGACTACACACTCGAGACTTTTCTTAGCGCCATGGAACGAACAGGCGGAGCGAAGGTATGGGCAACAAGGAGAGTCCGCCTGGAGCATGGGGACGGGTTGATGCCTGACCTCGTTCCCCGGGCAAAGCGCCTGGGCGTCATCGTAGTGCAAAATCCCAGTCATTTCACCCTAAAAGATTTATTTAGAATGCGGTTCGGACAAGCTCGATCGCAGATGCTGCTTCCGGTCCGCTCGCTTCTCGATGCCGGCATTCCAGTGGCGCTGGGATCTGATGGCCCGCTCAATCCTTTCCTCAACATCTTGTTTGCCAGCACCCACCCGGAAAACCCGAAGGAGGCGATCACGCGGGAGCAGGCGGTAGTTGCCTACACGCTCACAGCGGCCTTCGCCGAGTCTGCGGAGAAAGACAAAGGCAGTCTTGAGCCCGGCAAGCTGGCCGACCTCGCCGTCTTGTCCCAGGACATTTTCAAGGTCAACTCGGACGATCTGCCCAAGACCGAATCCGTGTTGACTGTGGTGGGTGGAAAGATCGTCTACGACGCAAAGCTGCTCGCGACCAGTACCAGCGAAGCTTACCGGCCGGTAGCGAAGTGAGTTGGTAATAATCTCGCCTGCACCCTCGCTACCCGGGGATTCGCTAGTGTATTCCGGCATTGGCTTCGAGAGCCACTTCCTGGCACAAACATCGGCGAACTCGGGAGCTGGGGGCGGCCAGCGAAAGCGTGTACGACTGATTTCATAAGTGAGTCAATCGCAAGCGGGTGTGACGGCATCGAATGGAGGAGAGTTTCGGAGGAACTTCATGCCTAAGCCACAGAAGGAGCAATCCGACTCTTTAAAGGGGTGGCAGCAGATCGCCGTCTTTCTCGGCCAACCAATCTCAGTCGCCCAGCGCTGGGCGGACTCGGGAATGCCGGTCGAGAAGCGCGGCCGCAACGTCTATTCTTCGCGTAAGCAGTTGAATCGCTGGCTGGCGCAGGAATCGGCGGGGGAGCCGGTCGAGATCGTCACCGAGCAGACCGACCTTGGCGCGGAACTCAGGCGCGGTCTCACGCTGATTCGCAAGCAGCGCAGCCGGACACCGAAGAGCGCGGCCTAGAAACCTGAATCAATGCGACAGAGCCTGAAATTTCTCTCTCGCCCTGCTGAAGATCGATAGCACTGCCTCGCGTTCCTCCTCGCTATTCCACATAGAACTGCCTTGTGCCGCAGAGATCAGTCGATCCAGCCAGGAGACAAAATAGGCGGCATCATCAGGATTGCGCATCGGGGCACCGCTGACAGCGATGTAAACCGGACTGGTCGTGGCGTACGGATAAGAATCGAGAATCGGATATTCCGCTCGATCGCCAAAGGCTCGCAGGATGCACCACCCGCTGCGCTCGATTTCGAGCATCCCGGAAACATCCGCGGCATCGCGTTTGCCGGCGAGCTCAAGTTCCCGTGCTAGCCGGCCATTGCATACGATCTGCAAATGGTCCAGGGGAACTAGGGAGCGCAGTGCGGCCTTGAAGGGCACTTTACTCCCCGTTTCAAGCCTGAGCTCCCCGCCGGCCGTTTCCCCACCCAAATTAAAGCGCAACAGCGGTCCGTTGGTAGCGAATGTGCGGCCCTTCTTGATGGCCGACTGCCAGTTTTCAACCTTCAGCGGGCCAGGCGCCACCTGCGCGTACACGCGATTCAGCCCCATGGGCCCGCGAAGAGAAGCGTAATTGCCCATAAAATCGGTGCCTGCGGCAGTGGGCAACCGAAAACCACAGTTCAGTAGTTTGTACCAGACCTCGGCCGTAGATTTGTGATCGGCGAAACCCACAACCTCGATGTAGTCAACCTTGCCGAGAGCCACATCTGCCGGCAGTTCATAAGTGATCTCTTCTTTCGCAGGATCGGGCACACTTTCGAGCGGATGCACATACCCGACCAGTGCACCTCGTTCGTGCGCCATATCCGCCACGTTGGCGTTAGCCGGAAACAGGCTTTCGGCTGCCGTGTTGGGATACGCCGCGTATCCGGGCAGGACCAGACTTCTCAAACCAAGCAGGCCGAGATGGCCCCAGTAGCTGGTGTGGAACTCCTGCGCGTGTTCGAGAAGGTGTTGCGCACTCGAAACCGGGTCCAGCCGGGGCGGCGCGTATTCAATGTCCGGAAAGCGCTGCTCTTTGTTGACAATCAGATTCTCTATGACCGTGACATCTTCGGCATCCGCCTGCTCAAGCAGGTGTTCGGGGGTGTTGCGGTAGGTGCCTGCATAATTCATGTGCACGTGCACGTCGCCGCTTACCCATCTGCCGGTATCGCGACCGCCGAATTGGATAGGGTGCAAGTGCACGGTCAGCGCCGCCACAGTGTCCGGCTTCACCTGAAGCAGCCGCTGCTCGTAGCGATACTCGAATCCTCGCATCACGTCCACATGCGTTCGCCCGGCCGGCAGCGTGATCAGGGAAGCGCCCGAAGAATCGAAATAGTGTGCCTCGAATCTCCGTTCCGATGGGTTAATGCTGTCATCGGCTGCCATCCATGCGCCATTCGGGGCATAAGCACGGCCGTCTTCGCCAGTCACAAACACCCGCGCAGCGATTGGCTTGCCATCCGGAGCGAGAATATGGAGTGCGATCCCGCCCATGGGCTGCAGATACTTTCTGCGGAGCGCCGCCAGCTGCGTTTGCGAGCCGCCCGGTATCGGTTGAATCCATAGAGACGTATTGCCGCCCCGGTTCGAGATGAAGGCGACTTTTGTTCCGTCGGGAGACCAGCGCGGGTTGGTGTTGTCGTAGTCACCATAGGAAATTGGGAAAACATCTCCTCCGCCGGCAGGCATCACCCAGAGTTGATGCCAGGAGCGGCCGAGGTAAGAGGCGTAGATTATGCGTTTGCCGTCGGGCGAAAAGTCCGGGCGCGCCTTCCATGTTGTCTCCTCATAATGAATTTCGCGCCCGTCGGCTCGGGGTCGAGCCTCGACATGCCACAAGCCGCCGGTGCCGTGAATGTGCCCGCGGTTAGAAATGAACAGAATCTCTTTGCCATCACGCGTCCATACCGGGCTGATCTCGTGGTCAACCTTGCTGTAGTAATAACGCGGTAGGCTGCTGATGTTCTCGGGCGTCAGTTGTTCGACGTTGGTCAGCTCGCCTCCGGCGAAATGTCCGACAAAAATATGGAAATGGCCGCTTCCGGCAGTCGAAACAAACGCCAGGCGGTTGCCATCAGGGGAAAATCGCGGTTCAAGGTTTACCGCGCCTCCTGATGTCAGCTGCCGCGATCTTCCGTCCCGGGCGTCAACCACCCAGAGTTCCATGGCATTTTCTCGGTAGCGCGTGAATACGATCGCGCGGCCATCCGGGGACCAGTCAGGTTGGTAGTCATAGCCGTCGGCTGCGGTCAGTTCGACCGCGGTGGCCGTCCCCAGCTCCTGAACCCACAGCGAGCCGGCCATCGAGTAAACCAGCCGGTGCGAATCGGGAGACCATGCCAGTGAACTTGGGCCCGTCGTCAGCTGGGGGATGTACATCTCCCGGTAGTAGTAGGCGTGCGGGAGATCGATTTGCTTTAGAACCGGCTGTCGCTCGGCGAGGCAGGGCGCGCTGCAGATGCTAAGGACAATGCCGCAGACCACCGAAGATCGATGCATGGATCCTCCACCCGCTAGAGCAGGCCACGATTATACGAGGCGCACGCTCTCCAAAAAGACGCAGCTCAAACCGGGGGAGATGTAAAATTCAGGGCAAAAAGATGACCGACCAAAGAAAAACGCTGCCAGCCTCTTACTACACCAATCGGGAGATATATCACGCGGAACTCGAAAACCTGTTTTGTCGGATGTGGATTTGCGCGGGCCGCAGCGAGCGGATCGCAAACCCTGGCGATTACTTTCTTTGTGAGGTCGCGGGAGAGAGCCTCATCGTGACCTGCGACGGCGACACAATCCGCGCGTTCTACAATGTGTGCCGGCATCGCGGAACGCAGCTCTGCGTCGAAGCGGAAGGGCACTTTGGAGGTCCGATTCGCTGCCCCTATCACGGCTGGAGCTACGGATTGGACGGCCGGCTCGTTGGCGCGCCGCATATGGACGAGCGTGCCTTCCGGCGTGAGCAGTATCCACTGCACGCGGTTCAGGCCGAAGAGTGGGATGGGTATGTATTCGTTAATCTCGCGCCCGCTTCGCAACCGCTTGCCGTTCAATTGTCGGCGTTGCCCGGAAAGTTCGCCCCCTGGGGGATGCGCGATCTCCGCATATACAAGCGAATAGGCTACGAAGTAAAAGCCAACTGGAAGCTGATCGTTCTGAACTACAACGAATGTCTCCACTGTCCTCTATTGCATCCGGCACTGAACCGAATTACCGACTATCTAAGCGGCACGAACGACCCTCCTGAGGGGAACTACATTGGGGGCTCGATGGAATTGCGCGATGGCGCACAGACCATGAGCGTCGACGGGCAGTTACGCCGTGACTATCTTCCCGGCCTCGATCAAGACCAGCGCAGGCGTGTTTTCTACTACGCTGTCTATCCCAACCTTCTACTCAGTCTTCATCCTGACTATGTCATGGCTCACATGCTTTGGCCGCAGGCAGTCGACAGGACCCGGGTGGTCTGTGAATGGTATTTTCATCCTCATGAGATGGCGAAGGCGGACTTCGTTGCCGATGACGCGGTGGAGTTCTGGGACAGGACCAACCAGGAAGACTGGGCAATATCGGAGCTCGCCCAGAAAGGTATCAGTTCACGGGCATATGTGCCGGGTCCGTATTCGCCGCGCGAAGGGCTGCCCAGCGCTTTTGATCAATGGATTCTCGGTCGCGAACGTCGGACTGATACTCTGAGTCCGGTTCCGGCCGACCTGACTCACGGAGAGGGGTAGCCGCACCTGCCGGCGGCGGGTTCTCAAGCACAGGAATGGCTCATTATTATTGAATTCATAGCGGCGCAATACTCCTCAGAAGTTAACGGGTGAAAGGGTCTTGCGACTTAGCTGAGGGCAACCATCGGCGATGCGGCATTTCGGCCGACGGTGCCGGATGCAGCGCATGCTGCCAAGATAAACGAGGTAACCATGAGGAAAGCTTCGCCTTTGCGGTTTGTGCCGATACTGTTTTTGGTCATCGCCAGAATTGGATTGGCACAGCAGGAGATCGCAGCTCCCAATGAAAACCTGGTGGTCGAGGACATTCCGCCGATTCCCACCTCTCTCGTGGAGGGGGTCGCGCGCTACAGCGATTTTCGCTCAGCTTCTTTGGCTAGTTGGAGTCCGACGCAGCTTGAGATGCTGATCTCGACGCGCTTTGCCGACGTGCCCCAGATTCACGCGGTCAAAATACCGGGTGGGGCGCGTACGCAGCTCACGTTTTATCCCGATGCCGTGATCCAGGCGAGTTTTGATCCGCGACAGGCAAATTACTTTGTGTTCAGTAAGGACATTGGCGGCGGAGAATTTTACCAGTTGTATGGCTACGACATCTCTACTGGCGATGTCACCCTGCTCACGGACGGAAAATCACGCAATGTTGGCATGGTATGGATGCATGGTGGGGGGACAATTGCATACGGGTCGACGCGGCGCGACGGCAACGACGTTGATATCTGGGTAATGAATCCTGCGGACCGGAAAAGCGATCATATGCTCGCTCGACTCGAAGGAGGCGGCTGGCGGGCGCTCGACTGGTCAGGAGACGGCACTCGTCTTCTGGTGATGAATGAGATCTCTGCCGAAGAGAGTTATTTATGGCTGCTGGACAGTAACTCGGGAGCCAAAACTTTGCTTACGCCTAAGAGTACGGCCAAGGTTCATTACGGCGCCGCGGCTTTCAGCAAAGACGGCAAAGGAGTTTACGTAACCACAGACAAGGACTCTGAGTTTCACCGGCTCGGATACCTCGAACTTGCCTCGAAAGAGTCTACCTACCTGACCAGCAACATTCCGTGGGATATCGACGAATTTGATTTGTCCGAGGACGGCCGATTGCTCGCATTTGTCGCCAACGAAGACGGCTTTGGAGTGCTGCATGTGCTTGACACTCAAACCCGCAATCAGAGATCTCTGCCCGCCCTGCCGAAAGGCGTAATCTCTGGAGTACTCTGGCACAGGGACAGCCGCAATCTCGGCTTCAATCTTTCCTCTGCCCGCTCCAGCTCCGATGTTTATTCGCTCAATATCGCCAGCGGAAAGGTTGAGCGCTGGACATTCAGCGAGACCGGCGGCCTGAATACGTCGAACTTCGCCGAACCCGAGCTCATCCACTGGAAGAGTTGGGACGGACGCTCGATCAGCGGATTCCTCTATCGTCCCCCGACGAAATTTTCCGGCAGGCACCCGGTCATTATCAACATTCATGGCGGCCCGGAAGCTCAGTTCCGGCCGACTTTTCTCGCTCGTTCCGATTATTACCTGAACGAACTCGGCATAGCCATGATATTTCCTAATGTCCGGGGATCAAACGGCTACGGCAAAACATTCCTTTCTTTGGACAATGGATCGCTGCGCGAAGGCTCGTACAAAGATATAGCCAGTCTGCTCGATTGGATCCAGACGCAGCCTGAGCTGGACCCCAATCGCGTTATGGTCACCGGCGGCAGTTATGGGGGCTTCATGACCCTGGAGGTGGCAACCAACTATAACGACCGAATCTGCTGCTCGGTGGATGTGGTCGGCCCCTCAAATCTGGTCACCTTTCTACAACATACTTCCGGGTATCGGCAGGACCTGCGCAGGGCCGAGTACGGTGATGAGCGGGATCCAAAGACCCGCGACTTTCTCGAGCGTATCGCGCCATATAACCATGCCAAGCAGATCACCAAGCCGCTATTTGTAATCGCCGGACAAAACGACCCTCGCGTTCCCGCCAGCGAGTCCCAGCAGATGGTCGAAATCGTGCGCCAAAATGGCACTCCCGTCTGGTGGCTTCTCGCCAAAGACGAAGGTCATGGTTTTCGAAAGAAAAAGAATGCCGACTACCAGTTTTATGCCACGGTGCTTTTCGTAAAGAAGTACCTGCTTAAGGCGAACGAGAAATAGCAGCAAACCGTCCCGTTTTAATGCGTGATCTCACGGTTGCTAAAAGATTTTGTCCACTTATTTCCTCATCTTGTGAACGATTGTTTCCCGTCAGCGCTGGCCAGAGCTCGATCCCGAGGATCTGAGCAAATCGGGAGGCGCGGCAAGCAACCCACGTACTCAGGTGCGCAACTAAGCGGCCAGGGGAGGGCTGAGTGTATCGTGTGCCCGACTAGAGCGGCTATTGTTGCCATCGTTCTTTCTTTGACAATTGCATTGATCGCGTGCGGCGGCAGTTCGAGTAGTACGACCACGCAGCCGCCGCAGCAAGCGCAATTAACCGTTGCTGTTACCGGCACCGGTACCGTCACCAGCAATCCCGCGGCAGTGAATTGCCCGCCCACCTGCACGGCAAGCTTCCCGTCGGGAACTTCCGTTTCTCTGACCGGCACGCCCGGGTCGGGCTTCAGTTTTGCGGGTTTCAGCGGAGCATGCAGCGGCACCTCCTGCCAACTGGTGGCCAAGGGCCAGCAGTCGGTCTCGGCAACATTCACTGCTGCCCCCGTCCAGTTGACGGTCTCAATATCAGGCACCGGCACGGTGACCAGCCAGCCGGCAGGAATAAGCTGCCCTGGTACTTGCTCGGCAAACTTTAACTCTGGTACCAGCGTCACTCTCACCGCCAATCCGGCGCCGGGCTACAATTTTTCGGGCTTTGGCGGAGCATGTAGCGGCTCGTCCTGCCAGCTCGCACTCACCGCGAACCAGTCAGTTTCGGCCACCTTCACTCCTGCAGCGACACCTCAGTTGACGGTTTCAGTAACCGGCAATGGTACCGTGACCAGCCAGCCGGCGGGCATCAGCTGTCCTGGTACCTGTTCAGCAACCTTTAATGCGGGAACGAATGTCACCCTCAGTGCCTCTCCGGCCTCGGGATTTAACTTTTCGGGCTTCGGCGGAGCCTGCACCGGCTCCACTTGCCAGCTGGTAATAGCCGGCAACCAGTCGGTATCGGCCACATTCACTCCTGTCCCTGGGCAATTGACGGTTTCGGTCTCCGGCAACGGTACAGTGAGCAGCCAACCGTCAGGGATCAACTGCCCTGGCACCTGTTCGGCAAGCTTCAATGCAGGAACTACGGTTACGCTCACCGCGGTTCCGGCCGCGGGATATAACTTTTCAGGCTTCAGTGGCGCCTGCAGCGGAAGCGCAGCCAGTTGTCAGGTTGTGATCGCAGGCAACCAGTCGGTTTCGGCTACGTTTAGCGCTGCCTCCGCTCAGTTGACGGTTTCAGTATCGGGCAACGGTACGGTAACCAGCCAACCGGCCGGCATAAGCTGCCCGAGTAGCTGTTCGGCAAGCTTCAATGGGGGCACTAGCGTCAGCCTTACCGCTTCCCCCGCTGCGGGATCGAGCTTTTCCGGTTTCAGCGGCGCCTGCAGCGGCATGACCTGCCAACTCACGCTGAGCAGCGGTCAGAATGCAAGTGTGAGTGCCACGTTTAGCAGCGCACAGAATATATCTGCTATCAATCATATTATTGTTTTCCTGCAGGAAAACCGGTCGATGGACCACTATTTCGGCCACCTGCCAGCTTACTGGCAAGTCCACGGCTTCCCACAGGCAACGAACGGAACCACCTTTGACGCGGAGCCTTCGACAGTATCGAACGTTGATCCCGCCGGCAACAACGTGAGCCCTTATAACCTTCAGACGGCCTGTACGGAAAATCCGAGCCCCTCCTGGAACGAAAGCCACGTCGATCGCAATCGCCTCAATCCGACTGACCCCGCAAATGCCCCCATGGATGGATTTGTGCAGACTGCCGCCGGCGATGCCAGGGCCGTTGGCTTTTACGATGTTTTGGGTCACCGCACGATGGGCTATTTTGTCGGCGACAACCAGCTCAACTATTACTATTTCATGGCATCGAGCTTTGCCACATCGGACAGCTGGTTCTCGCCGGTCTTCACACGTACAGATCCCAATCGCATGTACCTTTACGCCGCTACCTCGGCGGGCCATGTCTATCCCCTGAGCTCGGGACAGTTGTCAAATCAGACCATTTTTCAGCTGCTCGACCAGGCGGGCATAAGCTGGAAGATCTACATCCACCCGGATGCAAGCGGCTGTACAAGCCCGTCATGCCTTTTCCCGTACAGTTACTTCAGTCAATTCACCTATTCTCAGACGGTGCTCAACAACACTCCCAGTCGGTTCGCCTCTACGATTCAACTGATGAACGATATGCAAAACGGCACCCTGCCCCAGGTGGCTTTTATCGAACCCGCAGGCTACGTCGGTCTCGATGAGCACCCGACAATCGTGGATACGGGTGGAGCTAGCGTGCAGGCCGGAGCTGGATACGTCGCCGGCATTGCCAACGGACTGATGAGCAGTCAATCGTGGAAAGATTCCGTTCTTATCTTTAGCTACGACGAGGGAGGCGGTTTTTACGACCACGTGCCACCGCACGCGGTTACGCCGCCGGACGCCATCACGTTTCCGACCGATCTTCATAGCGGGGACCTATGTTCAGGTAACAATTCCAGTGCCGCATGCAGCTTCGGAATCACGGGACTGCGGGTACCCCTGATTGTGATTTCGCCTTTTACCAGGCGAAATTACGTCTCCCACACTTTCATGGACTACACCGCGATCTTGAAACTTATCGAGACTCGCTTCAATCTGCCAAGCCTGACGGCTCGCGACGGCGCACAAGCGGACATGACGGAGTTCTTCGACTTCACGAACGTGCCCTGGTCTACTCCTCCGACACCGCCCGCGCAGGTCCAGAACATGGCGTGCGTGGTGGGAGCACTCAGTGGAGTTACGATCTCGCCAAGTCCCGCTCCCGCCGGAGGCCAGGCGACGGTCACGCTGAGTCTGGCGAAGAGTGCCATTCAGAACATGACCGTTTCGCTTTCCAGCAATCCCGCTGGTGTAACCCCGTCCAGTGCCGTAATTACGAATGGCACTTCATCGACTGCCATCACCATCAGTGTCCCGACAGGAATAACCTCGCTGACAATTACCGGTTCGATCGGAGGAATTCCGGTCAGCGGAACGGTTCCGGTGCAGTAACGGCATTACTTGAGACGAGAATTGAACATCCTCTTAAGGGCAAATAAGCCAGGGTCGAACAGGCAACCAGAGTGCCTAATACCGCGCCACCAACCCTTACCTGAACCCGATTCCCCAATCGCCTGAATAGGTCTTAAGAGAACTTTTCCTTCACGCAGTCGACGCACAGCTATTAACCAGTAGTCGGGCTGGATGAATGATGAGGCAGTCCCTGGTTTTATTCACTGCTGGGTGACGGGATGCGCAGGAAAGCAGCAGTTGTGCTCGGATAAGATCCTGACTTTAACGCCTTGCCTTTCGCCCGTATTACTCCCTATCATCGATCCTGCACAGCCTCCGTTCAGGTCGGCCGGTTTGGTTATGGACTTAATTTCCGTTTCGGGAGCCCAGCTCTACTATGACAAAGGTTTCTTGACTGCCGAGACCGCAACCCAGCTCTTCGAGGTACTGATCAAGAAGTGCGCGTGGCAACGGCATAGGACCTCGTTCGGTTCTGCCGTTCCGCGTGATGAATGCTACTACGGCGATGAAGGGGCATACTACAGATATTCACGCCGGGACTACAGACCGCTTCCATGGCTTGCGGAATTGCTCACGCTGAAAGCGAAAATTGAACAGGCAACTCCGGCACCGGCCTACTCCAATCTGGGCCCGCCGGAAACCGGTTACAACGCGGTGCTTTGCAATCTCTATCGTGACGGGAATGACAGCGTTGGCCCGCATGCCGACGCCGAACCGGAGATGGGACCCGTCATCGCCTCGGTCAGCCTGGGGGTCGAACGGTTGTTCCGACTGAGACAAAACGATGGAACGCTGCTATTCGCCGAACGACTGGCGCACGGCAGTTTGCTGATCATGGCCGGCAACACTCAGAAGAACTGCCGGCACGAAGTTCCCAAAGAGCCGGCCATCCGGAAACCGCGGATCAATTTGACGTTTCGGCATATCGAACACAATAGCGCCCGCCGCAGCCATTCGTCGGCCACTCGTTGCTAATTCATCGGTACAGACGAGGAAAACCACGACGGAGCAGTGTTCTCCCGGGAAGGAATCCAGCTGTCCTCCTAGGCCATCGGCCACGCGTAGTCCGTTGAAACTTTGCGCCGCATTTTCAGCGGTGCTGGGGCGCCGGCTGGTTGAGCGTTAGCCAGTAGGTGCCCAGTTGCCGGACTGCCTCCATGAACTCGCTAAAGTCGATGGGTTTTCGGACATAGCTGTTTGCCCCGAGATCATAGCCTCGAAAGCGATCGCCCTCTTCATTTGAAGAGGTCAGAATAACGACCGGCAGCAGGCGTGTGCGATCGTCTAAACGCAGTCTCCTGAGGACCTCCAGACCATCAATCTTCGGCAGCTTGAGATCCAGAAGGATGACTTGCGGCATGCTTCCGAGGTTGCGTCCAGCATGAGAACCCATTCCGAACAGATAATCCAGCGCTTCGGCACCGTCGCGGGCTACGTTTACCTCGTTTCGGATATTGTTCTTGCTCAATGCCCGCAGGGTGAGGGCTTCGTCATCACGGTTGTCTTCAATCAGCAAGATCATGCGATTCTCGCTCATCGAAAAACCCTTTCCGTCGTTAACGACTAGAGGTCGAAACCCGTTCCAGGGACCCTATTCCATTCTTCGTGCCGGTTTTTCCATTACTTTGATGATCGGACATGTCCCCCCGGTGAGCCGATTGAAGACAAAAATAGAACGTCGCCCCGTTACCAACCGTGCTCTCCGCCCACACATGTCCCCCATGGCGGTGAATAATACGCTCAACGCTCGCCAATCCGACTCCGCTTCCAGGGTACTCGGCACTATCGTGCAGGCGCTGGAACGCTCCGAACAGTTTGTTGGCGTATTGCATGTCAAAGCCGACACCATTGTCGCGCACAAAATAGACTCCTTCTTCCTTCATGCCGAACTCTATATGAGCTTCGGGTTGCCGGCAGGTGAACTTCCACGCATTGCTCAACAGGTTCTCAAGCATAAGCCGCAGTAATTTGCTGTCGCCGAAAGCCACCAGTCCGGAAGCAATGGCGACCGTCACCCTGCGTTCGGGGTTCGTACTCCGCATCTCGACCAGGATGTCAGAAGCAAGCTCGCTCAGGTCAACTCGTTCGCGATTCAACTCCTGTCGCGCCGTGCGAGCCAGGTTAAGCAGGTCGTCGATGAGGCGCCCCATACTGGAAGCAGCGGCACGAACGCGCGCCAGATAGGCTTTGCCGTCGGCCGGAAGCAGGGAGTCGTAGTCTTCAAGAAGTGCCAGACTGAACCCGTCGATGGCCCGCAAAGGAGCCCGCAGGTCGTGGGACACCGAGTAGCTGAAGCTCTCGAGCTCTTTGTTGCTAGCAAGCAGTTCAGCATTGCGCGCCGCCATTTCCCGATTGAGGGCGCTGATTTGATCCTCCGAGCGTTTGCGCTCGGTAATATCGCGGATCGCACCCGAGACCAGCAGGCCTTCTTCGGTCTGCAGAGGGCTGAGGCTGATCTCGACCGGAAACTCTCGCCCGTCCTGGCAGAGGCCGTACAGCTCATAACCAGCTCCCATGGGGCGAACTCGCGGGGACATAAAAAAGCCGTCGCGGTGCGCGCAATGACGCTGGCGATAACGCTCCGGTATCAGTATTTCTATGCTCCGTCCCAGCAGCTGTTCACGCTGGTACCCAAACAGCCTTTCCGTCTGCGCATTGACCAGGATCATCTCGCCTTTGCTATTCACGACAACCATGGCGTCCGGAGCCGCCTCGAGCAGCCCGCGGAATTTTTCTTCGGCGCGCTTGCGCTCGGTGACGTCAACCATAACTCCGACAAATTCTGTGCGCGCGCCGCCACTTCGGACTCTGCTGATCGAACTGCGTAACCATACGGTTCGACCGTCGGCGGCCACCACCCGGTACTCGAATTCACCCGCCTGAAGCAGTCGGGTTGCCTGATCGCCCCAATTCTCGAACCCCCTACGGTCCTCGGGGTGTACATGCTCGATCCAGAATGTCCGGCTTTCTAAACATTGGCACACAGAATAACCGAGGAGGCTTTCAACTTCCTGGCTGATGAAGGTCAGCTGGAAGCTGTCGACGCCTGCCCGCCACAGAATGGCTCTTACCGATTCGACCAGCTGATGGTAGCGGCCTTCGCTCTCTGCCAGACGGGAGGACTGCTGGGCGAGGCGCCGATCGGCAAATGAACTCAGCACCGCCATACCCAGGACCAGCAAGGTAATGGCGCTGGTTCCGGTCGCGCCCAGCGAGGAGGCGCTCACGGAACGGGACATGTCCGGAGGCATGCTGGAAGAGGTGAATCTCGCGGCTGCCATGCCGGTATAGTGCATGACCGGTATGGCACCGCCCATTATGACGGCGCTCAGGCATTTCCACCCAAGCGACACTTTTCGGTCCTCCCGAAAGCTGAACGCCAACCGCAAGGCTACGCAGGAAATCACGAT
>JAFAWX010000230.1 GCA_019241535.1 Acidobacteriota bacterium | reverse complement strand
CGAGTGTCACTGAGACGCCTCTGCTTCGCCATGCGAGTTACCTGGGCGGCCACGGTTCTCGGAAGTGTGACACTCCTCCGCACCTGTTTTCCTTTGATATGCGCTATGGCACCACTATACATCATTGTGGTGCAGACTTCACCTGCTTTGCGACGGGCGGGAATGTTACCCGTTGCGTGCTCTACTCGTATGGTGACTAATGGATCAGGAGGGTATTGGCGGGCTATACCCGGCATTTTTTACTGTGCCGGCGATTGCATAGACCCGTACCTTAGTGTTCCGAGGGTTTTCGCCGCGAGTAACGAAGCATTTTGGGGCAAACGCCCGTTAACACGCAGAGGTGATCGGCATCGAAGGCTTTTTCGGTCGAGCCCTGCGGGGCGCCGAGAGGCTCTAGTCGTAGTACTCCAACCCCAAATGCGTTATCAGCTCTTCGCCCTTTAAGTGCCTGAGGGTGTTTTTCAACTTCATGAGCTGAATAAAGAGGTCGTGCTCAGGGTAGAGGCCGGGCGCAGTCATCGGCGACTTGAAATAGAAGCTGAGCCACTCCTGAATACCGATGCCCCGCAACTCGGGTGTGCGCTTTGCCAGGTCAAGCAAAAGAACCAAGTCGAGCACGATCGGGGCTGCGAGAATAGAGTCCCGGCAGAGGAAGTCAACCTTTATCTGCATGGGATAGCCTAGCCAGCCGAAGATGTCGATGTTGTCCCAGCCCTCTTTGTTATCACCTCGCGGGGGGTAATAGTTGATGCGTACCTTGTGGGTGAAGCTGCCGTAAAGCTCGGGATAGAGTTCCGGCTGGAGAATGTGTTCAAGAGCCGAGAGCTTCGATTCTTCCTTGGTTTTGAACGATCCCGGATCGTCCAGGACCTCGCCGTCGCGGTTGCCCAGAATGTTGGTCGAAAACCAGCCCGCCAGTCCGAGCAGGCGGGCCTTGAATCCGGGAGCCAGAATCGTCTTCATCAGCGTCTGGCCGGTCTTGAAGTCTTTGCCGCAAATGGGTGCCTGGTTTTTCCGCGAAAGCTCATCCATGACGGGCAGATCGACGGTAAGATTGGGAGCGCCATTGGCGAAAGGGACGCCTTCCATTAGCGAGGCATAGGCGTAGATCATCGAAGGCGCGATCGATTCGTCGCTTTGCGCCAGGGCTTTCTCAAATGCCCTGAGCGACTGATGCTCCTCGGTAGGCTGAAGAAAGGTCTCGGTCGAGCCGCACCAGATGGTTACCAGCCGCGAAGCTCCAGAGCGCTTCTTGAACTCGCGGATATCGGCCCGCACCTGCTCGGCCAAGTCCATTTTGTTCTTGCCCTTCTTCACGTGGTGGCCGTCCAGCTTCTTCACATAATTGCGGTCAAAAACCGCCGGTAACGGCTGGATCGAGCTCAGGAAGGGCTTCACTTTCTCGAGCAGTTCGTGCTCGAGTACGCCGGCCTTGCGAGCGGCCGTGTACATGTCGTCGTCAAATGCGTCCCAGCCGGCAAAAACCAGGTCGTCGAGGCCGGCCAGGGGAACGAACTCTTTGATCTTCGGGAAACGCCCCTCGGTCCGGCGGCCCAGGCGTATGGTCCCCATCTGGGTCAGAGACCCGATCGGGCGCGCAAAGCCCTTGCGCACGGCTTCAACCCCGGCGACAAAGGTCGTCGCTACCGCGCCCATGCCGGGAATCATAATCCCGAGCTTCCCCTTAGCAGGCTGAATGCCTAATGTTTTCGGCCCCTTTTCGGGGCCTGTCGTCGGGCGCCTGGCCATGTTGAGCAGCTTCCTCTAAGAAAATGAAATGAAAGGCAATCGGGTATGTTCTCGTATCGACGGGGGTTTTGCAACCTGGCTCGGGCAGGCGCGCTCTACGCGTGTCTAAGAGGACGTTTCGTTCATGAAAATAGCCGGGGTAACCTCGTCGAAAGAAGTTGCGTCCAAGCTTGTAGGGATATAATCAGGCCAACTGCCTTTCCGGGTTCATTTTTGGAGAATTTATGAAACTGCGAGCCATAGTCTTAGCGGCAGCACTGCTGACCTCTGTCTACCTGCCTTCGGCATCCTTTGCCGCTGACAAGACCCCGAATGATCAGTCGGCGACCCAGAATCCGCCGCCGTCCACCCCAGTTGAGCCTTCCGCCACGAAGGTCTCCCACAATGGCGGAATCAACGATCTGGATGCCATCGGCAATCGAAACGTGGGCTGCTCGAAGGGCATGGGCAACTGGTATGGCCTTGAAAAGCAGATTGCCATGGGAAAGCAGATTTCGCAGCAGGTGGAGACGCAATCAAAGGTCATTCAGGACCCGGTGATCTCTGAATACATCAACCGGCTGGGGCAGAATCTGGTCCGCAACTCAGATTCCCAGGTGCCCTTCACCATCAAGGTCATCGACTCGGACGACATTAATGCCTTTGCCCTGCCCGGCGGCTTCTTCTACGTGAACTCGGGACTGATTCTCGCTGCCGACGAGGAAGCGGAACTGGCCGGGGTCATGGCACACGAGATTGGGCATGTGGCCGCCTGCCATGCCGCCCGCGAGAATACCCGCGCCAACCTGATGCAGATGATGACCATACCGCTGATCTTTATGGGTGGGCCGATTGGCTACGCCGCCTACGAGGGGGCGGGTCTTGCCGTGCCGCTTACCTTCCTGAAGTTCTCGCGCGGTTTTGAAGCAGAGGCCGATTACCTAGGGCTTGAATACATGTACCGGGCGGGCTATGACCCCCAGGCTTTTATCTCCTTCTTCGAAAAGGTGCAGGCCCAGGAGAAGAAAAAGCCGGGGACAATTTCCAAAGCCTTTGCGA
The DNA here is from genome assembly GCA_019241535.1 of Acidobacteriota bacterium. GTDB lineage: Bacteria > Acidobacteriota > Terriglobia > Terriglobales > Acidobacteriaceae > Gp1-AA145. The sequence goes on along the minus strand of JAFAWX010000230.1, from coordinate 3,941 downwards.
CGCATCCGCAAACTCCGGACCGCATCGAGCGCTCGCAACAGGAGATCGCAAAGATCCTTCCTGCGAAACAGGAATATACGGTGACCACTTCGGAATTCGACACGGTGAAGGCACGGCTGGCAGCCCTTGAGAACAAGCACAAGCTGAACGACGAAAAAGATGGGAAGAAACCCAGCCTGCGGCGCGCCTCCTCAACCGATAAGAACGGTAGTGATGATAAGGCCGGAACCGATGACAGTCGCCCCACCCTGAAGCGGCGCCAGGATAACGATCAACAGTAGCCTCTCCCCTCAGACCAGAATGGCGAAGCCTGGAAAGGGCTTCGCCATTTTTATTGCTCAAGCCTGAGCGGTTGTTGGATCAACAATCAGGAAGCTTCTTTGGCTGCGAGCGAAACCACCGCCACGGGTTCCGACCCGGGCTTCACGATTCTCATCTCGTCCCAGTCGTAGGGCAGCTCCTTGCCACAGTCCAGGCACACGACGTAGGTTCTTATTCCCGCCGCGCGAGCGGACGGGTTCTGTTTCAGGGTAATGGGGAAGCTGTAGCGGCGGTGCATGCAGCGAAAGAGCGAATCCAGAATCCGGGCCAACATCCTTGTACCTCCGGCACCTCAGGGGCCGCCGGCCCGTAGCCCCACATGGCCGACGAACCAGCATCTACTTAGTTTAGATTCCACGGTGAAGGAAAAGGTTCGACTGGCTACGAGATGAAGCTGAACGGTAAACATTATCGCTAAAAAGCGGTAAACACGAGGCTTACTAGGCGCCTTCCGGGCCGGCTTTCTTCCGAGCCTGGCACTTGGAGACGATAGCGGAACGGAGCCGGCCGCGAAGGTCTTCGGGCAGCTCGTAGAGGTGGGAATCGCGGTAAATCTCTATGGTCTTTTTGGTCGTATCGCAGACGACGTAGCAGTTGTGGCACCAGGACAAATGCTCTTCCAGTTCTGCCTTTGTGTTGGCGTCGATTACCCCATCCAGGTAATCGGTCAATTCTTGCAGAAACTCAGAGCACTTCACGATTGGTGGTCTCCACTGCCTGGTTTTTGACGTTCATTGGCCTTCTCGTGCCGTTGAAAATATTTGCTCAGACGCGAGCGCAGCTGCAAACGTGCGCGCAACAGTCTAGATTTCACGGCGGGAATGCTCAGGTCGAGCGCTTCCGCCGTCTCCTCCGTGGAAAGACCTTCTACGTCCCGGAGTACGAACACGGTCCGGAACGATGCCGGCAGGCCGTGAATGGTACGGTCTAGAATTTCTCGCAACTCCGCCTGCGTGTATTGCTGCTCGGGATTCGGGCTCCAGTCAGCCACCTCACGAGGAACCGTGTCGTCTTCGGTCTTGACGTCCTCGTCGAGTGAAACCGTACGTTCCGGGCGCCGGCGCCGCAACTTCATCAGCGCCTCGTTTACGGCAATTCGCACCAGCCAGGTGTAAAACTTCGATTGCCCCTGAAACTGGTTCAGATTGCTGTACGCCTTAAAAAACGCATCCTGAACGACATCTTCCGCATCCTCGCGGTTCTGCGTTATATGCTGCGCGATACGAAAAATGTTTCGATCATAGCGGCGGACTAACTCTTCAAAGGCCCCGACATCCCCGGCCCTTGCCGCCTGGACCAGAGCCAGCTCATCGCTGACCGGCTCGCCTACTCTTGGTTGGATTGCACCCATTCGTCATTCGATGCAGGAATTTTCGCAGCCAACGGAAACTATCCTGGATCGAAGACTATTTTACCGGCTAGGGGCAGTGTTGCGCCAACTTGCTGGAAAGGCTCCTGTTGGTGAGGCCCATGCTCCTGCCGGAAGCCGGCTTCAGTGCCAGACGAACCCAGGAAACGCCCCGCTCGAATGCCTGGGGTGGCGGCCTGTGTGCTCCTCCAGAATGAAGGAACTTGGACCGCTAATGGTGCATCAACCAATCACCTTACTTTTCTCGGGCTAGCGCCCTTTAGCATGGGCCTAAAATCACTGTTTATGGATACAAGAGCGGTCATTCAGCAGTATTTCAAGAACCTCTACGGAGGTGATTGGGAATCCCTGCTCGCCGACAACATGGTTTTTAGGAACAACGGCAAGGAGAATCCTCCGGGCAAGACGACCTATATTGAAGCCACTAAACGCTTCTTGCATATAGCAAAATCGGTGGAGGTGAAGGAGCTGATAGTCGAAGGCGACAAGGCCTGCGCCGTAACTCGTTACGCGCTTCTATCACCAACGGGAAAAACTGGGGTTTGTGACGTCGCCGAACTTTTCGCGGTGAGGAACGGAAAAATTCACTCGAACAGCATCATCTTCGACATGCTGGCATTCCATGAATTCACTGCAAAAGGATAATTGAATTGCTGATCCTGCGGCGTCTCAGGGCCGGAGTGAAAGACTGGCTGATGCTTGACCAGCATCAAACCCGATTTCTACTCAACTTGTGGCGCCCGGTTTCATTCGTTTCGATGTGGGCCGGCCGCGAACGAGCTGCTGCTGCGCGCATCTGCCACGCACGGGACGTGGCCTCAGCGTGTGGAGGTTGACCATGTTGAAGCGCAGCCGGGTACAACCCGCGTGGCTTTATGTCTTAGGCAGGCAGGTGCTGAGGGCGGCGGCGAGGATATCCACATTGGGCTCTAAAAAAATGGTCTTGTGGTTACCAGGAATCTCATAAACCTCGAGACCCCCAGCCGCAAGTTTGCCCCAGCCGAATTGTCCATCGCACCCGGTTTCCGGCGCACGCTCGGTGCAGAAGAACAGTGTTATGCGTCCCTCATATGGTTGAGGTTGATACGCACTTGCGGCAACGTAAAGAATCTGTTCCAGATCTGCTAATCGCCCGTGCCTCAGTCGCTTCCGAAGATCATAGACAGTACGCCACTTCAGCCTCTCAATGTCGCGCATGAGTTCGCGAAAGCATCGCCGCAGATAACTGCGCGACCTGGTAAGTCCTAGCCGGCGCAGATTGGTGAAATGAAAACCCAGCCTCCGGACCAGCAACTCGATTCGCGCGGCATGGGACATATTTTCAAAACGAGTGGGACTTGATACTTCAAACAGGGCCAGCAACTCGACCTTCTGCCCCTGAGCGCGCAGCTGCCGCGCGACTTCATAGGCAATCAAGCCATCACCACACCAACCTCCCAGATAGTAAGGACCCTCTGGCTGGGTGGCACGCATGCTCTTGACCAGGTACCCTGCTATGTCGCAAAGGGTATATGGCGAGCACAATGAATCTTTGTCGGACTCCTGAAGTCCCAAACCGAGAAACGGCTGGTCTCGACCCAACTTCACTGCCAGAGGTCGAAACAGGGGGCCGGCGCCGATACAGAAGAATGGTGCCTTGGAACCGACCGGCTGGATCGGGACGACGCGAGACAACCTGTAAGAGGATGTGGGTTCGCAGAGTGCGCTTGCGAGCTGCTCGATCGTGGGAGTCTCAAACAGGCTGCTCAGAGACATCTTCTTGCCAAATTTCTCCTCGATTTCATGAATGAGCCGGGCGGCAAGCAGTGAATGTCCCCCGAGATCGAAAAAGTTATCCCTGATTCCAATCGGGCCGACACCCAGCAATGATTCCCACATCTGCGCCAATTGCGATTCCACCAGGTCGTTGGGCGCCGCAAACCGCTCTTGCGGCACGACACGTCCGCGGGCCACCGGCGGAGGAAGCGACTTGCGGTCCAGCTTGCCATTTTCGGTTAATGGCAACTTGTCGACCAGGATAAATACATCAGGGATCATGTACTCAGGCAGCTTTTTCCTGAGATAACCGCGTAGCCCTTTTACTGTTGGGGCACTCCCCGTGCGTTTGGCGATATAAGCGGCCAAGACTCGGCTCCCGGACTGGTCATCTCCAAGCATCACGGCGGACTGGCTGACTCCGGCATTTTGCGACAGAACAGCCTCGATCTCATCGAGCTCAACGCGAAAACCGCGAATTTTTACCTGACGGTCG
>JAFAWX010000214.1 GCA_019241535.1 Acidobacteriota bacterium | reverse complement strand
GGTCAAGAGCCACTAACTACTACTCACCTTAGAACCGGGTCTGGCTGCGAAGCACCACAACCGGCGGAGCACTCCCGCAATTCAAGATTCCTCCGACTGAGTGCGAGGTGCACAGCCACGGGCTGCGAGTAAGTTGCGACTCGGCGCAAGTATTATGAAACTTTCCCTCAACGAGCCTCAAAGGCGCAAAAGAAAAGCCGCACTCTGCACGTTGCGTGCTTGGCTGATTGCCGCAGCGTAGATCGAGACCTGCCGGCGATAGCGGTTCAGTCCAGTTGCCAGCTCCTGGTCTGTCTTGAAATCGACGGCGTTCCATAGATCTCCATCGCGAAACACCAGGTCGGCAATACCTTCGATCAGCAGTCCGTCATCCATTCGCAAGGTTAAAGGCAATTCGCGGTAGCATTCACCCTCCGCCGCGGCGTCCCGGGCTCGTTGCATGAGAGGGTGTTCAAGAGCGCGAGTGACCGATATCACGGCGGCGTTCACTTCTTCCTCAGTCGCCCCCAGGATTCGTGCCTGCGCCTCGGCCGTAGCGACAATCTCCGCCTGGCCGCCGGCGAGCGGAACCGAAGCAAGAATGCTGTGCACGAGCGTGCCGAAACGGGGACCGTAGGGCCTCATCTCTTTTTGAATCTCGATGACCTCGACGGCGATCGGCAACGGGATCTCAGAGACGGCCCGTTCAGTTGCCGTGGCGAAGCGAATGCTCGGGGCCGAGCCGCGGCTGAGAAGCTCTGCTCGACCTGCCTGCCACTTCTTGTAATCGGCAAGACACTGTGGCACCGTGTCATCGCTTCCCTTCTCGAGCAGTTCCTGCTGGCGGATGCTGAAAGACGGTGCCTTCCCCAGTTCGAGCGTCTTCGGATCCCACCATACCACGCTATATGCCTCCGGGCCTGAGCCGAAAACGTGTGCGCCGGGACGCACGGTAGTCGCATCAGCCGGATCACCATACGGGCGCATGAAGACGCTGTCGATGCCAAAGCGAGGGCACATCGGCGCAAGCATTGGACTCTGCCGCATCTCCTCTGGCGGGTAGAGGGCCGTGTACAACGGTGAAACCCACCATTGTTCAGATATGCCCGGTCCATGTCCGGTCGGATCATCACCGATTGCCGGGACAACCAGCACGTCCCGCGCACGGGTCGCGGCGACATAGGCAATACGTGTACCCTCGGCCAGATCGCGCCCGTGTTCCTCGGGGGCATGGTCGAGGACGTCCCTCGGCACCCATCCGGTTAGCTTTACCGCGCATAGGCTCCGCTCCGGGTTGAGATAGCGATCGGGATCGTCATGGGCGATCTTGCAGGTGATATCGGCCAGGATAACGATCGGAAATTCCAGGCCTTTCGCCCGATGCACGCTCATCATGCGTACGCCTTCGGATCCTTCCTCATAGATCATCGCTTCCGGCTGTTTGCCTTCTTCTGCGGCCTCCTCGAGTTCCTCGACAATGCCGCGGAATGAGACCGCGCCGCGCGCCTCGTACTGCCGGGCTAGTTCGGCAACATGCAGGACATTTGCCAGGGCCTGCTCGCCCGCCGGGCGCAGTGCGAAACCGGCATGGGCGCGCGTCGAGGTCAGCAGCTGATGAATGCTTTCAACAATCGGCCGGAAATTGCGGCGCCGGGAAAGTTCGCGGAGGACCTCCAGAGCCTGTTTCACGGGTTCAAGCGTCGCCGGAACCGAGTCGGGAATGCGAAACGGGTGCCAGTAGCCGAACTCCGTGCGGTAAGCGAGAAGGTCGGCATCGCTGATGGCGAACAGCGAGCCGCGAAGGGTGGCATAGACCGCCAGCGCATCATCCGGCCACTCAATGGCGGAGAGGGCGGCACGCATCGTGCCGACTTCCTCGCGTTCGTGGAAGGATTTACCCCCCACCAGCACATGAGGGATGCCTCGCGCCTCGAGAGCGTCCGCATAGGCGCGGGTCATGTCGCCGGTCATCCACTTCTCGAAGCGCCGAAACATCAGGCATATATGTCGCGCTTTCACCGGCAGCCGTTCTTCGCCACGACCACGTTCGGTGACCTTCCAGTTGCTTTTCGTGAGGACCCAGTCAATGAATGCTCCGACCGCATCGGGCATGGATCTCTCGACGGCACTGGCCGCGAGCTTCGCTGTACCATACGGCTCAGGGACGCTGAGTGCCACTACCGAAGGCTGATCAGAAAGCTGCTGGCGGCTGGGAGCGAGCGGGACATAGTCGGCCTGGAGCATCTTCCGGTTGCCGTCCATCTTTGAGGCGAAGGCGGCGTTCACAAACTTCTGAATAACAGGTACGGAGCGGAAGCTCGTAGTGAGCTCTACCGCCAGGGCACCGCCTTTTACCAGCCGATCTTTCACTTCGTAGTACAGGCCCACATCGGCCCGGCGGAAGCGATAAATCGCCTGCTTGGGATCGCCGACGATAAACAGTTTTCCCGCTGCAACGGGAACCTGTCGCCAGTCGCTTACCCACGGGTCGGAGGAGGCAAGCAGCATCAGAACTTCGGCCTGCAGGGGTTCGGTGTCCTGGAATTCATCGACGAAGATGTGCGTGAATCGTTCCTGCAGGTCGGCGCGCACCGTGGCACTGGCCCGCAACAGGTTTCTCGCCCGGACCAGCAGGTCGAAAAAGTCCAGCTTGCCCCCGCGCTCTTTAAGCGCCTCATATGCTGCGATGCTGTCGCGAAGTTCGGTCGCCAGCAGGGCGCTGAGATCTGCATCCGCGCGGGCGGCAAATTCCCGCACCGAGGCTACGAGCACCTGGTGCGCTGCCATTACCTGATCGCGCGATACACCTGGCCCATAGCTAGCCCACCCTTTTCTGGTTATCCTGAAGTCCCAAGATTTACCGAGTTCGATCAGTCGCGATTCGAGACCGTCGTAATCCCGCGTCCGGCTTTTTTCCAGGTTTTCGATGTAGTCGCTCAGGTCGCGCGCCGCGCGTGTCTGCTGGTAGACCACATGGCTCGTGTTTGCCGCCTTTCTCGTGAGGCGGGCGAAATCGTGGACGGATTCGACCAGCCCATCAATTTCCCTTTTCCGGTCGTAATCCGGTCGCGACCAAGTCGCCTCGAAGTCCCGCCACGAGGCCAGCACCCAGCCGGCGCGTTCGAGGCGCGCCATGGGCTGGTCCTCTTTCGACGCCCGCCGCAGAGCACGGCGAACGCCTTCGGGCGGGTTCTCGAGGGTACGTTCGATCCAGCTGCGGAAGGCGGAGCGATACGTCTGCTCGGCGGCGACATCGTCGAGCTGTTCAAATTGCGGGTCGATAGCTGCTTCGACCGGGCGCTCGTGCAGCAGATCACCGCAGAAGGAATGAATTGTCCCCGCACGCGCTTCTTCAAGGTGGGCCAGCGCGTCTTCGAGATTCTGCCGGCGGTCGGTACCCTCGCCTGCCGCCGCTCGCTCTTTCTCAAGCTCCGAACGCAGGCGTAGCTTGAGATCGCCCGCAGCTTTATCGGTAAATGTGACCGCCACAATGCGCTCCACTGTAGTGCGCCCGGAAGCAAGGACGCTGATGATGCGCTTAACGAGCTCGGTCGTCTTCCCCGTGCCGGCAGCGGCTTCGACCACCAGGGTAGCGTCAAGCCGGTTCCGTATCACGTCGCGTGCTTGCTGGTCACTGAACGTCATGGCATGCCTCGGATATTCAGCACCCGTTCCAGCCGTTTCTGGTCCTTGCGCGCCACTCTAATCTCTTCATGGGGTCCACAGAGCGGGAAGAAGTCGCACCACCTGCAGGCGCCCGGCTTGGGAGCAGCCGGCAGGAAGCCCTCGCCGATTGCCTCATCAATGGTTCGGAGAACGTTCAGGGCCAGTTGCCGGCTGGGATTGTCAAGCGCCACCGTGCGCTCTGTGTACCCGCCCGTGGCACTACAGAACGAAAGGCGCGCCTCCTTCACCGGCACATTGCGCAAAGCCTCGATGGCAAGCGAATAGAGCAACGGCTGTAAAACCTCCCCACCGCTAACTACCATTCCTTCCTGAGTCCGGTTTTTGCCGGTCTTGTGGTCCGTAACCCGCCGTTCGTCTTGTGCGTTGCTTTCAGCTAGATCGATGATGCCGTGCAGCAGAAATCCTTCCGGCAAGCGCGCCGCCTCGGGCGTGCTCGCGGGGTCACGTGCAGAATCGGCGGGCAACCCAAAGGCAAACTCGATCAACTCCGGGCGATATCCGTCCGGGTGCTCCGCCATGTGCCCGAGCCAGCCACGCAAGTCGGCGCGAAGGACTTCAACGTCTTCCTCCCAGACTCTCTGAATCGCCGGCGCCAGCTGCTCCTCGTATTCTGCGGCCGTGGCCGCCAGAGTGTCATCGAGCATGGCCTGAGCTCTTTCGAACGAAGAGTTCGAGACCGGCAGCATGCGGCGAACCACCGCTTCCCGCAAAAATCGTGCTACCACCGTGTGATACATATGGCCCCGGGTCAAAGGGTCGAGGGTTTCAAGCGGCACGCTTTCCTCACGCGCGGACAAGCGGTGAATCGCACTAAGCAGGAACTTGTACGGGCAGGCGGCGAAAGATTGCAACGAAGTAGGCGAATAGGGACGGGCGGCAAGGCGATAGGGCGCGAGCAATTCTCCCGGCAACCCAGTCGGCTCGCAAAGGCCATCCGACGCCCCCCATTTTTTTTGCCAGCGCTGCCAGCGGCTTCGCAGCGAGCGCCCCAAATCAGCACTCAGCTCCATCAGGTATCTCGCGCCGCCGCGAACCAAAACCGGGTCGGCGGCGAGGACCAGAGGCCGTAGCACCGAAAGGTCGTATTCGATGTCATCGATGGCAGCTGCGGGTTTTTCCGGAGCAAGCCAGGCCAGTCCCGCCCCCGATCTCTTAGCCGCGCTCAGTTCAAACTCTTCAACGTTCGGGAGTTTCCCGAGCGTCGTCCGCCGGACATCGAGAGCATAGAAAGAGGGCACGCGGTGTCGGGCAAGCGCCACCTCGACCCGAGGGTAGGAAAAATACAGCTTCTCTTTTGCTGCCCCTGCGACAATGCGCAGCCGGAAGCGCTCTTCCGCCCCACGCTCGCCAGTCGTCAAGAGCCGGCGATCGGCCCGGCTCAGGCGCCGCCGGTCGCGGTCGAGAAGGAGTGGGTCTTCTCGCAGTCTTTGCGGGAAAATCCGCTCAGCCAGCCCGGGAAGAAAGACAATGCTGAATGCGCGGCCTCGCAACTGGTCCGGCGTCCCGATGAAAACACGCCCGTAGCGGTTCAAGGGAGGCTCGACCGACAACTGCGTGAGCCGGTCCGAAAGCGCCTCACGGACCTCGGTGAGGGTAACCGGTCCGACGCTCGCAATCGGCTGCAGCTCGCTCAGAATTGCCAGCACGTGCTCCGGTCGTCTCAATACAATGGTGGCCAGCTGCTCGAGCCGCAACAGCCACTCGCCCCAGGTTGCCTGCCCGGGAAATCCGTCCAGTATGCGGAGAATCGGCAGGGCAAATCGCTTCAGGTGCGCGAGGTTCTCCAATTGGCGTTGAAGCCGTGCGATCTGCGCCGAATCGGGCTCGTCGAGGTTGAGCGCCGCAATCTTCTGGCGGATCTCGGCGTCAAGACCGTTCAGGCGGCGCTGCCAGCGCTCCCTGCCACCCACAACTGCCGCTTCGATCAGGAGTTCTTCCCATTTCCAGGGAGCGCGAAGAGTGCCGGCGATGACCGGTTCACCCTGGGCAACCTGCGCCGGGGGCGGCTCGGCGGCAGCAATCTCCGCCCCCTGGTTGTTGCCTGAAACCATGTCGTCGCTTGCTGCTACCCAGAGATCCCGCGCTGCGGGCGGCGCCCCGCCAACTCCAGCTTCGGGCACCTGGCCGAGTGAGAGATATTCGGCAAAGCGTTTCGCGCTCAGCCCTTCTTCGGCGCACAGCAGGAGTGCAATCAGCGCCCGGCCGGAGGGGTCCGGGCGGCGAGTACCGCGGGCAAAATAAGCGGCGATTCCGCCGCGTTCAAGGGCTGCTTCAAGCAGCGAAGCATAAGTTTCCGGTGAGCGCAGCGCGATTGCGATTTGATCGAAGCGGACTCCTCCTCGAGCCGCTTCCTGAATGCGCCGCGCAATCTCGATCGACTCGCGACCCTCGCCAGGCGCAGAAAAGAAATCGACTCTCTCGTCCTCGGGGTAGGACGAAGCCGGGGTGCTGCCGAATACGTAGTGCTGCAGGCGGTCGAGCGACGTATCCCACCTCGCGCTCTGGACCTTGAATTCGGTGGCGAGCTTCCCGATAACCGTGGTCGAGCGAGGGTCCTCGGCGATTACGGTCAGGAATACGGCCGGAGATCTCGAGGCCAGCGCGGCTAAAAAGTGCTCTTCAGCTTTCGAGGTGATAGGAACATCGAGCAGAAGAGCCGGGTGCCGGGCCAGTGCGGCGCTGTCGCGGTCGACCTCGGCGGCGGCGATTTCTACTACGTCGACGATGTCCGCGAGCTTGCCCGCATGCAGCTGATCGAGGTACTCGGCGAACAGGGCGGCCACATCCTGGCCACGATCGCCGAGCGCGGCGAGCTCGGCGGGCTCGATAGCAGAGGCGCGCAACTCCCGCAGTGTCGCCTCAACCGCCAGGGCGAAACCGGGCTTATTCGCGACCGGACCGAAAAACTTGAATGCCCCGTGGTTTTGAACCTGGAAGATACAACGCATAGCAACGGCCAGCGCCCCCGTGGAGGTTAGAGGAGCAAGGCCGCGGCGGGCAATTTCACCGCGCGCAATCTGACTGGCCAACTGCACCGAGCTGAATCGGTGCAGGCCCAGGGTAGCAGCAGAATTTTCGGCAATGCTGCGCACGAAGTCGTCGGCAGAGTTGCGCGAGCTGCCAACAATAACGATTTCAGAGGAACTGGGCAGGCCTTCAATGAACTCGCGGGCCCGCAGCAGTCGCTCGGCGGCCGAAGCAGATTGGAACGCGCGGAGCATCAAGGACAGCAGTTTTGATCCAGCGTTAGGAAACGGCAATAGAGTTTGTAAATCACCCGGCGTGCCTAGCCCAGTCCGGGAGGTAGACCACCATCACTGGTACCAGACTACTAGGGCGGGCACTCTATTGCCATCTCCCTGGCCGCTCCCAGAGAACAGTAAGACTCGGCCCAAACTCGGGATTTTGCTTGCCACGTCGTCCAAGTATCTGCCGGCCCCGGATTCCCTGCACCACAATGCCTGTCCGCCGCATCTAAAAACTTGACAATATCTCACTCAACTCACATAATGATCCTGGCATAATTTGTGATCTATTGATTTCAAAGCACTTATAAGTTAGCGAAGGAGATTCGACATGGCGAAGATTATCGGAATCGACCTGGGCACCACCAACTCTTGTGTGGCGGTGATGGAGGGTGGTGAACCCAAGGTCATTGCCAACGAGGAAGGGGGCCGGACAACGCCCTCGGTGGTGGCTTTTACCAAGACCGGCGAGCGTCTGGTTGGCCAAGTGGCCAAGCGTCAGGCCATCACTAATCCCGAAAACACGATTTATTCCATCAAGCGGTTCATGGGCCGTCGCTTTGACGAAGTCAACGAAGAAATGAAAATGGTGCCCTACAAGGTCGTGCGGCAGGGCGATCACGTGGCCGTAGTGGCGCAGGGAAAGGAACACACCCCGCCTGAAATCTCGGGCATGATCCTGCAAAAGCTGAAGAAGGCGGCCGAAGACTATTTAGGAGAGAAAGTGACCGAAGCGGTCATCACCGTTCCGGCCTACTTCAATGACTCGCAACGGCAAGCCACAAAAGATGCCGGCCGCATAGCCGGCCTTGACGTGAAGCGGATTATCAATGAGCCAACGGCAGCGGCTCTCGCCTACGGGCTCGACAAAGGAAAGGATGAGACCATCGCCGTCTATGACTTTGGCGGCGGCACCTTCGACATCTCGATTCTCGAAGTCGGCGAAGGCGTCATCGAGGTAAAGGCTACCAACGGCGACACCCACCTTGGGGGCGACAACCTCGATCAGCGGTTGGTCGATTGGCTGATTGATGAATTCAAGAAGGACGAAGGGCTCGACCTGCGGGGCAAGGGCAATGAAATGGCTTTGCAGCGCCTGCGTGATGCGGCCGAACGGGCCAAGATCGAGCTCTCGACCACGATGGAGACCGAGATCAACCTGCCATTCATCACCGCCGATGCCAGCGGCCCGAAACATCTGGTAAAGAAGCTTACGCGGGCAAAGCTCGAGTCGATGGTCGAGGACATCATTCAGCGCTCGGTCGGCCCCTGCCGGCAGTGCATGAAGGATGCCGGGGTCGATGTGGGGAAGATCCAGGAGGTAGTGCTGGTTGGCGGACAGACGCGTATGCCGCGCATTCAGGCCCTGGTGAAGGAGCTGTTCGGAAAAGAGGGCCATAAAGGAGTGAACCCGGACGAAGTGGTGGCCGTAGGCGCCGGAATTCAGGGAGGCGTCCTGAAGGGCGAAGTCAAGGACCTGCTG
>JAFAWX010000279.1 GCA_019241535.1 Acidobacteriota bacterium | reverse complement strand
CAGTAAATTCACAAGCTGGCCGACAAGATGCACAAGAAAATGATGCAAAAACTCCACCGCGAAGCCGCGGCCACCCGCGAACACGCCAGAGCCGTCCGGAAACGTGCGGAACCGAGCCCAGAAACTCGCCGCACCCTCCTGGTAGACACCTCCAAGAAGCCGTCGCCGAAACCATGAAGACCAGCGGAGATGTAGTCAGGGTCCTGGAACAAACCGCACGCGCCCTGAAGGATCAATCCCAAGTCCTCCTCAAACAGGCGCTGGATCTGAGACGAGAAGCTGCGCGGATTCGCGCCACCAGCAAGAGAACCAGAGAGGCGCGGCGGAAAAATAGTCGTCCGGCTTCGCCTTGACCGGGCAGCTCTGAACAAATCTCCGGTCCGGCACGAGCAAGGTTCAAACCCTGCCGCCCCCTCCGACGCTTTGCCCGGGCGGTCGAAGTGCGCTACATTCGTAATTATGGCGGTTCTTAGGCTTAGGCCGTCCGGTTTGTCTCCGGTCTTCGAGCAGATGAGTCTGGAGTTGCTGAGGCGTTGCGCGCACACCACCGAATCAGCCAGAAGGACCATTGCTATGAGCAGGAAGCTGACGCAACAGGCCCAGGACTTGATCCATCAGAAACAGAGAAAACCGCAGCAAAGGAGCTGGAGACTGCCGCGAGGGAACGATTAGCTTCTCGCAATCAGGAACTTACCTCCCGGTTAATTCAATTAGAGCAGGCGGTCGCTCCGATTCCGACTAAAAATCGTGCCTTTATTCCTCGAGGTGAGGGGATACAATTGGTGCGCACAGGGAGAGTCGCGGTCACGGGAAAAAAACGGAGTTCGCGAGAGCGCGCGGAATTCGAGTTGATTGCCATTGGAGCATCGGCCGGAGGACTTCCCGCTCTGGTTGCGGTTGTGGACGCAATCGACGCCGACTTCCCCGCAATAGTTGTGGTGCAGCACCTCGATCCCAGGCATAAAAGCCAAATGGCCGGTCTGTTATCGAGAAAAACAGGCAAGGCGGTCAAAGAAGCCGAAGATGGCGACCCTCTTGTGCCCAAGACGGTCTATATCGGCCCTCCAGATGAACATCTGCTGGTGCTCAGGGGTAAGATTCAGCTTGCGCACTCGCGCCTCATCCGCTTCTCGCGACCCTCCATTGACATGATGTTTGGCTCGGTAGCCGCCACTTACGGCAACCAGGCTATTGGTGTTATCCTTAGCGGCTCAAACCGTGACGGGGCAGATGGAATTACGGCCATAAAGCGCGCTGGCGGGGTCACCATGGCCCAGGACCCTGCCACGGCAGAGTACCGGGTAATGCCCCAGGCAGCCATTGACACCGGCTGCGTGGACCTTGTGCTTGCGCTCGATAAAATGGGAGAGACCCTCTCAGCGCTAGTTGCGACAGGCAGAAGTAGACGATGGCAAAAGACGCAGCATTGCTGAAAGATCTGCTGCAGGAACTCGCGGAACAGCGCAATTTCGACTTTCGCGGTTATAAAAACACCACCCTCGAGCGTCGCTTTCGACGCCGCATGTTTCAGCTCAATATCGGCGACTATGCCGAGTATGGTGAATACATCCGTGAGCGGCCGGATGAAATCAATCACCTGCTGAACACGCTGCTGATAAACGTGACCGAATTCTTCCGCGACCCGCCCGCCTGGGAGATCCTGCGTCACGAGATTCTGCCGCAACAGCTCAGGCGTCTGCAGCCGGGTCACTCTTTCCGCGCCTGGAGCGCCGGCTGTGCCAGCGGACAGGAAGCATACTCTTTGGCCATTCTGCTGTCCGAACACTTTGGGCCTCGCATTTCGAACTACGACATCAAGATCTACGCCACCGATATCGACGAGGAGGCACTGAACACCGCTCGCCGCGGCGAATATACTCTCGAGGCCGTGCGCCTAGTGCGCTCGGAGTGGCGCGAGAAGTACTTTCATGGAAAAGGAGCAATGCGGGTTAACCGTGAAATCCGCCGTCTGGTGATTTTCGGTCGCAGCAACCTCGCCCATGATGCTCCCATCTCCCATGTGAACCTGTTGATTTGCCGGAATGTGCTCATTTACTTCGATTCCGACCTGCAGAAGCAGATCCTGATTCGGCTTCATTACGCGCTTGAACCGGCCGGACTCCTGTTTTTGGGCAAATCCGAGTCCCAGCTGACCAACTCTCGACAATTCCAGCGTTTGAACTCCCGCTGGCGCATTTTTCAGCGGATCACCGGTTCTCTCGAGGACGAGCGCCTCGACGCACCGGTGGCAAATGGCGAGGAAAAAGCTAACGATCTCGGCCCCGTCAAGGAGTTCGACAGCCTCCGCCAGCAACATCGTTATTTGCTGGAGACGTTGCGCATCGGGGTATTTGCCCTGGGGCCGGACGAAATTATCACCGATCACAACCTGGCCGCGCTCACCCTTTGTGGACTCCCGTCGTCCAGCCTGGTGGGGAAAAGGCTGGCCGATACCGATCTTTTCATTCGCATTTCCGAGCTGCCCGTACAGCTGCAGGCGACGCGCACAAACAATGAGTCTTCGCACTTTCCCGCCCGCGTAAAGATTGGATCTGAGGAGAAGCTGATCGAAGTCACGATTCGGCCGCTGCTTGATGAAGCAGGACAGCGTCGCGGCGCATTCATCTATTTCGAAGACCAAACTATCCAGGAGAAGCTTCAGACGACGGTCGAGGAGCTGGAGTCCACGAGCGAAGAGCTGCAGTCGGCCAACGAAGAGCTTGAGACTACCAATGAAGAGCTGCAGTCTACCAATGAAGAGTTGGAAACCACAAATGAGGAACTCCAGTCAACGAACGAGGAGCTTGAAACCACCAACGAGGAACTGCAATCTCTGAATGAAGAACTGGAGACGACAAACCAGGAACTCGAAGAGCGTACTAAGGAGCTCGACGAGGTAAACAATGTGTACGCGCAAACGCTCGAGAAGATCCGGCTGCCGGTCATGCTGGTGAATCAGGAACGGCGAATCGAGTTTTGGAATGCACCTGCTCTGCGCTTGTTCGGTTTCAAGAGTAAGCCCCCGATGGATCTCACCATCGAACAGCTCCCGCTGGCAGAAGAGCTGAAAAATCTTCTAATTCGCCGACATCGCGCGGTTTTGCTCAAAGAGCAGCCGCTTGTGGCACGTTCGCAGCATCTTGGCGCAGGCTACGACTCTGCCGCGGACATCCATTTCCGCCTTATTCCCACGGAAGATCGCAACAAGAACGTGCTCATCATGTTTGAGCCTACAGGCGCAGCCCGCGACGGAGCGAAGGAAGCCCGCAAGCACGGCAGAAAGCGGTGATCGAACTCCGGAAACTCTTTGGCCACAGGGGGCGAGACTAACACCTCTGCGATGCTGACAGCACAGCTCCCGCTCGCTTTATTCATGAGGCGGAGCAAACACCGGACTGCCGCTGTTCCGATGCGTGCACGGGCACCTCGCACTCCCCGCGCTAGACAGTGGGTACTCCAGGGCTGAGACATAAAGCTATTCCCTTCCGAGGAATTCAATACTGGGTTCGGAGAACTGCGTCGGCAGCTCCGTCCCATAAAGATGCCGAAATACCTTTGGGCGGAGGGTCCGCAAGTGGGCAAAAAAGTCGCATGCTATTGCGGTTTTGTGGGATCAGTAGCAAATCAGGCACTGCTTGTGCCATCCAAGCTGGCGATGGACACACAAAGGCGGGGTGGGCTTGTTCGGACAGAACGAAGAAATCAAAATCTCTGGCCTTCCCGAGCATTGTTTGATACCGTGGCAGCGGAATCGCGAAGCGTGCTGGAAAGGCGCGAGTTCGTCGCTTGCATGGTATTCGTCAAGGGACCTCGGTGGTACGCGCAAAGACTTCTTGAATTTCAAGGCTTTGCCAACCGTCGGGCGGCCAGTCACGCCCTTATTCAAAAGTCACGACAATTGATCGACGAGAGCCGCCACGTAATCATAAGAACCAGGAATGCGCTTGCCTTCTCTCGCAAGCCAAGAAAACTCGTAAACTGAGCCTCTCTGCAACCTGTTTTCCAGGCCTGAGACACGGTAATTTAAGATTTTTCGCGCAACCCCAAATTCAACCCTTACGTCCAATCGACGGGAGCGGGGATTGTGGCGAGACATTAGCTCACTGCTTCTGCCCATTGCCTGCCCCGCTCTCGATTGATCGCCCGATGGCTCTATCTGCCCTGGCATCACCCGTTTCCCCTCTGGCCTGTCTAGGAATATCCCAAAGTCATTGCACAACCCTGGAGCAACCCGCTCGGAATTGCGCATTCGCATGAAGCGAATGGTCAGCCCCACAGTTTGTGTATCGCTATGTCCTGACCAGCGTTCCATCAGAGGCAGCCGCCCTTCGCCCGAGCCAGTTGGTGCACAGATCTGGCAGCCCAGCTCTTCTCCCCTCTTGGGCAACTGATTCAGGGAAATGCTAGCTCGATTTGATCGACATAGCACCAGCCCCAACTCTCGCCCGGCTCGAACGACCTCATGATCGCATGGTGGGTCGAGTGAAAATGCTTTGTGGCGTGCTTGTTCTTCGAGGAATCGCAACAGCCGACGTGACCGCACACTAGACATTCGCGAAGGTGAACCCAATGGTCGCCCGTCTGGAGGCACTCCTCACAACCCTGGCTGCGAGGCTTCACTTTGCGTACCTGGTCTAGATGTGTACAGGACATTGCCATGTTTTTTCTCCAATGGTTTGATGTGCCAAGCTGCGCTCACACGACGGTCGAAACGGTCATTCGTGCTAGCAAAAAGAATTTTTCAGTCGGACTCTTCAGAACAGGAACCAATTGTACTGGCCCGTCAGTCAAGCGCTGCGTCTCGCACCGGGATTACAATAATGGGCATTTACCTGCTTTGTTTGCGAAAGCAGGATCATGCGTAATCGCTTTCATCATTGGCTCTCCATGAACAGCACATTGGCGCAGCCCTCGGCCTATTTAGAGGGTGCGACGGATGGCGAGCAGAGTCAAATCGTCTAGGCGTGGGGTGTCACCAGAAAATGTACGCAGATCATGTACGCAAGCGGCAATTAGCTCGGCTGCCGACCTATCGGCGTGATCGCGCACTAAGTGCGTCAGCCGATCTGCGCCATACTCATCGCTGCTGCTACGCGTCTCTGGCAAGCCATCGGTGTAGAGGAACAGCGTGTCACCCACATTCAGCTCAACATACGTGGCACAGAACTCGCCCTCGAGGAACATCCCGACCGGCAGACCGCTCGATTCGATCCGACGCACGCCGCCATCTCCAACAAGGATTGCGGGCCAATGGCCGGCGTTATGAACCTCTACCCTCCCGTTATGCATTGCCCTCCCGCATACCAGGGTTGCGTACTGCCCGGCCAGCGCACTTTCACAGAAGACGCGGTTCGCCTGGCTCACGATCGCGGTGAGCGGCAGGGCCATAGCCGTCAGGCTGCGGAACAAGGCATGGAGTTGCGTCATCAGCATGGAGGCGGCCACGCCTTTGCCGGAGACATCGCCAAGAACGAAGAAGAGGCCATTATCGGATGGGATCAGGTCGCAGTAGTCGCCGCTCACAGGACCGACGGCGGCGTAGTAATAACTGGTTTCCCAGCCGCTTACGCGCAGATTCGCCTGGGGGAGGAGCTTGCGCTGTACTTCTGAAGCCAAATCGAGGTCGCGTTGCAACGCGTCGCGCTGCGCCTGGTTCAGATGATCCAGGCAATAGCGCACGAGCGGGTCGGCCATCAGGCGGTTCGCCTCAACCGGTTCCTGGCACACCTCACACAGGCCGTAGCTGCCTTTTTTCATGCGCTCCAGTGCTGAATCTACTTGCTGGAGCAGGGCAGCCAGGCTGGAGTTCCGGGGTGCCTGTGCAAGCACTGTTTCCAGCTTATTCCTTCGCTCCTCCAGTTCATTCTGCAGGAAAGTAATCTCAAGAGATGCCATGACAATCGTCCGCCCTTGAACATTCCGAGTATTAGATTCAGGCGGTCGGGCTTTCGATGCGCGTCCCATGTTCCGGCATTCCATTAGTGCAGAGACGGGCCAAGCCAGAGCAACCGTTCAGGCCAGTCACTATCCTGCAGCGCCTTTTCTGACTTTGGTCGACTTTACGGACCAGTAATCACTACCGGGCCGTGAGTGCGCAGTCACTTGGCTGCTGTAAAGACTGCAAGGTGGTTTTTGTTGATAATGTTTTTCATGAATCGTTCGGGAGAATACAGGTGAATCGGCGTGAATTCGCAATCGGCAGCGTAGGTCTGGCCAGCGCTAAGCGATTAAATGTCGAGACAGGTGCTCGACCGCAATCTCAAGACCAAAGGTTACCATCGAAAATTGCCGGAATCCGGCTGGTGGATTCGGCTGTTGCCAACGCCGCGACGGAACTGGTTCGCTTGGTCTCCCCGCCCTACCTGTTCAATCACGCGATCAGAACGTTTGTTTTTGGATCTCTGGTTGGAAGGGCGCAAGGGTTGAGGTTTGATGAAGAGGTCCTTTATCTAGCCTGCATTTTGCACGACCTCGGACTCACCGGACGGTTTCAAGGCGACCTGCCCTTTGAAATTCAGGGAGCAGAAGCCGCCAGACAATTTCTCGAGCAGCAGGGATTCGCGAAGGCCAAAACGGCCATCGTCTGGGATGGAATCGCCATGCATGTGTCAATGATCGGGCATTTCAAACAGCCGGAGGTCCGCCTGGTGGGAGAAGGCGCTGGTGCGGATGTCATCGGCCCAGATCCGAGCCAGATAGGAAGAACGGACGTTGACCAGACTATAAAGGCCTTTCCGCGGCTGCGGTTCAAGACTTCGTTCCTGAACACTTGTGCAGACGTTGTGCGAAGACACCCGGCAGGCGCGAGCCGCTCATTCATGCGCGATGTTGGGGAGCGTTATGTTCCGGGTTTTCATCCGCGTAATTTCTGCGACTACGTCATCAGCGCACCTTTCGCCGAATAAGGTGAGGCCGTCGCCCCATTTGCACCGTGCAGTGGTGGCGCATTTGCATCAGCACACGTTGTGGATCAAATTTTCAGCAAAATCAGCGATTGAAAGGCTTTTAGAGTTGCCCTATGGTGAAAATTATTTTCGAAATGTTGCGGAACGAGAAAACCTGTTGAAGGAAACCAGCTTCGAATGGGCACCCGATGGTCGGGCAAACCTCTGGAATTGTGCCCGCAGCCGGGAAAGGCTCTTTCTTCCCAATCGTCTGAGGTGATGATGGGTGTTCGGAATCTAGGCATCCGTGCTGCCAGGAAAACGCTGGATCAGAATACTCTGGATGTAAGTCACTCTCCTCAAGAAGCAGCCGAGCTTTCTGCACGTAGCAACACCCGCCGTCTGCCTTCCTTTTTCATTATTGGCCCGCCCCGCACCGGTACAACATGGCTCCACCAGATCCTTTCAGGTTCGGCAATTCTTCCCCGTCCCACCAAAGAAACACGGTTTTTTGACAAACATTTCAGCCGTGGCCTTGGTTGGTACCTTGCGCACTTTCCTGCATCGGCGGCTGCCTGCCCAAGAGGTGAGGTCGCACCAACGTATTTTTCCTCCCCTGAAGCGCGTGAACGCATTGCCGGCCTCATACCTAGCGCCCGGGTGGTCTGTATTTTTCGCAACCCGGTGGAAAGAATACTTTCGCTCTATCGCCTTAAGCGGGCTTATGCGATGTTACCGTGGAGCTTTGAACGAGCGATCATTCACGACCCTGAGCTTATGCAGTCTTCCAATTACGTGGCGAATCTCACGGCGTGGCAGGCCGCGCTAGGCGAAAAACAAGTGTTGGCCACAGTTTATGACGATCTTCAGCGAGACCCGAAAGCCTACGTGGACAGGTTGGCAGATTTCATCCACATACCCCGTTTCTCAATACCTGAACCACTCACGCATCCCTTAAATCACAGCGCCGAAATGACACTGCCGCGCAGCTACTATAGGACCCGGGGTGCAACCCTGGTCGCGGACTGGTTCAAAGCGCGAAAACTGGACGGCTTGGTTGCCGCAGTAATGAGATCCAGGCTGCGCAGTCTGTTCCTGGGCGGGGGGGCGAGCTTCAATGAACTCCCGCAGGACCTCATAGCGGTGCTTGCCGAAATCTTCCGCCCCGAGGTCGAGGCTCTTGAAATTCTCCTCAAACGCGACCTCTCAGCGTGGAAAATACCGCTTACTTCAACTTCTGGCTCAGGCGGAAATGGAAGCCGAGCTATCGCCTCCTAAATACGATTGCATAGGGGGTGATCTGAGAAAAGGCCCGCTGTCATTTTCATTGTGAACGCCTGTGTCCTCCTGGCCGAGCCTGTCCGGAGCAAAGCCGCCCGCAAGCATAGCTTCTCGTATACAAAGACAAGTTATTCGAGAACGGAGCCACCTCTTGTTACCGATCAACAGTCACGAGAAAGTAGAACGAGTGAGCTGTAGGGCTCGAAGCTGGTTCAGCCCTGACCACCTTGCTTAACCATCTGCGGATCAGATCTGCCTGCCTTTGCCGAATTTTGCTACGCGTATTATAGCTCCTTGTGTTCACAGAATCCTCCTTTGCCCAGTTCAACCATGCAACTGCCGTATTCGGCTGATCCTCGAGCCCTTGTTGGCTACCAACAGCAGAGGCTCGTAGGCCTCT
>JAFAWX010000247.1 GCA_019241535.1 Acidobacteriota bacterium | reverse complement strand
GGGTTGCGTCTCGCTGCGAAGTAGAGGTATCCACAGGCGGCCGATTGCCCGACTACCGTTCCCGAATAGATGTCTGAAAGCACACCCGCCCTCTCTACGGTCGCCGCTTTGGGCGGCTTCGGCGGCAAACGTGCGCCGCCCCTCGCTACCCGAACCGCTGGTGGACCAGAAGGCTCCGGTGCTGCCGGGGGGCGGGGCTGTGCCCGCCACCAGCTCCAGCCGGGCGGAGTTAGCCACCATCGCCGAGCCGATCCTAAAGGCGATGAACGGAGATTTGCCATGAATTCCAGCTCACCCAGGACAACGTTTGTGACCATGGCTGTGATGCTCGTTACAGTTTGCGTTTTTCAAACTCGATCAGCACAATCCAGTTCCGCGACCACGTCCCGGGCTGCTCGAAAACCGCTGCTGTTGGAGGAATCTGTCTCATACTATGATGGACAGTTTCTCCATGAGGTTGTGGCATGACCCGCCTCGCCGACCATCCCGGTGTCTCGTTCCTCCAATCGGTGTCAACGGCTTAATTGAGCAAACCGGTTTCCCACTGCAATCATCAAAAAAGGTATGTCGCTAGACGAGAAGAAGCTGGAAAAATCCTTTCTAAAATTGGGAAAGCTCGTGCGAAAGGTCTCCAAAAATCCAACGCAGAACGAGGTGCACGACATCCGCACAAGTACAAGGCGTGTTGAGGCTACACTGCAAGCTCTACAGCTCAACCGGAGCCGGGAAGGTCGCCGCGTCCTGCGTGCAGTGACGCCGATTCGCAAGAAGGCGGGCGACGTTCGCGATATGGACGTGCTGACAGGCTTCTCAGCCACTCTCTCGAACAACGGAGACAGGCAATGCCTTGTTAAGTTGCTCGAACACCTGGGCCAGGAGCGTGGTCGTGATGGGACCAAATTGCGGAAAACGATTGCCAAGCACAGGAAAGCAGCTATTCGTAGTCTGAAACATTGCGCATCGTTGATTGAGAAGAATTTCGAGAAGCGCAGCTCGAGCAATACCGAACGATGGCCGATTGATGCAACGGCGGATGCATTGCGCATATCGGGTGAGCTGTCGAATTCGCCTAAGCTGTCTTCCGAGAATCTTCACGCGTTTCGCCTTAAAGTGAAGGAGATGCGATACGTTTTGCAACTCTCTGGAAAACAGAGCAAACTTGCAGAACGTTTGGGTAAGGTGAAGGACCAAATCGGAGAGTGGCACGATTGGACCGAACTCCATGCCATTGCAAAGAAGGTCTTATCGGATTGCAAGAATTGCAAACTGATCGCCCAAATTGACCATATGGCAAAGCAAAAGTTGGGAACAGCGCTGAAAGGAGCGCGGCAGTTATGCAGCAAGTACTTTCAGGCGCAGGGCGAAGGTCAGAAGCAGAACACAAAATCATTCGTGATTAAGGAGCCCGTGCTGAAGGCTTCTGCCAGGCTTGCAGCTTAAGCGGGACGGATATATGAACAAGAAACAACAAAGTGCGGGCCCAAAAAACGCAGAAAAGCAAAACGTGATCATCGAAACGCCGCGAGGTTCTCGCAACAAGTACAAGTACCAGGACAAGACAGGCCGGATAAAGTTCTCCAAGGTTCTGCCCGAAGGAATGATGTTCCCATACGATTTTGGATTTATCCCCCACACTAAGGCCTCCGATGGTGATCCGCTGGACGTATTGGTGCTCAGCGATGAACCGACGTTTCCGGGCTGTGAAGTTGAGTGCCGCATCATCGGTGCATTGAGAGCCACCCAGCGCGAGAAAGGAAAGGAAAATCGGAATGATCGTTTGATCGCGGTAGCTGAAGGATCGGTCCTCTATGCAGGGGTCAATGAATTATCAGATCTCGAACCTGCTGTCTTGCAGCAGATTGAGCAATTCTTCACGAACTATCAAAGAGTCCGCAATATCGAGTTCCAGGTTATCGAGCGGAGCGGGCCTCAAGCCGCACTGGCACTATTGCGTGAGTCAACGAAGAAAGCCGCTTGATTTCTTTTTCTTAATTAGGACGTGCCCGTGATTATGCGACACCGAGCGACACACTCTAGATTTCGCAAGAAGTAGTCTTTCAGAATTTCAGAACGCGGTGCTGTGTCGTGAATCACGGGCGACCCGGAAGTCAATGTCATCGATCATCCGAAAACGTATTTTCAGACCTCCTGCCGCAACTGCAAAGTGTTGAGCACTCAATCGCGGAGATCATAGAGCCGCCCATAACGCGGCCACCCCTGGCTTAACGCCCGAACCACACGTGTTTTCGACACGCGGCGGCGAGCTGCGATATCGCGCGGGGTCAGAGCACATCACGGTCCAACTGTTAACGTCGCCGCCGTGATCAAGAAAGTGGGAGATTTTTTCAGGGTTTCATTCATCGGTCTCTGCCGGGACAACGGGAATCACAGTCCTCGACGCCACCGGCACAGACCTGAATAGCAGCGTCATGGGCGGTGTCAACGGGATGCTCGCGGAGATGGACAGAGACGCGATAGTCGCACCTCTGCAAGCGGGTAAGGCTCATTGGTGTAGAAGGCCGCTGGCCATACCGGGAGCACCCGGCGCACGAATATGACGGAGAGCCTGAAGTTGTCGCCCGAATCAAGGCGATGAAAACATCCGGCACCAGCGCCTACGCTATCGCCCGTTCGCTGAACGCCGAAGGAATCCGCACCCGGTACGGCAAGGTCTTCACAACGAGGACCGTCCACAACATCCTTCGGCGATAATTGTGAAGGAAGTACGGAAGCGCCAAGCCCTAAGCAAGGCACCATAAAGACATAAGGTCGGAAGAGCGGCCCAGTTGAGAGGCTGTTCCGCTACGCTTTGTTTGGAATGAACCGCAGACGACACCGTGGACACTCCAAGTGCTCCCAATCGACCCGGTTATAATCCCTTGGGCTCGATACGAACACCGCAGTGCGGGCACACGATTTCGGTAGATGCCTTAATCCTCTGCAAGTCGATGTTGCGGCGGCGGGGCATTACGCCTCAATTGATTCTTCCAGTCCGCACATGCCAGCACGCACGAATGCCATCCCGCCACAGGCTCCTTGTGCCGTTCTCGTTCGAATAGTTCCTCCCGGCCCGCCATCTGCGAGTATCAGCGATTACGAATCTTGACCCATGTGCTGTTCTCTCGGTCAGTGACGTACGCCCCGCCCTTGAGCTTCGCTACAACCCCCTTCGAGATCCAGCTCGCACACCTTATAAAAGAGCGCCGTGCCCCGCCCGTCGATGCGATCGACGTACTTCAGCCGGGACTCAGTACCCAAGCGTCTCAACAACCGCCGCAGTTCCTGATCGCGGTCAATGAGTTGCTCCGTCCACCAGTCCCTGCCATGGGAGATGAGGACATCGAACGCGAAGAAGCACGGGTCGCCTCGATGGAAAAGCAGATCCTTGAATCGCGGTCTTCCCTGCGGGTCCATACATACGATCTCGCCGTCGAGCACGATCTGGTCTGTCGCCGGTATCGAAGCCGCGATATGGTCGGCCAGTGCTGAAAACGAGGCGAACTGATTCCCGTTCCGAGAGATCAACTGGCAGTGGCCATGCTCGATGAGGGCCAGCGCCCTGAAACCGTCGAGCTTGAGTTGGAAGATCCAGTTGGCATCATCGAAGGGCGAAGGCCGCGTCTGGAGCGGCATGGGCTGGAGGTGGAACACGGCGGGTCTAGGATAGCAGGAGAGACAAGAGCCTTAGGGAACATGGTCGGCGCGGGCGGATGCTCTCAGGTTCGAGAGCAAAAGAGTATAACGTTTAACGATCTGCGTATCGCGCTTCCCGCTTACAATGCGGGCATGTGGCTTCTTGCTGCTGGGCCGTTTGCCTTAGTCGCGTGTTTCTCTGTTTGCTGCTTTGGTATGCTGGGTCTTCAGCCGTTCGCCCGCCGTATCCTGATCTTCATTACTAAAGCGTCTGCTAACGTCATTAGCGTCTCAGACCGTGAGATCACATAGCGGCTCTCTTTCACCAAATTCTGGCTTCTGCTCACACGCGCCGCGTTCATGCACTCCATGAAGTGACCACGATACTTTACATGCTTGAGTACCTGTGCGTTGCCACTGCTGCTAGGCTCGCCCTGCATACGCGACCGCCTGGGAAGGTGTGTTTCTGATTCTAACGCCTATGGCGGTATATGGCGAATCGAGACGCTTAAAATGTAACCGAAGGAGGTGCCGTCGAGACATCTTCGAACGGAGTTTCAGAATCAAACAACCACTCCGCAGGGGTGGCGCCCGCTAGGATGTAACCCAACTCAGGAGCGATTTGAGGAGGGTTACATTGGGAAGCAAGGCGAAATGGGAATACTTTTCGCGTAGTTTATGAGCGCTATCACAAGAGCGCGCGCCAAGCCAAGAAACTCATACTCGATGAATTCTGCCGCAATACCGGTTACAACCGGAAATATGCCATTCGTCGGTTGAACGGAGCGCCGCCCGGCAAACAACCGCATCGGCGGCGGCCGGCGCGGCGTCGGAGGTAGGGTCACCAAGTGCTCATGATCCTGACCGCGATCTGGGAAGCTGCGGGATATCCGTGGTCGGTGCGGTTGAAAGCTTTGCTGCGGGAATGGCTGCCGTGGATACGGAAACGCTATCGCTTAACACCCCCGCTGGAAGAGCAGCTGCTGCGCATCAGCGCGCGCCAAATCGATCGGCGCTTGCAGGGGAAAAAGCAAACTTGGCGGCGGCGTATCTATGGGCGAACCAAGCCTGGCAGTCTGCTGAAGCACCACATCCCGGTGAAGACGGACAGCTGGGATGTGCAGACACCGGGGTTCGCGGAAATTGACCTAGTTTCCCTTCGGCGAACTCTGGCGCGGGGGAATTTGCCCAGTCGCTAAACCTGACCGATATCCACACGGGCTGGACGGAAACTCGCGCCTTGCTGGGCCGCAGCCAAGTGGGAGTGCAGCAGGCGCTGGACGAGATGGCGGGGTATTGCCGTTTCGCTTGCAAGGGCTGGATTCCGACAACAAGTCGGAATTTATTAACTGGCATTTGAAGCGCTGGTGTGACGACGAGAAGATTCAGCTGACTCGCGGGCGTCCCTACAAGAAGGACGACAATGCCCACGTGGAGCAGAAGAACTGGACGCATGTGCGCAAGCTGCTGGGGTGGGATCGTTACGACTCGCCTGCCGTGGTAGAAGCCATCAACGATCTCTATCGCCATGAATTGCGATTGTGGTTGAACTTGTACCTGCCCTCGGTCAAGTTGGTGAAGAAAACTCGGGTGGGTTCCAAACTGCGCCGGGTTTACGATCACGCGCAGACGCCGCTGCAGCGGGTTTTAGCCTCGGGCCAGGCGGAGGGCACGCGGGTTGCGCAACTGCAAAAACTGCGGCGCTCGTTGGATCCCTTTCAACTAGGCAAGCAGATCGAGCAGAAGCTGCAACGCATCTACGCTATGGCCAATCGACGGTTGAGCTCACAAGCTGTTGCGCCGACAAGCGATAAACCAAGAACCACAGTTTTAGACTTACGGGCAAGTTCAAGAGTGAGGAGGCCAGGTGAGGCTTCTAAAGCGCTGGCTGGGAGCAAAGGGGCCTCACACGCCAACCCCTTTTCCCCCAGACCCCTTTTCCCCGCTCGGCCTCCCGGGTTACTTCTGAAATGTCTCGACAGCATTAGCTACGGTTACTTTTTCAAATGGCTTGACAGGTACGGCTCAGGTGGTCAGACGTTCGATCGAAGCCATCGGACACAGAACCATTTGTGGGTCTTAGGGTGCCACTCGATTTGCGGATTGTTTCATGCGCCTTATGATCCACTTCTTTGACAAGGCGATGTCAGCGAGTTGGAGCCATTGGCGAAGCCTACCGAAGGATGGGGAATCCTCTGCGCCAGCAGGGGCAAAGGGACCTCCTCGTTGTGAAGCAGGTGCGCCATTGCCATCCTGCGGCTGAGACGACAGGTGAAGGTTCCTGGGAGGCAAGCGTGCACTCCGATATCTTGTTGTGAGGATACTAACGCGGGGAACCAGAATCTATCGGGTAGTTCTGGTACGGGTGTCTTAGGCAGTGCGCGTTAGCGGCGCAAATCGCTAGTGCGGGCCGTTTTGGCTGTCGTCCATGCGGTCGTAA
>JAFAWX010000151.1 GCA_019241535.1 Acidobacteriota bacterium | reverse complement strand
TCGTCGTCCGCCAGCGGCGCCTACGGAACATAGGAACAGGGTAAGCGGGGCTCAACCGACACCACGAGACGCGGGAAAGAATGCTCGCGTCTTAACCCCTCTGTTCCGGTCGCAGAGTACCAGGAGCAGGGCAAGGTACGCCTTTATCTGCCTGCCGCAGCGCTAGCTATGAAACGGACATGGCTGCGGCCGTCGGCGTTTATCGCTTTTACCATACTCGACCGGTTGCCCGGATTCGGGCGCCCGACCACTGGCCAGATCTCTGTGATACACCTTGTAGTGGTCGGGCTTCTTGGAACTTCTCACTGCAGCGCTCTTGTTTGTGGCGGCAGTTGCGGGCGGCGCGCTGAATGCGGTGGCCGGCGGCGGCACCTTCGTTGCCTTCCCGGCGCTGCTTTTCACCGGCGTGCCGCCGGTTTCGGCCAATGCCACTAATACCGTCGCCCTGTGGACCGGGCTCGCCTTCAGTGGCGGCGCCTTTCGCCATCACCTGAATGTCCGCCGTCCGATTCTTATCGCCCTTGTTACTGCCAGTGCCCTCGGGGGAGTTGCGGGTGCAATTCTGCTGCTGCGGACTCCGGCACGCACGTTCATGCGCCTTCTGCCGTGGCTCATGCTGTCGGCCACCCTGCTGTTTCTCTTCGGGCGATTATTGCCGACCAGGGCAATTCCAGTAAACCGCAGTGCCACTCCACCAACCATCCTGCTGGCATCGTGTTTTCAGCTGCTGGTTGCAATTTACGGCGGCTATTTCGGCGGTGGGATGTCGATAGTAATCCTGGCGATGCTGGCCGCCTTCGGCATGGCCGACATGCATGAGATGAATGCTCTAAAAACTATCCTGAGCAGCGCGACCAACGGCCTTGCCGTGCTCATATTTATCTTCTCGGGTGCGGTTTACTGGCGGCAGGGGATCATCATGATTGCAGGCGCCGCCCTGGGCGGGTATTTCGGTGCGCGCTACTCCCTGCGGCTTCCGCACAGCTACGTGCGCTGGTTAGTAATCGCGGTCGGGACCGCCATGACAGCATATTTTTTCGTGCGCAGCTAGCTCGATCACGCGGTAGCAACGCCCGCGCGCGTTTCAGGATGGAAGGGCTGCCACTTCGCTTCTGCGGGCGCTCACTGCATCGGTACCGAGACGTGTTCGTGCACAATCAGCCACTTGCCACCCTGCTTTTGAAATACCACCGACCAGCGGAGGTTTCCCATTTCCACTTTTCCGCTCTGGCGCGTCATCTCCTGTTTTATCGTAGCCGTGCCCCAGACGTAATCGCCCGCCGGATGCAGTTCGGCATCCTCGTTTACCGTAAACTTGGCCTGTTTATAGTCGGCCAGAATGTTCCTGACATTCTTCTCGTATTCCGCCCAGCTCGTATACTTGAGCGGGGCGATATCAAAGAATACGTGTGGACCGGAAGCGTAGTACGAGCGAACGTTTTGTACATCGAGCGTGCTCCAGCCGGTCCAAATCTTCTGTAGGTAGGCTTTGTCCGGCGCGCCGCTCGCGGCCGCCGAGATTGTGCTCCGATCGAGCAGGAAAACCGCGACTCCGAACGAAAGCAGCACGACAATAATTAACTGCCTCATGGCTACCTCCGATGAGCGGAGATTGTCTCACGAGACCCGGCCGACTCGCCCCCGAAATTCGCCGCACGGCTCTTTGATAGACTGGCGTCGTTTTATGCCGGTCGCAGATGAAGCTGTGTCACGGTCAGCAGCGCCGGTCTGGCCGCGCACCGGTGAGCGGCGACTTTTGATAGCTGTCGGTCTGACCAGCTTGTCGGCTCTGCTGCTTGAAATCGCTCTGACCCGGCTGTTTTCTGTGGTCCTCTTTTATCACTTCGCCTTCCTAGCCATCTCGATTGCCATGCTCGGCCTGGGTGCGGGCGGAGTCTTTGCCCACCTTCTCAAGCCGCATCTGGATCGCCGGGAGCTCCGCCATTTCGCGGCCCTCTGCGCCGCCTTGAATGCCACCGCCATTGTGGCCGTGCTGGAGATTGTCCTGCATGTTCGGGTATCACTTGAATTGGTGGCCGGAAACTTTCTCCGCCTCAGCCTGGTTTATCTGTCGGCGGCGGTGCCGTTTTTTCTCACCGGGCTGCAGTTTTCCGTTGTTTTTGCCCGGGAATCATCCCGCATTGCACGACTCTATGGCGCCGATCTTGCCGGCGGGGCCCTCGCCTGTCTGGGCGTCGTGGGGCTGCTCAATTTTCTTGGTGCACCCAACACCATTATCTGCGCCGCTCTCGTCTCCTCCATTTCGGCCGCGGTCTGGAGTCCTTCGAGGAGATCGCGACGGTTGACGATTGCCCTGGCTTTGACCCTGCTCGTGGCCATTGTTCTCAACCACACCGGGCGGCTCGCCGACGTGGTCTGGGCCAAGGGTATCCGTCGGAGAAATGTCGAGTTTTCGCGCTGGAATGCCATCTCACGGGTCGAAGTCGATCGCCAGGACGACGGCGCGCGAGTCATCGTCATCGATGCCGATGCCAATACCTACATCATGAACGCCGATCCCGACCTCTGGCGGGGATCAAGATGGGAGCAGCTGCTCATGTCGGCTCCTGCCGCGGTTGTAAACGTTCTGCGCCCCCGGGGAGAATATGCCATCATCGGACCCGGCGGAGGGGTGGATGTCCTGCGCGCTCTCGCGAGCGGCAGCTCGAATGTCACCGGCATCGAAATCAACCCCACGATCGTGAACACGATCATGCGGGGACGTTACGCGGATTTTGCCCATCACCTTTACGAGCGTCCTCAGACGCATCTACAGATCGCCGACGGCCGCTCGTTCATCCGCAGCACCGGCGAGCTCTATGACATTCTCGAGATGACACTTGTCGATACCTGGGCATCGACCGCTGCCGGCGCCTTCGCATTGAGCGAGAACAACCTCTATACATCCCAGGCATTTACGGAATATTTCGCCCACCTTAGGCCGGAGGGAATCGTGGCCGTCACGCGCTGGGAATTCCGCGAACCCCGGGAGGCATTGCGCGTCGCCTCGGTCGGTATCGACGCCCTGCACCGATTGGGCGTCGTCGAGACATCCCGGCACTTCATTGTGGTCTCGGCGGGTGAACTCGATGAGGACGGCGTTAATGTCAGTGTGCTGGCAAAGAAAACCGATTTTACCGGCGAAGAAGAGGCGCTGGTGAAAACCTACGTGGCCACCCACCCCCCGCTGCAGCTTTTGTACAGCCCATCAGCAGACGAGCGGAATGCCTTTTCCGCGCTCATCAAAAGCAACGATCCCTACGGTTTTGCCCGGAGCTATCCGTATAACGTCAGTCCGGTCACCGATGATGCCCCATTTTTCTTTTTCACCCTCAAGCCCCGCCGGCTGCTTCATCTGGCGAGCGGTGAGGAATCAATGGACTGGAAGGTAAATCTGGGCGTGGCTGTGCTTGCCATGCTGCTGGGGATCTCTTTGCTGGCGGTCGTCGGATTCCTGCTGCTTCCGCTCGTCTTCGGGGAAAAAGGCAGGCATCAGCGGATTTCACCCCTTTTCTACTTCGTAGCCATCGGACTCGGCTACGTGCTGGTGGAAGTTACACTCATTCAGCGGTTTGTTCTTTTTCTGGGCCATCCGGCATACGCGTTTTCGGCGGTGATTTTCATGTTGCTGGTTGCAAGCGGAGCCGGCAGTCTGCTCTCGCGCAAGTGGCTTCGCGACCCGAGTCGCATCTGGATCCCGCTTGCCCTGGTTACGGCCGCGCTGATTGTGTATGTACCGCTACTCCCGATGCCGCTCGAGCACTGGGTGGGTGCCGCGCTGCCTGAGAAACTGGCAGTCAGCGCAGCTCTGCTCCTTCCCCTCGGCTTTGCTATGGGTATGCCCTTTCCGACCGGGCTACGGATACTTGACGAAAGCCAGTCGAAGGCGGAAAGCGCCCCGCTTGAGTGGGCATGGGCGATGAACGCCGCCGCGAGCGTGCTCGGATCAGTCGCGGGAATTGCCGTCGCCATCGAGTTCGGCCTGAATGCCACGCTCGCTTTCGCTGCCGCCGCTTACTTCCTGGGCCTCGTCTCGCAAGGAAAGTTGTGTTTGCCAGTGGACGCCTGAGCGGCACGGGCAGTCTGCTATTATCAGGAAAATATTGGGGCGCGAAATCCTGCGGCGATGCGAGCTCATCTAATCCGGCTTTCCTTGGGATTGCCTGGGAGGATCATTGCCTAGCCAGAAGCAATTGAAATGGTCGCAGTTGAAGGTCGGCCTGACCGTGGTTTTTGCCAGCATCATTCTGGCCGTGCTGACGCTTTTGATGAGCGGCGGCGGCTTCTTTGCCACGAAGATCATCGTTACCTCCTATTTCCCCGACGCGGGCGGGTTGCGTGAAGGCGCCCCGGTTCGTCTCAGCGGCGTCGATATTGGCAACGTGCGACGTATTCGCGTGGTTCCCAATCGTCCCCAGGATCCTGTTCAGGTTCTCATGAAGGTCAGGACCGAGTACCACTTCTTTCTCCGCAAAGACTCGGTCACGGTGCTCTCGACTGCCGGAGTATTGGGTGAGACCTACATCAATATCGACAGCTCCGTGGCCCATGGACCGGAGGTCCAGGACGGCGACGTCCTCCCCAGCAAGGAAGTGCCAGGCTATGAAGAGGTCATGCGCGCTGGCCAGAGCTCGCTGCAGAACATGGACGCGCTGCTGAGACGCATGGACAGGATTGTTGCCTTCGTTGAAAGTGGACAGGGTTCAGTAGGCAAGCTGATCTATGACGCCACCCTGTATAACCGGGTGAATGCCACCGTCAACGAGTTTCAGAATCTGGTCAATGAACTTGCGCAAGGTCAGGGCAGCCTGGGAAAACTGATTTCGGACAACGAACTCTATAACAAGGCCAATGCTTCGATCGATAAGATCGACCAGCTTATCGACCAACTGAATGCAGGAAATGGTACGGCCGGGAAGCTACTGAAAGATCCTGCGCTCTACAACAACGCCAATCAGACAATCACGAACTTCAAAACCCTGAGCGACGACATCAGCGCCGGCAAAGGTCCGCTGGGAATGCTGACAAAAGACCAGGAATTCGCTCGCAAGCTGCAGAATACCATGAGCCGGCTATCGAATCTTGCCGACAAGCTGGATAACGGGAATGGCAGCGGGGCCTTGTTTATTCGTGATCCCGCCGTCTACAACAACACCAATAAACTCCTCGCTGACACTCAGGATCTTATCAAGGCAATCCGCCAGAACCCCAAGAAATATCTGACCATTCACCTGAAGGTTTTTTAACCCGGTACAGTCGAGTCCCGGCAGCAAGGGTTCCTATTCACCCTCGGTTTCATGGCCGCCCGAGGTTTAGTGGCAGGCGCAGTCGCTGTTCGGGAAAGAGCGTCAATTGTTCGCGGGCGTGCTCCTGGTGCCGCTGCTCCTGATACACTAAAATTTCAGACTGAGTTGGGTGCGGATCTTGCGGCTAAGGGCGAGCAATGTCCAACCTATGCCCGCCTCAGTTTCCCGCTTGCAGTCCTTCGCACGTGGTCGTGCAGGCACTCCCTCCGCAGGTTGCTGCATCCAACCTGTAGTTATTGGTTCGGGTCGTTGTTTGCCTCAGGAGAGAATATGCTGCTCCGGACATCTGCTCTTGTTTGCCTCAGTGCTCTTCTTACCTCCGTTGCCGTGGCGAAAGACAAAAGGAAAATCACGATTCCGGCGGATGTTTTGAACGCCCGCACGGTTCTCGTCGTAATCAAACCCCATGCGGGCGAGCCGTTGACCGACCCAATGGCAACCACAGAGCACAAGAGGATGTCGAGAAGGCGCTGATGAAGTGGGGTCGCTTCGATATTGCCCAGGAAGCAAGTACCGCCGACCTGGTAATCGCCGTTCGAAAGGGTACAGGAAGATCGCTTGCCCCGACCCTGAGTGGTGGTCCAATAGACCAGCGACCGGTCATCTTTGAGCCACAGGATGGCAATGTTCGTGTTGGTGGACAACGGGGCAGCCCACCGGATATTACGCAGCCGAGCGGCATACCCGACCGCTCACCCCAGATTCAGACTGAGGTAGGATCTTCAGACGACAGCTTCGAGGTCTATCGCGGCAAGATCGAATACCCGCTAGACAGTTCTCCGGTGTGGCGGTACGCCGGCAAGGATGGCCTTCGATCACCCGATCTACCCGCCGTCGAACAGTTCCGAAAAGTACTCGATGATGCCGCCAAGGCTGCGAACAAGAACAAGCAGGGGCCCTGAGCTCTGATGAATGTAACGAGCAACGTTCACGTTGATCTGGCGGGTATCTCCGCAATGCGAAAACCCCCTCTCGAGCGCACCGTCGATCTTCTTCTCACTGGAATGAATGCAACGGCTAGGCAATCTGACAAGCGATCTCACGGTGATCTCTAAGGCGTGCATCCGGGCAGAACTGGCCGAGTGCATTTGTTTCTAATCTTCGCCATGCTTCAGAAACTGGCTGGAGTAGATCAGCATAATGAGTTGTGCTAACCTCATCCCACAAGAGGTATGGGTGCGAGCTGTAAAATGTTTATGGGTGCGCCGTCGCGCGAAGTAACTGGCACTGCAGGCTTGGGTTTAGGGGGATTGAACAAGACCTGCAGAAACTGATGTCCCTTGTGTACGCGCAATTGCATCGAGCGGCCCACCACTCTATGGTCCGTGAGCGCCCCGGACGGACACTCCAGACTACCGCCCTCATCCACGGAACCTTCCTCCGATTGGTGGGCATAGGGCAGGTCAAATGGCAAGGCCGTCGGCATTTTCTTACGACTTGCGCACAGCCGATGCGGCGCATTTTGATCGATTTCGCACGATCACCGGGTTATCAGAAACCCGGAGGGGGAGCCCCTCACGTCAACTTCCATGAGGCCGCGCTGGTAGCTCGACAGCCCGAATTTGACCTGGTAGACCTGGAGGAAGCTCTGAATCAACTCGCGCTCGTGGACGCCCGCAAGGGCAAAGGTGTGAAATTGCGATTTTTCACCAACCTGAGCGTGAAGGAGAGCGCGGCAGTCAGGAAGGTTTCGGCCGATACGGTCATTCGCGACTGGAACGTTGCCAACGTATGGTTGTTGCGCGAGCTTTCCGGAGGAAGGCCTGATGGAGCCTGAACGCTGGCAGCGGATCGAGCAGTTGTATCACTCTGCGTTGAAAATTGGCCCGGATCAGCGTGGGGAGTTCTTGACAGAGCAATGCCGAAACGACGACAGGCTGCGTGAAGAGGTGGAATCCCTCCTGTCGCACGAAAGCCAGGGAGTGGAGTTTATCGAATCGCCGCCCGTCGACGTCGCCGCGCGGCGGATAGCCGAAGCCGAGACTGGCGAGGAAACCGTCGGCCCGGTGCGAACCGGCGCCGTTTTCGGGCGTTTCCGCGTGCTTGAAAAGCTGGGCACCGGCGGCATGGGGATCGTCTACAAAGGTGAAGACACTAAGTTACGACGTACGGTCGCTCTGAAGTTTTTACCCCATGAACTCGCGCGCGATCCCCAGGCTCTTGAACGTTTTCGACGCGAGGCTTACGCTTCCTCGGCATTGAACCATGCGAATATCTGTACGGTTTATGACGTGGATGACTACCATGGCCAGCCCTTTATCGCCATGGAGTTTCTGGAGGGGCAGACGCTGCAGCTGCGTATCGGGACACGGCCGCTCGATGTTTCGGAACTGCTCGATCTGGCAATCCAGGTTTCGGACGCGCTAGACACGGCTCACGGCAAGGGCATCATTCACCGCGATATCAAGCCCTCCAATATCTTCATTACCACGCGCGGGCAGGCCAAGATTCTCGACTTCGGTCTGGCGAAGAAAGTGAAGGCTCATAAGTGTCGCGATTCTGTCGCAGGAAACACCCCCGCCAGCTCGACCGAAGAAGAGCTCACTAGCTCAGGCGTAGCCTTGGGCACGGTAGCATACATGTCGCCCGAACAGGCCCGCGGTGAGGATCTAGACAACCGCTCCGACCTGTTTTCCTTCGGCGCTGTTCTTTATGAGATGGCAACCGGCCGCCGAGCCTTTCCCGGCTCTGTCTCGGCCGTGATCTTTCACGCCATCCTCGCCACCAATCCCATCTCGCCAATCGCTCTGAACTCGCGATTGCCCAGTGAACTGGATCGCATCATAAATAAGGCCCTCGAGAAAGACCGGGATCTTCGTTATCAGGTCGCTTCCGAAATGCGCGCCGACTTGAAACGCTTGAAGAAGTCCGGCGCCCCTCCGCCAGCATCTAGCAAGCAACTTCCCCTGGAACCCGCTCCAACAGTGACATTGGCGACAATGTCACAGCGCTACCGAACCGCAGCCATTGCCGGCGTGGCGCGGCACTGGCGGTTTGCGATCGGGAGTGCTTTTGTTCTGCTGTTGCTCGGGGCGCTGATTTTTTGGGGGGTGCTGGAGCGCAAATCGTTACCGCCTCCGGAGCTGAAGCAACTGCAGCTGACGACTAACTCGAATCACAATCCGGTCGCCTCCGGAGCCATTTCCCCCGATGGCAAGTACCTCGCCTACAGCGATCTGGCCGGCATTCACATCCAGTTCATTCAGACGGGCGAGACCCAGTCAGTGTCTCTGCCCCGGCCACTCAAAGGCACTCGTATTGACTGGAATGTAGGCCCATGGTTCCCCGACAGTACAAGGTTTCTGGCAACCGCCAGTGTCTCTGGTGATCGTGTCTCGGGTGGACAGCACCTAAGCATCTGGGCTACGTCGGTCTTGCGCAGGGCGGTGCGAAAGATTCGCGATGATGCCGCTGCTGAGTCCGTATCTCCCGACGGTTCTTTAATCGCCTTTACTTCTAAGCTTACCGGAGATGGCGCGCATGAGATTTGGCTGATGGATCCTGACGGCGAACACGGACGAAAATTATACGAAAGCCAAGGAAACAGCGCGTTTAGTGACGTTAAATGGTCGCCTGATGGGAAACGATTAGCCTATATCAAGTTTGAGCGCAAGGAGAATAGCCACGCAGGCACGGTCGAAACCGTAGACCTCGAGGGCAGACCGTCCGCTTCGTTACTCTCACTTCCAAACGTCGACCTGCTGCACGATTACTTGTGGCTGCCGGAAGGGCGTTTTGTTTACGCATTGGAAGATCAGGGCGCGAACGGTAGAGCGTGCAATATCTGGCAAATTCAGATCGACACGCGCAAAGGTGTGCCCAAAGGATCCCCGACGCGGGTTACTAACTGGAGCGGTTTTTATGTGGATAGCATGAGTGCAACCGCACATGGGGATCGGCTGGCCTACAAACGCGCCAGCCCTCAGGCCACGGTCGACGTAGCTGTTCTCGAATCCGGCACCGCCCGTCTCGGAACTCCGGTGCAACTAACCTCGAGCGAGGATTCGAACGATCCCGTGGCATGGACTCCCGACAGCAAGGCAGTTATTTTCCGCTCTAACCGCGGCGGATCAGTCGGGATTTACAAGCAACTACTTACCAAAGACACGGCCCAGCCCCTGGTGACAGGACTTCCGGGCGTGGGATTCCGCCCCGGAGTTACTCCAGACGGCAAGTGGCTTCTGTATGCATTCCACCCCTACGCGAGGGCTGGAAACGGGCAAGACCCGAAGTCGCCGTACAATGTGAACCGGGTTCCGTTGGCGGGTGGTCCGAGCGAAGAGGTAAAGGCGGGAAACACTCGTGGAATTCGCTGTGGAATCCCTCCCCGAAGCTTGTGCGTATTGCTGGAGCAGACTTCAGATCAAAGACAACTCATCTTCTCCGCCTGGGATGATTTAAAAGGCGAGCAGGGGCCCGTGCTCAGGAAAGTGAATGTCGATTCCGATATGTGGGACTGGGAGGTCGCTCCCCACGGGGACCGCATCGCTTTTATTGAAACAGGAAAGGGCCGGGTCCAGATTCTCTCCCTCACCAGCGCTGACAAGCAGGAGTTTACTATTAAGGGATGGAGGGAAATGGACAATGTGTT
This sequence comes from Acidobacteriota bacterium, assembly GCA_019241535.1. Lineage (GTDB taxonomy): Bacteria > Acidobacteriota > Terriglobia > Terriglobales > Acidobacteriaceae > Gp1-AA145. The sequence goes on along the minus strand of JAFAWX010000151.1, from coordinate 4,955 downwards.
TTGGGCCGCAGATGGAAGATCTCTTTACTTTTCGAGTCCCACCCCTCGCGGCGCCGCGCTGCTGCGAACCGACCTTGCGGGTAACATTCAGGTTCTGCGTCAAGAGAGTGCAGGGGTTCACCAAACCTCAGGTATACCTTCCCCCGATGGGCGCCACCTGGCGATGTTGGGCTGGAGTATAAACGGCAATATCTGGATTGTAGAGAATTTTTGACGAACCCGGCGCCAACTTAGTGCTCTTTTAGTGCCACACACTCCTCCTCGGCCGGTGGTTCGAGCACCTCCATGGTGTTACTCATACAAAATTGCACGCGCTCCCAGTTGCGACGTCGGCGGTGAACACTGTTCCGGCGACGAATCGTGCTGTCGAATTCGCTACTCGGGTGCGTCTACCGGAAGATAGATAGGCGCACGACACGACTAGGTACGATTTGTACTCATTATGGCATCGCCGACGATCTCTGTTACTTGCTTCTGTCAGAGAGCCGGAGCTACATTCGTCGACCGAGTGCAGAAACAGGTAACCCGGGCATAGTTTTAATCCAAGGCCTAAATCAAACACGCACGGCGAAATGAAGGCCATGCCGTTTTTGCTGCTACCGGAGGTCCGTGGTGGCGATAAACGTAGGTCAAATAACTGTACGGTTTTGCAACATTAAATGGACGACGGGTGTGAGAGATCACAGGAAAGGAGATCAATTGTTGCGAAACTAGTTTGTTAGAGAGTTACACTTACCTGGTCAATAGGGTACGGCTAAATGCAACCCCCGAGTACAACGTCTGCGCCGGACTTAGCAGGGCAACCCGCGGCTGAGAGCTCGGTATCAGCACGAATCGTAACCTGGACGGTCGTGAGCATTCTTTGCTTGCTTGGTGGGCTTTTTCGTTTCTATGGGCTGGGTCTGAGCCCGATGTACGACGAAGCTGCCAGTTGGACCTTTGCGCACTCGTCTTGGCACTCGTTTTTCCAGTCAACCTGGAACTACGAGGGAAATATGATCCTTTACTACCTGGTATTACGTTTCTGGGTGCACCTTGGAGATAGCGAGGCGGTATTGCGCAGCCTCTCGGTCTTGTGTGGAATTGCGACCATCCCGGTCCTGTACGCAATAGGCGTTCGATTGATTGGCAGAAGAGGGGGAATTTTTGCAGCAGCCTTGATCACTGTTCATCCATTCCACATCCGCTGGTCACAAGAAGCACGCAGCTATGCCATGCTCGTGCTCCTGATTTCATTGTCAACTCTGTTACTGATCGCAGCAGTTAAAGTGCCGCGTGCCAGCTTCCTCTGGGCGGGATACATTGGAACAAGTATTCTTGCCTGCTACTGTCATATGCTGGCTCTGCTTGTGGTGGCTGCTCAATGGCTATGGGTTGCGAAGATGAACTTTTTACTTGTTCGCTCGCGGGTGGTGTTTCTCGCCATCCAACTAGCGCTGGCAGCACCCCTTATTTTCTATGCCATATTTAAAGATCGAGGCCAACTGGACTGGGTGGCCAGTTTGAATGCCAAGACGCTATGGCATGCAGCCATCTCGCTAGTGGGGATTGTGAGAATGGGTCCGCTCGGTAGCGCTTTAATGCTGCTGCTCTATGCCGCTTTGTCGACCGTTGCCTTAGTAATGATCTTCAGATCCCGGGATGGACCGATACATTCAGGAACCCTGCTGTTGCTCTGGTTATTGCTTCCTTCAGGCCTGATCACTCTCATATCAATAATCAAGCCTATTTTTGTAACTCGCTTCTTATTGATGTCGCTTCCCGCTTTGTTGCTTCTCATAGCTTTGGCAACCGCGTCTCTTCTTAGGCGGCCAGGCCTCGGCAGGTGGACAGGCGCGGCTGCCGCCGGCACCATTCTCAGCTTGAGCGCATACTGCTCAGCAATTCAATATCGCGCGGTGACAAAGCAACCGAATGACTTTAAGGAGATGACCCGCTACTTATTGTCCGCGCGAGAAGCCCATGACGGCGCCATTTTTTTCACCGCAGGCGCATATATGTCCTTCCGCTATTATTGCGTCTTGCTGGGGCTGCACAAAGTCCAAAGGTGGTATTCCCAAATTTCGGAGATGTACAAACTGGCGCGCAGCCGGTTCCATCGCGGGAGCTGATTGAACGGGCATCTGCTCGGTTCCCTCGAATGTGGCTGGTTCTTGATGAGCCCACTATTGCGATGCGACCTGTCTGGCAAACAACGGTACCGGAGCTGCGTCAGGCTCTCGAGCAGAATTTCAAGTTACAAGCGAGACAGACAGTCGGGCGGTTCTTGATCAACCTATACACGCCGAAATCCTAATCTGTTCGGTTTGTCCGCAGTATGCCTCGTCGCCCAATACTTTTGTTTGCCCCATGTAGCAGCTTGGGCATATGTGACACGGTGCGAGAAACGTTTCAAGCATTTCATGAAACACCGGAGGTAGGAAATGAAATAGCGACCGAGGTCACTAGAATGCTGCCAAGCCCTTGTGCTTGAAAAGGCGACTAGAATGGCCTAGGCTTCTGCCGGCTGCAGCCAATGGGGAATGCTTGCAAAACGAGCAACATGATCGAAAGCGCCTTCGCGTGGGGACGAAACTGAGTTTCACGGCTGTCTTCCTTTGCATCTGGTGGCTCACTACCGGAGCTCTCCAAGCTAAACCCCAGATAACAGACGAGCCCCGGCAAGCTCAGATGAGAGCGCTTGTGCTGGGCCCGGCGGTCGAAGCGAGCCTCTCAAATGACGAGACCCACGTCTACGGACTCAATCTGTCAGGTGGCCAGTTTGTCCGCTTCACGGTGAGGGCAGAAGATCCCGCTTCGAATATTCATGTCAGTATCTTCGGACCTGACGGCGGCGAAATCGAAAATTTGTCTGCGCGCTTGTGCTGGTGTTCGCTCTATTACCTCCCAAGCGTCTCCGGTTTATATCAGGTTCGTCTTCGATTGCAGCGTAGCGATCCGTCCCCTTCTGACAAGCCGATCCCGGCGGAAGTCTACAGCATCCAGCTTTATGAGCTGCGAGAGGCGAACGATCAAGACCAGATGCGCGTCGCCGCCAACCAGAGGCTGACTCAAGCCTGCCGTCAAAGTTGGAGTCTCGCGGCGAATACATCGGCGGAAATATATCAGGAAGCAATTTCCTTATTCCGTGCCACCAACGATCGTTATGGGGAGGCAGAAGCGTTGCAGGCTTTGTCTCGGCGTTACTTCGGCACGGATTACCAGGCGGTGATCAACTACCTGGACCAGGCGCGGGCACTCTGGCAGGGACTGGGGGAGCGTGCCCTGGAAGCCAGCACGCTCGAGGCCATGGTCAACTGCCTAGGTCGACTTGGCCGGTTGGAAGAGGCACTTACGTATTCAGATGACGCGCTCCGTCTGCGACAGATTTTGGCTGATCGCAGCGGCGAAGCGAGGGTGCTCGAAAACCGCGGCGATATTTACGAAGCTAGGGGCGAACTCCAGCAATCTTTGAACGACAAAGAGCAGGCGCTTGCAATTGTCCGCCAGACCAAGAAAAGAATCGAAGAAGAATACTCCGTTCTCTATGACCTCGGGCACATCTACGATCAGTTGGGCGAATCTCAGACAGCGCTTGATTATTATCGCACCGCGCTGCGTCTCGCCCGCTTCCACCGCAAGCACGATTTAGAGTTTCCCATGCTTTCGGTCATCGCGGACGCATACGCCCACGCTGGCGAGAAGCAGAAGGCATTGGCGTACCAGAAGCAATCACTCGCCATGGCGCGCGGCGACCGAGGCGATGAAATGTGGGCGCTACGAAGGCTGGGAGAGTTTTACATTGACCAGGGAGAGTACGCGAACGCCCTGCAGTGCTTCAGGCAGGTGCTGCCATATTTTCGCGCACAACACCAGCCGGTCATGGAGGCTCTGAGCCTTTACCGGAGCGGGATTGCCTATCACCATCTCGGCAACTGGCAGCAGGCTTTGGATGCTTTGAATCAATCTCTTTCGATCTGGCCTTTTAAGGACCGGACAAGGCGCAATATCCTTCAGGAAATTGGTTCCGTCTACGAGGACGGGGGCGATGGCGCGAAAGCACTTGACTATTACCAGAAATCTCTTGCCGAGGCACGTCGAGAGCAGGAGCTTCAGGGCCAGGCATTTGCGCTCGGTGGCATGGCCCGGGTGGAAAGCAGCATGGGCCAACTTAGTTCGGCCCAACGCGATATTCAGGCAGCTTTGGAAATCCTGGAATCCGTGCGGGTTGGTATTGCCTCGGCAGAATCACGTTCAGAGTATTTTGCGACGGTGCACAAGTACTATGAGTTTTATGTCGATTTGCTGATCCGGATGCACTTGGATCATGCGGCCCTTGAAGCCGGCGAGCGGGCACGCGCGCGCAGCCTGATCGACATGCTGACGGAAGCCCACGTCGATGTTGCTCACGGTGTCGATCCCAAGCTTTTGGATCGGGAACGCAGGTTGCGGCAGCGACTAAGGGCCAGCTCCGAATATCAGGTTGCGCTGCTCACCCAGGAACACACGCCGGAGCAGGCCGACGCCATTGCCGGGCAGTTGGAGGCGTTAGCGGCGGAATATGAGCAGACCGCAGCGCAGCTGCGCCAAAGCAGCCCGCAGTACGCGTCACTAACTCACCCATCGCCATTGAGCGTGAGCCAGATACAGTCATCGGTCCTAGACTCCGATACTTTGCTTCTGGAATACGCACTAGGTAAGGACCGTAGCTATCTGTGGGTGCTTTCAAAGTCCTCGCTCGAGACTTTCGCGCTTCCCCGACGCACGGTCATTGAGCAGGCGGCGCGTCGCTTTTATCGATTGCTCACGGCGCGAAACTCCGGCCAACGTCCGGCGTGGGTTCAGACCGGCTATCCCGCGGCGGCCGAACGCCTCAGCAAGATGGTTCTCGGGCCCGCCGCCTCGCTTATCGGTAAAAAGCGGCTAGTTATCGTCGGCGACGGGGCGCTCGTCTATGTGCCGTTTGCTGCCTTACC
>JAFAWX010000121.1 GCA_019241535.1 Acidobacteriota bacterium | reverse complement strand
CCACCGCCGATGCCTATGGCTAGAATGCGATTGCCCTCCCACCCGTGGCCATTGAAGCGCAAAAACAGATATGAGGCGGCAGTGACCACGATTGCGACTAGAATCCCTAATACTGGTCCTTTGTCGAGTACACCTTTGCCGGGCAATAGCAGCGCATAACGGATTGCCCAAGCGCTCGTCCAGATCAGGAAGAAGGTGCCTAAGGCGGTGCCGGACGACGCTCCAACCGTTTGCGCGGCAGTCGAGAGGATGCTGCCCCAATAGGCTAAACCCGATAGTACGGTGATCAAAGCCGACCAACGAAACAGCCATAGCGCCCGCAGCATTAAAGGCGGCATAACTTTGGCTCTAGTCGGCGGGTCGAGATCCTTCAGCAGGGGAAAGCTGACGAAATTGAAGAAGTACAGAAGGCCGATCCAAGTAATGCCGGTTAACAGGTGAATCACCCGCAGGAGCATGTAGAAGTTGGTTCGCGAGTCTTCAGCCAGCGAAATGTGGACGTAGGCCATGGCACAAGGTCCTTTGACGGATTCTCTTGCCGATGACTGTACACGAAACACTCTAAGCCGAGAAAGCGCAGAGCGGTGGGAAACGAAAACGCAACCTACTTTAGCCCATTCACACGCGCGCGTAAGCGCGATTTGTAGCGGGCGGCGGTATTTTTGTGGAGAACGCCCTTTTGAGTGGCTTTGTCGAGCGCGGAGACGGTTGCTCGGAAGGCGCGCTCGGCAGAGGCTTTGTCATTGCCAGCTAAGGCTTGACGCATTTCCCGAAGAGACGAGCGCAGACGCGACGTATTACTGCGGTTACGTGTCGTGCGCCTGGCGGTCTGACGGGCTCGCTTGAGCGCAGAAAAGTGATTTGCCATTATGCAGTGCCTTTTAAAAGGGATTGCCGAACCACGTGGTTACGGACACAGTCCTAGCGGGCAAAGAATATTCTATGAGAGTTTCCTAAAAGGGGCAACTCCCATGGCAATAACCAAGCGTCTCAAAATGCCCAAGCGGCGTGTCGTCACGATCCGTGGCGCTGGAGCCAATGCCAACCGCATCAAGGCTCAACGAATAAAAATGAACCTCGGGGATTCGTCGCGCAATTTTACGATGTAACCCACCATGACAACAGGGATCGAATGAGACGACTAGCACAACGGCGCACCGGGGGCGCACTGCAGCTGAGGAAATCGCCAACTCTCGTGCCATATGAGAGCGTCTACTCCGGAGGGGGTGAGGGTGTCTGCCATGCTGAAAAGGCATGACTCCCGTTGCGTCTCGCTCGCCATTCTGCGCTGCTTCAGGGCCATGCGCGGGCTCATCGAACACAAGCAGCCAGCGGGCGCCCACCCGTCTGGCGATCTGAGATCCTCCTCTCCTCCCTCATTCGAAAACACGCGGTCTGTGGGCTCAGATCGACCGCATAAGCCTTAAAGCGCGTCCAATGTGTTAAAATCTAGCGTTTTCAAGCGTTTGCGGGTGGTTGACGGGCGTGTGTCCCGGAGGTAGGCTTTTAGCAGAACGGTTATTTGCCTACCGCATGCGGCAAAGTACAATCCGGAGAGATACGCCCTCAGCTGTTGTTCTCCGGCCCTGCCTGCACCATCTAATTAGCGCATTAGAATGCGACGTTCTTGCCCCCGAGGTATCTCTCATAAACTGAATGAAAAAAAGCATTGAGATCACTCCCAACATAGAAACCCTGTTTGGCACGCGCGACGAAAACCTGCACATACTCGAAGACGGTTTGAACATCAATATCGATCTTCGCTCGGATTCGGTCGAGCTTGAGGGGAGCGCCGGAGATGTGGCGCGCGCCGAGCAGGTTTTTTCCGATTATGACCACCTGCAGCGCTCCGGCCAGGTCTTTAACAATGGGGATCTGAACAGCATGCTGCGCGTGCTGGTCGCGGATCCCAAAGTTACCCTGCGGGGCCTGGCCGAAGCCGGGCGTCAGCGTTCGTTCGGGCGCCGAACGGTCCAACCCAAAAGCCTGAACCAGCGCCGGTATCTCGAAGCGATCGAAAACCACGACATGGTTTTTGGCATTGGTCCGGCGGGCACCGGCAAAACTTACCTTGCCGTAGCCATGGCGATCGCCGCTCTGGTTTCAAAGCGGGTGAACCGGATCATTCTTGCCCGGCCTGCGGTTGAAGCCGGCGAGCGGCTGGGATTTCTGCCCGGTACCTTGCAGGAGAAGATCGATCCCTACCTGCGCCCACTCTATGACGCCCTTTATGACATGCTCGATCCGGAGAAGGTGGACCGTTATCTGGAAAAAAATGTGATCGAGATCGCGCCTATCGCCTTCATGCGGGGGCGCACACTGAACGATTCCTTTGTCATTCTGGATGAAGCGCAGAACACCACCTCGGAGCAGATGAAGATGTTCGTCACCCGCCTGGGTTTCAATTCGAAGGCGGTTATCACCGGAGATATCACTCAGATTGACCTCCCGAGCGCCCGGCGCAGCGGACTACTCGAAGCCGCAGAAGTGCTCAAGAATGTGCAGGGGCTGGCATTTGTCTATTTTGACGAAGCTGACGTTGTACGGCATCACCTGGTGCAGCGCATCATCCGCGCCTATGATGAACATAAGGTCCGAGTGGCGGAAGAGCAGATGGAGCTACTCGATTCGAAGATCCCGGCCAATGGGAGCCAGTCGATCGCGGCCCCGGAGCAGTCGAATGCACGGCCGGAAACACGGGAATAAGCTTTTCTGTGGCGGGGCCGAAGCATACTGGCTCCGCCATTTTGCCAGGGTTAAGTCCATGCAGCCGAATGTCATTGTCGGACCCGGGCCGTCGGGTCTCAAGAAAGACACACTGCGCGAGTTCGTGGGCGTCGCCTGCCGCGCCACTGGTTTGCGAGGAGCCGTTGCTGTGCTGTTAACCGGCGACCGCGAGATGCGGGACCTGAACTGGCGCTTCCGCGGCAAAGCTTACTCTACCGATGTACTCTCCTTCCCCCCGCTTTTCGACACCCACGATTTTTCCGGAGACATCGCGGTTTCACTCGAAACAGCAGCGCGCAATGCGCGCCGCTACCGGCATTCACTGTCAAGAGAGCTTCGCATTCTTCTGCTGCACGGCATTTTGCATTTGGCCGGATACGATCACGAGCGCGACCGGGGAGAAATGGCACGCCGGGAGTCCCATTTGCGGCGCCGCTTCAGGCTCGGCCCCGGCCTTATCGAGCGCTCCCCGGCTGGGCGCCCGCGGCGAAGGACCCGCCGTATAAGCGCATGAATCTGGCAATTGCAATCACGCTCCTCCTGCTGTGCGCGCTTCTGACACTCGCTTCTTACGTAGAGCGCCTGTACGCTGAGATTGGCAAGTTTCTCTCTCGGGAATTTCAGCAGAATATCGACACCTTCGAGCAGCGCGTCGAACCGAAGCTCGCAGTCAGCCGCTCGCGGGCCGCTCTCTCGATGGCCTTGCTGCGGCAGCTGCTGATGGCTGCCATTGCCATGGTGGTCGGCTTCGGGGTCTTTCGCCAGGGCCCCTGGACGGTTGACGAGGTGCTCGAAGCCGTTCTGGGGCTAGTTCTGGTCGTAATTATTTTCGATCGCTTTCTTCCCTTTGTTTTCTTCTCCCGCACCAAAGGCGAGTGGCTGGTGCGCTGGACGCCAGTCTTGCGAGCTCTCATTTACCTGATTCTTCCTCTCACTTTGATCTTGGGTTTTCTGCAGTCGGTCACGGCCCTGACCCGCGAACACTCCGGCCCCCAGCCCGAGACTCAGGCCGAAGCGGTTGATGCCTTGATCGAAGCCGGCCAGGAGGAAGGCATTCTGGACGAAAGCAATCGCGAACTCATCCAGTCGGTGGTCGAGTTTAGCGACAAGACGGCACGGGAGGCGATGAAGCCCCGCCCCGAGATGGTTGCCGTCTCTTCCGGTACCACGGTCGAGCAATTTGTCGAGCTGCTCCGGCTCCGCTCGTTTTCCCGTGTTCCGGTTTTTGAGGGTACGATCGATAACATCGTCGGAATTGTCTATGCTAAAGACGTTCTGCAGGTGCCCGACGCTGAAGCACACAATCGAAGTGTAGGCTCGCTCATGCGCAAAGAGGTGTATTTTGTCCCCGAGACCAAGCTGGCGAGCGATCTTCTGCGCGAGATGCAAAAAAATAAGGTGCGCATGGCGATCGTGATCGACGAGTACGGGGGGGTAGCCGGGCTGGTGACCATTGAAGACCTGGTCGAGGAAATTGTCGGCGAGATCGCCGACGAGCACGAAACCGCGCAGGTAGTGCGGGAAAATGAGAGCAGCTACCTGGTACCGGGAAACATGGACGTCGACCGCCTGGAAGAATTGCTGGGCATTCGTCCCGATCGCCGCGGTGCAGCCACCGTCGCCGGACTAGTCAGCGAACTGGCGGGCCGCATTCCACAAAAGGGTGAGATTATTGAAGAAGACGGCCTGCGGCTCGAGGTGCTGCAGGCGAGCGACCGGCGGGTGGAACGGGTTCGCGTGTCGGTCACCCATCCTCAGCAGATGAAGCTTATTTAGGTGGTCGTGCCCTTTCACTCGGGATTCGTCGCCATCATTGGGCCTCCTAACGCCGGAAAGTCGACGCTGCTTAACGCACTTGCGGGCGAGAAACTGGCCATCGTAAGCCCCAAGCCGCAGACTACGCGCAACCGAGTTTTGGGGGTTATGCACGTCCCCAAAAAAGCGGGCCGAGAAGCGGCGCAACTGGTGCTAATCGACACTCCGGGCGTGCACCGTCCGCTGAGCTCGCTGGGGCGCAAGATGATGGCCGAAGCCCGCGAGGCGCTCGCGGGATGCGACCTGATCCTGGTGATAACCGATGCCGCGAGACCAGAAGCATCGGATGAGTTCCTTTTTCACTTCCTCAAGCGGGTAACCCGCCCGGCCTTTTTGCTGTTGAATAAGATTGACCTAGTGCGAGAAAAATCGCGACTGCTGCCTTTGATCGAGCGCCGGCAAAGGCAGCACGATTTTCGGGAGATTGTTCCCATTTCTGCGCGCAAGCGGGAGGGATTGGATCTCCTTATCGACAAATTGGTCGAGGCTTTGCCTCAGGGCCCACGTTATTTTCCCGAGGACCAGATTACCGATCAGCCTGTCCGCTTCATGGCGGCAGAGCTGATTCGCGAACAGGTTTTGCTTCGCAGTCGAGAGGAAGTGCCGCATTCAGTAACCGTGCTGGTCGACGAGTTTGCCGAAGGTCCGCGTATTACCCGCATCGCAGCCACCATCTACTGCGACCGGGAGGGGCAAAAGGCGATTCTAATCGGCAGCCAGGGCCGGATGTTGACCGCGATCGGAAGCGCGGCGCGGAAGGAAATCGAGCGCATGCTCGAAACAAAGGTTTTCCTGGAGCTGTACGTCAAGGTTCAGGCGAACTGGCGGGAGTCGCGAGCCTTTGTCGAACAGCTCGACTGGAGGCGGCAGCTCGATCGTCTGCTTCCGGCCGATGCCGGACGCAAAAACAGTAACTGAGGAAGCTCACTCCTTTACGGCAATGCCCAGGGTTTTCATTTTTCGGTACAGATGGCTGCGCTCCAGCCCCAGAGCCTCGGCCGTGCGGCTGACATTTCCGTGATTATCGTCCAGCTTTTTCAAAATATAGTCGCGCTCGTAGGCGGCTCGCGCCTGATGAAGCGTGAGGAACTCTCCCCCGCTGCGGCGGTTGCCATCGCGATAAATCAGCGGCGGCAGGTGTTTACGTTCCAGGCGGCCGGCGGTCGGATTCATGATCACGATACGCTCGACGACGTTACGCAGTTCGCGCACGTTGCCCGGCCAGGAGTAGCGCATTAAGGTCTCGATGGCATCGTCGGTGATTTCCCGTGACCTGCGACCGTATTGGCTCGAGAGCTCTCTCAGGAAATGGCGTGCCAACAGGGGAACGTCCTCTTTCCTCTCCCGCAGGGACGGTACGGAGAAGGGAATCACATTCAGCCGGTAGAAAAGGTCTTCGCGAAAATTTCCGCGCGAGATTTCTTCTTCGAGGTCCTTATTGGTCGAGGCGATCACACGCACATCCACACTGAGCGGCTCATCCCCGCCTACAGCCGTGAAGGTCTGTTCCTCGAGCGTGCGCAAGACCTTGGCCTGGGTCCTTAGACTCATATCGCCCACCTCGTCCAGAAACAGCGTTCCCCGGTGGGCCTTGAGAAACTTCCCGTCCTTGTCGGCCGGAGCCGCGGGGAATGAGCCGCGGCGATGCCCGAAAAGCTCGCTTTCGATGAGATCCTCGGGTATGGCGGCGCAGTTCACCTCGACAAACATCTCGTCGGCTCGAGGACTCTGGGCGTGAATGGCGCGGGCTACCAGCTCTTTTCCCGTACCCGACTCGCCAAAAATCAGCACCCGCCCGTTGGTCGGAGCCATCAGCTGGATCTGCTGGCGCAGCGCCTTAATGGGGATGCTCTCGCCCACGATGACGCTTTTCGGTACTAGCTGGCGTTTGAGATCGCGATTTTCCTGCCGCAGTTTTCTCGCTTCCACCGCATTTTTGACCAGAATGAGCGTGCGCTCGAGAGAGAGGGGTTTCTCGAGAAAGTCGAAGGCGCCAAGTTTGGTGGCACGGACCGCGGTTTCAATCGTGCCGTGGCCGGAAATAATGATCACCTCGGGCGCATTCTCGGTGTCGCGGATTTTTTCAAGCGTATCAAGCCCGTCCATTCCTGGCAGCCAGATATCGAGCAGGACGACATCGAAGGCTTTGCGGTGTAGCAAGTCCATGCAGGCTTCGCCGCTCTCGGCTGCAGCTGCCTTATAACCTTCGTCCTGGAGCACGCCCGCGAGCGATTCCCGAATGGAGGATTCATCATCGACGATGAGGACACTAGGCATAGGACCTGCCAGCGGGCAGAGACATGGCTTCGGTAGCAACCGGCAGCTCGATGACGAATCTGGCGCCCACCGGATGGTTCTCTTCGACCCGAATCGACCCGTGGTGGTCTTCGATGATGCGGCTCACGATGGCCAGACCGAGCCCGGTGCCCCGCTTTTTGGTAGAAAAATAGGGCAGGAAAAGGCGCTCTTTTACCTCCTGGCTCACCCCCTGGCCGGTATCGGCCACATTGATCTCGATCGCATCGCGGCTGACTACGAGCGCGGTCGAGATCTCGATTTCTTTGACCATGGAGCCTTCGACCGCTTCGGCGGCATTGTCGACCAGGTTGGCAATGGCGCGTTTGAGGGCCACAGGGTCGGCCATCACCTTTGGCAGGTTGCTACCGAGCACGGTCCGCACCCGCACCCCCTCGAGGCGGCCGTCGAACATCGCCAAGGCGCTTTCGGCGATAGCGTTGATGTCGGCTGCTGCCGGCTGGGAGGTAGGAAAGCGCGCCAGGGTGGCGAATTCGTTCACCAGCGTGCGCACCGTGTCTACGGCGTCAGCAATGGTTTCCGCGCATTTGCGAAGCACTCGAGTGGAGGACCCGTCGAGCGGGTCGGCATCCGGCGCGGCGCGCTCGAGATGCCGCAGGATACGCTCGGCAGACAGCCCGATCGGAGTCAGAGGATTCTTGATCTCGTGAGCCACGCGGCGTGCGACCTCCCGCCAGGCGGCCTGTTTTTGCGCGTGCAGCAGGTCGGAAAGATCTTCAAATACCAGCACGTACCCGAGGCGCCGCTTCTGGTGCTCGAGTGTGGCGACGGTCACGGCGGCATTCAGCTGTCCCTGGGGCAGAGCGAATTCCATCTGCGTAGTAGTGGTGCCCATCCGCTCGGCGCGTCGCAGGAGCGGTTTGACTTCCTCGAGAAGCTCGGCGGGAAAAAGCTCGGTAAGTGAGGCGCCGATAAGCGCCGCCGTGGCGGGCGGCGGCTCGGAGGGCTGCAGCAGCCGCAGCAAGGCATGATTTAAGTGGGTGACCCGCAGGTCCGCATCGAGCGAGACCACTCCGGTAGGGATGCTCTCGAGAATGGTCTCCATGTGGCGACGCCGTTGCTCTAGTTCAACGTTGGCGTCACTCAGCTTGCGGCTGGAGCGATCGACCTGCTGCCGGACGCTTTCGAGTTCTTCCGCCATGCGGTTAAAGGATCTGACCAGATCGCCCAGTTCGTCGGCCGCCGGAACTTCCACGCGATAATTCAAGTTCCCCCGCGAAATCTCCTGGGTGGCTTCGGCCAGCGCTACTACTGGGCGCGTGACCAGGCGGGATAGATAGAGAGACAACCAGGTGCTGGCAAAAAGTACCACCACGGTCAGAAGCCAGAGTATGGCCATGTAAGTGAGGCGTACCTGGCGGCGATCGCGTGCGAGCTGGAAATAGTGCTGCTGGCTCAGTTCCAGCTGCTTTTGGGTCTCGGCGAAGTTTCTCGGCAGAGGCAGGGCAACAACAATCTCGCCCCGAGAGCCGACCGGGGCCCTGCCCAGTATGTATTTCGTTTCGTTCCATCGAATGCTCTCAGGCCGGGAAGAAATGGGCAGCGGAGAGGGAATGTGGGCCTTCAGGACCGGCCAGGGCGCGGGCAGGCCCAAGCTTGCTTCGGAGTTGCCGTCTTGAATGGCTACGGCAAAGCCGCCCTGCAGTGCCGCCTCGTGCATGCGGAATTGACTCAACGCCGCGGAAAAGCCGTGACCTTCAAAGGCGCGGCGAGTTTCCGGGGACGAAGCTATAGAAAGCGCCTCCGCCCGCGCGGTGTCGGCGGCATAGGTTGAAAGCAGCGACGCCATGAGCGACGTGTCATTGCGAACTTCTTCGACCGGCGTCGAAAACCACCTTTCGATTGAGCGGTTCATCAGCCCGTAGGCAAACCAGAACATTACAATTACGGGAATAAATGAAAGCAGGAGGCTGCCGACCACGAGACGGGTACGAAACTTAGATCCCAGTACGCCCAGCCGGCGCTCGGCAAATAGCTTGATAAGGTTACGGATTAGGACGAAAGTAAGGCCGCCGAACAGAAGCGAGACCAGCAGGGTAAGGGCAACCAGAGTCACCGTCTGTTGGCTGGTTTTAGGATCGATAAAGCGTAACTCGAATGATGAGAGCGAGAACAGCACCCCGAATAGCAACAGGCTCAAGCTTCCAAGGACAACGATAATTCGCTTCCTGCGTTGAATGCCCTGTGGAGGCCGGGTTGGGCTGGGCGAGGCCATGGCGGATGAGCGTGGCACGACCTGAACACATTATATTCGTGCCCCGGGTATGAGGGCCTTCAGGAGGCACGAAGCACGAACGAAACGGGCCCAGGTGGCGTCATTGACGGGCATAACTGATGTGAGCGACTTTAAAACCGAGCGGCCCGAGGCGCCGAGCGGGGATGTCCATGGGTGGAAACATCAACTGTTCATTGGCCGAAAGGCAGGGGAGTAGCGTCAACAAATAATAGTCAATGGCATTCTCTCCCATTCCCATCTGCCGCAGCACGTCGCGAGCATCTTCTTCGCTCGCGTAATTCTGGACAGTCGTCGAGCTCTGCCGCGCTCGCCTGACTGCCACTTGGACTCCGCCGCTGTTGAGTTTCCTCAGGCCGACAATAACAACCATAACAATGGGTTGGAGAATGGCGTGCTAATCTGATGGCGAGCGAAAGGTAATCGTTGTAATACATGAAACCATCTAGCAGCTCTCAGTAATCGTGAGAGTGCAGCCGAAACGATCCCTTTTTCTGGTTTGTCGGCTGGGCCGTGACACGAATCCCGCGCCGCCCGGCCAGGCGCGGGAAAAATCTCCTACGAACTGATAGACTGACGGCTCGGTCGCACAGCCGGGCAGGTGCGACGAGCCCGTCCAGAGTCTGCGGGAAGCCTCTAAAGATAATCGTAGCTGGGGTGCAGCAGAGGTACTCTGAATCTACAGTCTCCAGCCGAGCCGACTACTGGCTGTCGAGTATCCAACTAACCATGATCGTGAAAACATAATCACAGAATTCACGTGCAAGCAGTCTTCTCAACTGGCTCGGCTAAGCCGTGGGGTACGCTCGCGCGGCACACTCCGAGACAGAGGCCTACGCCGCGCGATCGGTCTGCTGTATTGGCGGCCATGTTTAAGGCGTAGACCGATATTCGTTTGCCGCCGCAAGCGCATCTGAAATTAGCGAATCCGGTGTTTCTCACTCGTCTCGTCTGCGAGGACAGCATGGAGAAGCAGCAGCGAATCCTGTTCGTTGATGATGAGGAGAGTATTCGAGCAACTCTTCCACCGCTACTTGAGTCGCATGGTTTTCTCGTTACCGCCGCCCGTAGCGTTCCCGAGGCGCTGCAGCTTATTTCGCAAGAGTTATTTGATGTGCTCATAGCCGACCTGAATGTCGGCAGTGCAGGAGACGGATTTACCATCGTGAGCGCGATGCGCCGGACACAGCCTGACGTGGTCACGCTCATTCTCACAGGCTATCCGGCATTTGAAAGCGCGCTTCAGGCAATTCGCCAGCAGGTGGACGACTATCTCACCAAGCCGAGCGACATCGATTCGCTGGTTGCGACCATCCGCTCGAAGCTCGTCGCCAGGAGGCCGCCTAGTTCGATCAGTACGCGACCCTTGCCCGATGTCATTGAAGACAACCTTAGCTGGATCGTCGACCACTGGCTGGCGGCCGTGAAGAAGGATTCCGAGCTCAGCGCTATTCGACTCCCGGATGGAGAGCGCACCGATCATGTCCCCCGGCTGCTGGCAGAGAGCGTGACAAGAGTACGCACAAAGCGGGCTGGTCCCGAGGTTGCCTCGGCGGCGGTTCTACACGGAGCCGCGCGTCGGCGGCAGGGCTACACTGTACCTTTGATCATCCGTGAGGCCCGGCTGCTGCAGTCGGTCATCGGCAGCTGTGTGCAGCAGAACCTCCTGGGAATAGAATTGAGCCACCTCGTCCCCGATATGATTCAGATTTGGGAAAGCATCCAGAGCCACCTCGAAGTTTCTGTGCACGCGTTTCTTGGGCAGGGGGACGCGACCCCTGCTCACGGACACGAGAGCAGGCGCAAATGATCGACAAGGAGACAGTCTCGCTTGAAGGCGTGCTGCGCGGGGAAGCCCGGCAAAGGTTGTGCCGGGTGAAGGCCACGCGGACCATTAATTATCCCGACGAATGTCCCGACCCGCTTTCGGTCTCCTATTCCCGCTGCGATATTGTCGATTCTGACGACTTCCCCGATGGTCGTTACGAGTTGGAGTTTGACGGCCATAAACTTCGGCTTACCAAAGAAGGCGGGCAATACCAGACCGAGCACTGATCTTCGATCTCGATTGCCACCGAGCTGCACCCGCTTCTCTGTTCACTCCCGCGCCATCCCGCTCAGCCTCTTCCCAGGATTTCCGACCTCGGCCTTCAACTACCGTCAGGCGGCAGATGCGTAGATTACCGAGGTGTCGCCACGCCTGCTGGTACTAAGGTTACTTTTGCTGTTACCGATAAAAGGTGACAATTTGTGTCACCGGGATGTAGGAGCCGAATTTCCCCCGAAAGGCACCTTCCCGCGCACGAGTTCGGCAAACTGGAATCCAGGTTTTTTCGCCGTACAGACTGGAGATCGAGGCATGTCGCAGAGACTGGGCGACCTTCTCGTAAAAGAGAAGATCATTACCCCAGAGCAGTTGCAAGAAGCGGTGAAGGTCCAGAAGGAGGCCAACTGCCGCCTGGGCAGCGCGTTGGTGAAGCTGAACTTCCTCTCCGACGAGGACGTCACCAATTTCCTTTCTCGCCAGTACGGCGTTCCCGCCATCAATCTTTCTTATTTCGAGATTGATCCATCGGTTGTCAAACTGATCCCATACGAAACTGCCAAACGCTATCAGATTCTTCCCCTCAGCCGGGTGGGCGCCTCGCTGACCATCGCCATGGTGGATCCGACCAATGTCTTCGCCATGGACGACATCAAGTTCATGACCGGCTTCAACATCGAACCGGTAGTGGCTTCGGAAAGCGCCATTCTCGAAGGCATTGAGAAGGCCTACGGCAGCACCAAGGAAGAAGATCTCGAGCAGGTGATGCAGTCGATGACCGAGCTCGAAGAAACCGACGTTGAACTGCAGGCCGATCAGGAGGAACTCGGGCTTGCCGATCTTGAAAAAGCCGCCGACGAAGCGCCCATCGTAAAGCTGGTCAACCTAGTGCTCACCGATGCCGTAAAGCGCGGCGCCAGCGACATTCACATCGAACCGTATGAAAAGGAATTTCGTGTGCGCTTCCGTATCGACGGCGTGCTGCAGTCGATCATGTCCCCCCCGATCAAACTGAAGGATGCAATCACCTCGCGTATCAAGATCATGTCGAAGCTCGACATCAGCGAGAAGCGCCTGCCGCAGGACGGGCGCATCATGCTGAAGATGAACATCGGAGGGAAGAAAAAGCAGCTCGACTTCCGGGTCAGTACGTTGCCCACGCTTTGGGGCGAAAAAATCGTGCTGCGACTGCTGGACAAAGAGAACCTGCGGCTCGATATGACCAAGCTGGGCTTTGAACCGGAGTCGCTGGTCAAATTCGAGAAGGCCATTTTGAAGCCCTATGGCATGGTGCTGGTCACCGGTCCCACGGGCTCGGGAAAAACCAACACCTTGTATTCGTCGATCGCCCGCCTGAACACACCCGACACCAACATTATGACCGCCGAAGATCCGGTGGAATTTCAACTGGGCGGCGTCAACCAGGTACAGATGAAGGAGCAGATCGGGTTGAATTTCGCCGCCGCCCTGCGCGCCTTCCTCCGCCAGGACCCCAATATCATTCTGGTCGGCGAAATCCGCGACTTTGAGACGGCGGAGATCGCCATCAAGGCGGCCCTAACCGGGCACCTGGTGCTCTCCACGCTGCACACCAACGGTGCCCCGGAAACCATCACCCGGCTTATGAACATGGGCATTGAGCCTTTTCTGGTCGCCACCTCCGTGCACCTCATCTGCGCGCAGCGCCTGGTACGCCGCATTTGCCGGGAATGCGTCGAGACCGTGGACATGCCGGTTGCGGCGCTTATCGATGAAGGCTTCACGGCCGAAGAGGCCAAGACGGTGAAAATTCAGAAGGGAAAAGGCTGCGCCACCTGCAGTAACACCGGTTACAAAGGACGCGCCGGCCTTTACGAGGTGATGGAAGTCGACGACGAAATCAAGGAGCTGGTTCTGGTAGGGGCATCTGCGGTGGAGCTGAAAAAGAAAGCCATCGAGCGCGGCATGATCACCTTGCGGCGCAGCGGCCTGATCAAGGTTGCCGCCGGAGTTACCACGCTCGAGGAAGTGGCGCGGGAGACGATCCACTAAGGAACGTTGGACAGACCGGGAGATTATTAAGGAACAATATGGCTCTTTCATTAAGCGACTTGCTGAAACGAATGCTGGAGATGAACGGCAGCGACCTGCACCTTACTACCAATTCGCCGCCCCAGATCCGCGTGCACGGGCACTTGGTGCCGCTTGACCTGCCGCAGCTGACCCCGGCCGAGACCAAGCAACTGGCCTACAGCGTGATGACCGATTCCCAGAAGCACCGCTTCGAAGAGCACCTGGAGCTTGATTTTTCCTTTGGCATGAAAGGTCTGGCGCGCTTTCGCGCCAACGTCTTCAACCAGCGGGGAGCGACCTCGGCTGTATTCCGCGTCATTCCCTTCGAGATCAAGTCCTTTAATCAGCTGAGCCTTCCCCCGATCGTGGCTAAGCTCTGCGAAAAGCCGCGCGGGCTGGTGCTGGTGACCGGTCCTACGGGCTCGGGCAAATCCACCACTCTTGCCTCCATGATCGACAAGATCAACTCCGAACGCCACGATCATATCCTTACCATCGAAGATCCGATTGAATTCGTTCATATGAACAAAAATTGCGTGGTCAACCAGCGGGAACTGCATGCCGACACCAAGAGCTTTGCAGACGCTCTGCGCGCCGCCCTACGCGAGGATCCGGACGTGGTACTGATCGGCGAAATGCGCGACCTTGAAACCATCGAATCGGCTCTCAGAATCGCTGAAACCGGACACCTCACCTTCGGCACCTTGCATACCAACTCTGCCTCTTCCACCATCAATCGAATCATCGACGTCTTCCCGGCGCACCAGCAACCGCAGATTCGCGCCCAGTTGTCGCTGGTGCTCGAAGGCATCCTCTGCCAAAGCCTGCTGGCGCGGGCCGATGGCAAAGGCCGTGCCATGGCCATGGAGATTCTAGTGCCCAACGCAGCGGTACGGAATCTGATTCGCGAGGACAAGATTCATCAGATTTATTCCGCCATGCAGTCGGGCCAGGAAAAATTCGGAATGCAGACTTTCAACCAGTCCCTGGCCACGCTGTACCTGCAAAAGCAGATCACGCTCGAAACCGCGCTTTTGCGTTCGAGCACCCCTGATGAGTTGCAGGAAATGATCAACCGCGGCACCAGCCTGTTGAGCCGGCAAGCCCCGCACGCGGGAGCCAAGGGGATTGCCAGCGGGAAGCATTGATCGAGCAGTGGAAACCGAGTTCCGGCTAGTGATCGATAAGGGAGAGAAGCATGCCAGTTTTCACATTTTCAGGTAAAAACGCCTCCGGCGAGAAGGTTACGGGCGAACGGGTCGCGGTTAACAAGCAGGTGCTTGCCAGCCAGCTTCGCCGGGAACAGATCGCGGTGCCGACCATCCGGGAAAAGGGCAAGGAGTTTGCGCTGCCCACCTTCGGAACCACCAAGGTCAAGACCAAGGACATCGCCATCTTTTTCCGGCAGTTTTCGGTGATGATCGATGCCGGGCTCCCGCTCGTGCAGTGTCTGGAAATCCTGGGAGCAAACCAGGAGAACGCCAGTTTCCAGAAGACCCTTAACGCCGTGCGCACCACGGTCGAGGGGGGCGCCACGCTGGCTAATGCCATGCGCCAGCACCCGAAGGTTTTCGATGAGCTCTCGACCAACATGATCGAGGCGGGTGAAACCGGCGGTATCCTGGACATCATTCTGCAGCGGCTCGCGAGCTACGTGGAGAAGGCGGTGAAACTCCGAGCTGCGGTGAAGTCGGCGTTGATCTACCCGGTGGCCGTGGTCACCATGGCGGTCCTGATTGTGGGTGCATTGCTCAAATGGGTGGTGCCGATTTTCGCCAACCTCTTTGCCGGCCTAGGCGTCAGCCTTCCGTTACCGACGCGCATCGTATTGGCCTTGAGCACCTTTGTAGGCCAGTTCTGGTGGTTCGTGATCGTGGCCATGGTTGTGCTCGTCGTGGGGATCAGGCAAGTTCGCAAACATCCCCGCGGCAAGTACTGGATGGACTACAGCATGCTGAAATTGCCGGTGCTCGGAATGCTGCTCAGAAAAATCGCGGTGGCGCGCTTTACCCGTACACTGGGCACCCTGATTACTTCGGGTGTTCCCATTCTGGACGGCTTGAGCATCACCGCCCGTACTTCGGGCAACGCGGTACTCGAAGAGGCGCTGATGCGGGTGCGCAAAGCCATTGAAGAGGGGCGCACGATTGTCGATCCGCTGCGGGAATCGGGCGTGTTCCCCAACATGGTTACCCAGATGATCGGAGTCGGCGAAGCGACGGGCGCGATGGATTCGATGCTTCAGAAAATTGCCGACTTTTACGAGGATGAAGTCGATGCCGCCACTAAAGACATGCTGGCAATGCTCGAGCCGATCATCATCGGCATGCTGGGTGTCGTGATCGGTGGAATCGTGATCTCGCTATACATGCCGCTGTTCTCAATGATTGCCAAACTTTCGGGCTAGGGGCGCCGGCCCGCAGGGAAACTCCCGTTCTGTGGCCGCGTTTGCCGCGGGGAGCGTGGAGACTAGCGAGGAGGGAAGGGGAGGAATGCAATCTTTGTTTGAAGAGCACCTTTGGCTGGCCTGGCTGGCCAAAGTGCGTATTCTGATCCTCACCGTCCTGTTCGGGATTGAGCTGGCAATTGCCCAGTTTACGCCGATAGTCTTTCCGCTTCGCCTGTTTGTAGACAGCATCCTGCTGGCCTTCACTATCTCGCTTTTCTACGTTGCGCTTCTTAAGTTCTGGCAGGAAACGCGGGTGCAGGCGGTTTTACAGGTGGCGACCGACCTGCTGCTGGTGACACTATTCGTCTATATCACCGGCGGGGTCGACAGCTCGCTTAATTTCCTTTATCCCCTGGTTATCATCGTAGCCAGTATTCTGCTTTCCCGCCGCTGGGCGTATGTGATCGCAGGTCTGGCGTTTGTGTTTTACGGCACGCTGCTAGAGCTCTGCTATTTCCACGTCCTGCCCTCGTATTCGGCGACCCGCCCGGAGATCCGCACCCTGCAGGCGATTATCCTGGTAAACCTGTTCGGCTATGTCGCGGTTGCCTACCTGGGCACGTTGCTCGCGGCAAAGCTTCGCCAGGTGGACAAAAGATTGAAGCATACGCGCGGCGCGCTTGAGAGCCTGCAGGCGTTGCACGAGAATATCGTGCGCTCGACCAGCAACGGCCTGATCACCACCGATCTTGAGGGGAAGATAACCCTGGTGAACGACTCGGCCGAGAAACTGCTCGAGCGCAGTGAAACCCAGCTTCTCGGGCAGCCCGTGGCCGTGCTTTTCCAGGATGCGCTGCCCGATCCGCGTTCAGAGGTCTGCCATGGCGAACTGCGTTTCATCGCACCCAACGACTTCCGCAAAACCTTTCGCGTCATGGTGTCGGAATTGCGGGTGCCGGCTCGTGGTGTCGTGGGCAATGTGTACACGCTCGACGACCTCACTCAGATCCGGCGACTTGAGCGGGAGGTGAGAATGCAGGACCGTCTGGCCGCCGTAGGCAGGCTGTCGGCGGCCATCGCCCATGAAGTGCGTAATCCGCTGACCTCGATTGCCGGTTGTGCCAGCCTGCTTTCCGAGATGCCTGACCTGAATGAGGAGCACCGGCATCTGTTGCAGATCGTGACCCGGGAATCGGAACGGCTGAATAAGATCATCACCGATTTCCTTGCCTACTCGAGGACGAAGAAATATACCTTCGCGAACGTGAACCTCGTTCCTTTACTCGAAGACACACTCACGCTGCTCGCGCAGCGGCTGGAGGCGCAGGCAATTGGCATCCGCATTGAGCGGCGTTACGCAGCCGGTAAAGCTTTTGTGGTTGCCGACGGCGACCGCATGAAGCAGGTCTTCTGGAATTTCTGCGAGAACGCTGTCCGCGCCATGGGCGAAAGCGGCACCCTGACGGTTGCCATTGAGGAATGTGGTAACGAGTGGCAGTTCAGCTTTGCCGATACCGGCCCGGGGATGAGCCCGCAGATGGTGGAGAAGGTTTTTGAGCCTTTCCAGTCGCAATTTGCCGGCGGCACGGGGCTCGGTCTCGCGATCGTGTACCAGATTGTGCAGGCGCACGAGGGGAAGGTATGGGTGCGCTCGAAATCTGGTCAGGGATGCACATTCATCTTGCGCCTCCGCCAGGCGGCGGAAGCGGGCGCAGCCGTGGCGCAGCCAGCGGCGCTTGCCGCTGCAGCGCCAAAAGGCTCCAGCCAAGTCGCAGAGCGGATGTTCGGGGAGGGGGCTCATGCCTAACATCCTGATTTGTGACGACGAGCGCTCGGTATGTGAAATGCTCGATATCACTCTACGGCGCGAAGGTTACAAGGTCGAAACCGTGAGCTCGGGTGAGGGAGCCAAGAAGAAGCTGGACTCCGCCATCTACGACGTGATCATCACCGACATCAAGATGCCCAACATCAACGGCATCGAAGTTCTGCGGCACGCGCATCAGACCTCCCCCGACTCTGCAGTTATTCTCATAACCGCCGTCGACGACTACGAAGCCGCCGTGGAAGCGGTAAAAGCCGGCGGGGCGAAAGACTACATTCGGAAGTCTCCGGCACTGGTCGATGAGATCAAACTGGCCATTCGGCGGGCTCTCGAACAAGTTGCTCTGAGCCGACAGAACTTCGCCTTGAAACGCGACGCCGCTGCGCGCAACTCGCTCGATCACATCATCGGCGTCAGTCCTCTGATGGAGAAGCTGAAGCAGACGATCCGCACGGTCGCTTCCACCCAGAGTACGGTGCTGATTTATGGCGAGAGCGGGACGGGCAAGGAACTAGTTGCCAGGGCCGTGCACACCTGTTCCCCACGTGCCGGGGAACCGTTTGTGTCGATCAACTGCGGCGCCTTTCCCGAAACCTTGCTTGAGAGCGAGCTGTTCGGCTACGTAAAAGGCGCCTTTACGGGCGCCAATCAGAACAAGCGCGGCCTGTTCGAGGTTGCCGATGCGGGCACGATCTTTCTGGACGAGATCGGCGAGATGACGCTTACCATGCAGGTAAAGCTGCTGCGCGTTTTGCAGGAGCGCTCGGTGCGTCCTGTCGGAGGTACGAGCGAGATTTCGATCGACGTTCGAGTTATCGCCGCCACCAACCGCGATCTCGAACGCCAGGTGGCGGAGAACACATTCCGCGAGGACCTATACTACCGCCTGAATGTCGCCCGAATCCACCTGCCGCCTCTTCGGGAGCGGCGCGCCGATATACCTGCGCTCCTCGACCACGTGGCCGCCAACCTGAACCGGCGCAGCGGCGCCCCTGCGCGCGAACTTGCTCCCGATCTAGCTGAGCGCCTACAGAAATACGACTGGCCCGGCAATGTTCGCGAACT
>JAFAWX010000409.1 GCA_019241535.1 Acidobacteriota bacterium | reverse complement strand
GGCGGGCTTTTCGCTGGACGATGATTACCGCCGCCGGCGGCGTGCTCTTCTCCCTTCTCCACATTCGCGAGTGGCTCGAAATGGGCGCCCGAGGCATGGGGTTGCTGCACAATCCGTGGGGACCCGCGGCTTTCGGTGCGGCCTATTATGTCATCACCGGATTCAGTCTGCTTCACATGTCGGTGGGGTCGGCCGCTCTGCTCATCGTGGGGGTCCGCTATCGCGGAGGCCGGTATAAGGCCAATGATCTCGAAATCATGAATATTTACTGGCAATTCGTCACCCTGGCATGGCTATTTATTGTTCCCGCCGTCTATCTGATGAACGTTGCACGATAGCTGCACAACAAGAGAGGCAACTGTGGCGACCACACAAAGAACCGGAATTAAGAAACACATCGCCGTATATGCCGCGCTGCTGCTGATCACCGGGCTGCAATTTCTTGTCGGTTACCGCAAGATAGAAGGCGGGCAGATGGTCGTCCGTATGCTGACATTTGGGGTCATTGAAGGCATTCTGATCGTGCTGTTCATGATGAATTTGAGCTCCGAGAAGCGTAACTTCTTCAAGTTTGTCGCATACTTCATGCTTTTCGTGCTGGCCGCTATGAATTGGATCTGGACTGATAGCTTCCGTCTATTGCTTTTCCGGATCACCAACACGGGGCCAAGTTGAGGGCGGGTTGAGGATCAACCTAATGAGCAGGAACGCGGTCAGGAATCTTAGCCTGGTTTTCTGCGGTTTCCTGCTTCTCTTCGCGGCGTTGCCGGCCTTCCCCCAACAGTGTGCGTTGTGTTATACGCAAGCGGCCTCGGCCGGAATGAGGATGATTCAGGCACTGCGCAGCGGTATTCTCATCCTTATAGTTCCGCCCACGCTTGCCTCAGTTGGCATGATCTTCGTCGTTCGTCACAAGCGCAATCAGAATCGACGGACAGAATCCTGCGACCAATCCGGACAGGATTGGTAAGCTGACTGCTGACCTGATGAAGAAATCGACCGCCGTTGCCGACTTTACTTCGAAGCTTCGCGATTACTACATCCTGACCAAGCCAGAAGTGAATCTGCTCATTGTTATGGCAACCTCGACGGGTTTTTGCCTCGCTTCGCCGGCACCGCTCAGAGTCGCTGCACTGGTAAACACTCTGTGCGGAACCCTTCTGGTAGCCAGCGGTACAGCCACCTTCAATCAGTGGATGGAACGAGAGAAAGACGGCCGCATGCGCCGTACGATGGCTCGGCCTCTGCCCGCTGGAAGGCTCAGCTCCCGAGAGGCATTCCTGTTCGGTCTGGTGCTGAGTGTCGGCGGTGGCGTGTATCTCGCTGTAGCCGTGAACGGTCTGTCCAGCCTGCTCGCAATCTCCGCTTTGCTGTCATACCTCATGGTCTACACTCCGCTGAAGCAAAAAACCCCGTGGTGCACCCTGCTCGGTGCATTCCCCGGGGCCATGCCCACGCTCATAGGTTGGGCGGGAGCGCGCGACCATATCGAAGGCCAGGCCTGGTTCTTATTCGCAATAGTTTTTCTCTGGCAATTTCCCCACTTTTTGGCCATTGCCTTAATGTATCGCCAAGATTATGCCCGCGCCGGCTTTCAGATGTTGCCCCGCGATGATCAACACTCTCGCTTCGCCCGCGTTGAAATACTTGCTTTCACCATCGTTCTGGTAATAACAGCGTTACTGCCTGCTGCTCGTGTTCGCGAACCCATCTATTTGATCGTCACCGCCATTGCAGGAGCGCTTTTTTTATATCCTGCGGTAAAACTGGCTAAATCGGCTACGCCGGTCATGGCTGGCCGCGTAGTCCGCGCCTCGGTGCTATACCTGCCGATCGTCCTCGCGGCGCTGATCGCTGAAAAAGTTTAGGACCCTCCTACCGGAGAGTCCTTTCGCTAGATGTTCCGAGGGACTACGGCATGCCGAGCATTTGCGAGCAGTTGGTGGGTGCAGAGCTGGTCCGAAATCTCGCCTGAATCCACGTAATCTGGTCTCTCACCGAATCGCCGATCACTCTGCCGGGGTCGGATTCAGGGTACGTGTGAAACTGCACCCGGTCTCCTTTCTTACAAAGGCGGCGG
Source organism: Acidobacteriota bacterium (assembly GCA_019241535.1). GTDB lineage: Bacteria > Acidobacteriota > Terriglobia > Terriglobales > Acidobacteriaceae > Gp1-AA145. The sequence goes on along the minus strand of JAFAWX010000409.1, from coordinate 4,128 downwards.
ACAACCTTGGCTGTCTCTGCCACCGATGCATCGACTCCGCTGCCCAAAACAAGCAGTGGGGCGCTGGCCGGTTTCAGGCCTACGTGGTTCCGGCTTAAGTATTTTTGTACGAGGTTGGCGGTTTTCCAGTTCGGTCTGACGATCCCCATCGCCGAACTCTCCCGTAATGCTCCAGGTTCGCTGCAAGTGTTTTCAATCTCCGGGTAAAGGAGCAGGCCTTTGTCGCTCAATAGGCTATTCAGTTGAAATTGCGGAAAGACGGTCTTGATGCCGTAGGCGAACAGGAGTGGCCATTTGTAGGAGAGAGCGCTTGGTGAATCCAGCAGATCTTCAAAGTCAGCCAATGGAGAAAGCGTGATGCTCCCAAGATAATTGGGTTGCTGAATCGGCTGTTCCAGTTCCGCCACCGCGATCGCGGCCATTGCACCTTCCCCCGTACCCATGGCAACCCATCTGCGATCGAGCCCCGGCAGCGCCTGGCGAGCGGCGGAAACCGAATAAACGACGTCCAACGCATTCGCCGATAGATCCGCAAACGCATTGCGGAAACGCGTTCCCAGTCCTGTGTAATCCGTAGCCACGATGGCGTACCCGAGTTGTACGTACATGGAGAGGAATGGTCCATGTGACAAGGTTTGAGAGAGCGAGGGAGCGCAGTGGCGGGCAACACCGTTTAACTCGTGCGCCCACGCGATTACCGGCCAACCTCCGGCGGGCGCCTCTCCATCGGGAAACAACACGACGGCTGATGCAGCAACATCGTCGCCATCGGCAGAACGGGAGTGATATATCAGGCGAACCGCCGATACCGTGAGAGGCAGTTGGTATTCAGTGAATTTTGCCGAGCGGATCAATTCTCCGGGTTGGCCTCGAGGCAGGGGATCGCCTGTGTCATAAAACCTGGTCAGTGGGAATTTGCGAATCACGGCGGGGAGGCCGGTCGGGGATGCTGCGCTCCCTTGTGCTATTGCTTGCTCCCGGCCCGGCGACATACAGAACAGCAGGATGATCGCCATCGAAGCTTTTCCGCAATATCCGGGCGCGCGCATGGCGATGAATTTTCCCGCACATTCTAGCTCCAATCGGCCATTGTTCTTTGCAGCAGTATTCATCAAAGGTGGCTCTGGCGGAAGAAAAAACATGCGAGGAGGCCGATGCCAAAAATTAAGCTTTTGATCGCAAAACCAACGGTAAAACTTTGTTAATGCGATCCAGCGCCCGGCGCGGTAGCCCGATTTGCACCGATTCGCGTTACCTAGGTTACCTTTCTCTAAGTGATCTGCGTTGACGGGAACGTTCAGGTGCCGAATCCTATGAGAGAGGTTCTCTATGCGGAGTTTATGGCGTCTGGCGCAGTTCTGTGTCCTGCTGCTGGTAGCGGCGAGCGCTTACGGACAAGGTTACCACGTTGTTAGTGTGAACGACGGTGGCACAATTCGCGGTCTTGTGAAGTGGTCCGGCCCGGTACCAAAACTGGCCACCCTAACGATAAACAAAGATCCCAAGATCTGCGACCCTGACGCGCATGGAATAGCCGATCTCGAACGCCTGGTTATCGGCCCTGAGGGCGGCGTGGCGAACACGGTCGTATTCTTGAAAGATGTGACCAGTGGTAAGGCATTGGATCTTCCCACCCAGCGCCAATTTTTGGACCAAAAGCATTGCCGTTATATACCGCACATCCTGCTGGTGCCGGCCAACGGGACGTTGCAAATGAAAAGTTCCGACGCCACCCTGCACACCATACATATGGAAGGCGCGGCAACCTACAACCTGCCTTTCCCTTTTCCCAACCAGGTGATTTCCCATCAAATGTCTACGCCTGGTCTAACCACCTTGAGATGCAACGGTGGCCACAACTGGATGAATGCAGAAATGCTGGTTGTATCCCATCCCTATTACGCCGTAACCGATGAAAGCGGCGGCTTTACGCTCACCGATGTTCCTCCTGGCGACTACGAGATCGTTGCTTGGCACGAAGGATGGAAAATCATGCGGCAGGAAACTTCGATTGACGTCCTTACCCAGCACCAGGTAGCGCGGCCGGTGTTTCCGCCCGGACAAACCTGGTCAAAGAAGATCACCATCCGTCCGAATGATGTCGCCAGCGTGACCTTCACCATCGCCGAGAAGTAGCGTCCACCGCCCGCCTGAACCCGGCGGCTGGCTGCCTCGGAAACAACTTGCCGGCGAAAAAAGCAAGGTGTGAGGCAGTCGCTCTATTCGCCCAATCATCCGGTATAGGCCTGAGAGCACAATCGCCATTTCGTTCGCGTGTACGCTATGCGGAATCGGTGACGCTCGCCATTGCGCTGTGAAGCGCTGCCGGGCAAGGCGACCATCATGGCCAAGTCGCATCCATGGTCGAAGGCGTAGCGCATGCGATCGTGAAGGAGCGCCCTTTGCAGTCCGCGACGCCGCAGTTCAGGGATGGTCGCCGCGCCCGCAAACAATGCCACGCCTTGATGAATACAAAGCACGGCAGCCGCTCCAGGTCGCTCGTCAACTTCGGCCAGAAAGCAGACGCTCTGCTCCCGTGCCGAGGATATGGTGCCAATTTGCAGAAGAAATTCCAGCAGCTCCGGATGTTCCGGCGCCCATCCTCTGGCACTAATGTTGCTCCAGAGCGACGCCTCCTCGCGACCGATGACGCGCACTCGGGCCGCGCTTTCGTTTTCAGCCAGCGGTCGTTCGACCGGGCAATAAAGAACATTGCTGATTTCTATCGGCCGGTAATTGCGCCTGCAGAGTAAGTCCAGCGCCGCCACTCCGGCGAAAGGAGTGACTTCGTGAAACACCGGCGCAGCACGCTGGCGAAAGAAATGCTCAATTGCATCCAGCGCGGCGGAGCTCAGTTCTTCGAATATCCCAAGCCCGAAAGTCTGGGTGACAGGAGAGTCGATGCCGTCGAATATGGCGTACGCACCCGCTGATTCAATCCAATCGGCGCCGCTCTCCGGGAATAGCTGCCGGCGTGCCTTCGCGTACTGCACAGATGCGTACCCCTCGGCACGCTCCAAGCGCCTGGCGAGTTCAAGGTCAGAAAATGGCATTGCCTTTGAACTTTCAGCCATGGTATGCCTTCATCGTTTATATCAACAGCAATACTGGTCGCCCTTCTACCCGTGATAGCAAATCCCTGGGCTGCTGAGAGGATCGGCAAATATTCTAGCCGCGAATTCAACGGGGAAGGCAAGAAGCTCCCCGACCACCATCATGCGCAGCTTCTCAAGTCCTGTGAGGCCTCGCTGAGTAAAAGGTCAAAAAGAGAACGAAAGCGCGGCGAGAGACCATTCTGCTACACCCACACCTGACGATCCAGGCCGGTTGGAAGCAGGCTCCTCTCGTCGCGGACCCGCCTCACACTTGAGCGCTTCGTCCTCTATACTAGGAAGCGTCTGATATGAACCAAGATTCGACTCATGATTCTCTCATCGGCCAATCTCTTCTGCACTACAGGATTCTGCGCAAGTTAGGCTCGGGTGGCATGGGGGTAGTCTACGAAGCCGACGACTCCCAGCTTGGCCGCCGCGTGGCCCTGAAATTTCTTCCTCCGGAAACGGCACAGGACAGCCAGTTGCTCGAACGATTTCAGCGCGAGGCGCGCACCGCTTCTTCCCTGAATCACCCCAACATATGTACGATCCACGCGATTGAGCACAGCGAACGCCGCCATTTCATTGTCATGGAGTTGCTCGAGGGGGAGACCCTGGCGCGCACCATGAACGGGCAGCCGATGGATGTGAGTAAACTGTTGCCGGTCGCTATCCAGATGGCCGATGCCCTGGAATCAGCCCATGCCAAGGGCATCGTCCACCGCGATATTAAGCCGGCAAACATCTTTCTGACCGAGAGCGGACGGGTGAAGATTTTGGACTTTGGGCTGGCAAAGATGAACCACGGCGAAATCGCCAAAGGACTCTCGGTGGATCCGGGAGAGACACTGGTTTCAAGCAACGAACTGACTTCAGCGGGAACGACCATCGGAACAGTCTCCTACATGTCTCCCGAACAGGCTCGAGGGCAACTCGTGGACGCGCGGACCGATCTGTTTTCTACCGGGACGGTGCTCTACCAGATGGCGACCGGCGTGCTACCTTTTGACGGTGAGACCCCGGCGGTAATTTT
>JAFAWX010000204.1 GCA_019241535.1 Acidobacteriota bacterium | reverse complement strand
ACCCGGCTGAGTAGCTTGCGGAAGCTCGGGTTTCCGGAGAGGTCGGTGCGCAACACGATGGCATTGACGAAAAATCCGATGAGCTCCTCGATTTCGGCGCGCGTGCGGTTGGCAATGGGCGAGCCCACGACCACGTCTTCCTGTCCGGTGTAGCGCTCGAGCAGGATTTGATAGGCCGCCAGCAAGGTCATGAACAGAGTGGCGCCTTCATCCCTGCTCAGCGCCCGGAGGCGCTCAAGAAGCTCAAGGGGAAACTTTCGCGTCAAAGTCGCGCCGCGGTAGCTCTCGACCGCAGGCCGCATCCGGTCGGCAGGCAGTTCGAGCACCCGCGGAGCTCCTTCGAGCTGCTTCGTCCAGTAGGCTAAGTGCCGTTCGAGGGCTTCGCCCGCCATCGACTGGCGCTGCCACACCGCATAATCGGCGTATTGAATCGGCAATTCCGGAAGGGGCGACGGCCGGCCTTCGATGAATGCCCCGTAAAGCGGCCCGAGCTCGCGGATGAACTGCCACAGCGACCAGCCATCGCTGACGATGTGATGCATGTTCAACAAGAGAACGTGTTCTTCGCCGGCAAGCCGCAGCAAGCTGGCGCGAAACAGCGGTCCACGCTCGAGGTTGAAAATTTCTTTTGCCCCTTCAATTGCCAGCCGCCTTACTTCGGCCTGCTGGGCTTCAGGGGCTACCCCGCTCAGATCGGAAATCGGTACGTCAAGCGCGAGCTCGGGAGCGATCACCTGGCGCGGTTGGTTGTCGCGAAGCTCGAAGGTCGTGCGAAGTACCTCGTGTCGGCGCACAATTTCGTTCAGCGCCCGAACCAGAGCTGCGAAGTCCAGCTGCCCGGTGATGCCGATGGCGATCGGCACGTTATAGAGGGGGTTATTCGGTTCGAGCTGATTCAAAAACCAGAGTCTCTGCTGGGCAAAGGAAAGCGGAAGGGCTGCATTGCGCGGCAGGCGGGGAATCGCTTGCCCGTGTTTTTCCCCCGGGGTGCGCAGCGCTTCCACCCGCTCTGCCAGTTCGCGAACCGTCGGGGTTTCAAATATCGCGCGCAGGGAAATATCGGCGTTAAAAGACTGGCGTAGACGCGAAACCACTTGCGTGGCCAGCAAGGAGTGCCCGCCTAGCATGAAGAAGTCGTCGTTAACCGAGATTCGATCAATATGCAACACTTTCGCCCAAATGGCGGCCACCATTTCTTCGATCGGAGTGCGGGGGGCAACAAAGTCCTCGGTCGAATGCTTCAGTTCAGGCGCGGGCAGAGCCTGGCGATTGACCTTGCCGTTTGGAGTGAGGGGAAAGGCGTCGAGAAACACGAACGCCGAGGGGATCATGAACTCGGGCAGGCTCTCGTTCAAGTGCTCGCGAAGCTCTTGCTCGCCTGGGCGTTCGCCCGCCGAGGGGACCACATAGGCGACGAGCCGTTTCATCCCAGGCTCGTCCTCGCGGGCCATCACCAGGGACTGGCGCACACCCGCATGCCGGGTCAGGACAGATTCGATCTCGCCCAGTTCGATGCGGAATCCGCGAAGCTTGACCTGGTGGTCCAGGCGGCCGAGGTATTCGAGAGTTCCTTCCGGCCGCCAGCGGCAAAGGTCGCCGGTCTTGTACATGCGGGAATTGTCGGGGCCGAACGGATTTGGAAGGAAACGTTCCGCGGTCAGGTCCGGACGCCCATAATATCCTCGGGCTAAACCGGCGCCGGCGAGATAAAGCTCCCCGGGAACACCGATTGGCTGCAGGTTGCTGTGGCTGTCGAGCACATAGGCCTGCGTACCTGGCAGGGGACGACCAATCGTGACCGGCCGGCCAGCGAGGGTCAGGGTGTAAGTCGAATACGTGGTGTCTTCGGTCGGACCGTAGAGGTTGTACACCTTTGCGGCGTTGCTCGACGCGTAGATCTCGCCTACCAGCGAGGGCGAAAGCGCCTCGCCGGCAAGGTTAATGGTTTTCACTGAAGGCGGAACCGACCGGCTGTGGATCAGCTCGGCGATGGCCGAGGGCACGGTATTGATCAGGCTTACCTCGTCCCGCGCCTCGGCGGCGGGAAGGTAAAGCGCGTTCTCGACGACGATGACCTTTCCGCCGGCGCTGAGGGGAACAAAAATCTCAAATATCGAGAGATCAAAGCACACCGACGTCGAAAGCAGCACGCCCGAAAGTTCCTCGTCGGTAAACACTGTCTGCGCCCACTTGACGAAGGTCGCAGCGCTCCGATGTTCGAGGGCCACGCCTTTCGGACGTCCGGTTGATCCGGAGGTGAAAAGGACATAGGCGAGGTTTTCCGGTTGCGGCTCGCGCTGGAGATTCTCTCCTGGCTCGCGTTCGATTCGGTCCCAATCCGAATCGAGGCAGATAATCTTCGCTACCGCGCCCGCGACCTGCGGGGCAAGCGACTGCTGGGTGAGCACGATGGGCGCACGCGCATCCTGAACGATGGCCGCGATACGCTCGCGGGGATAGTTGGGATCGAGGGGCACGTATGCCGCGCCCGCCTTCAGTACGCCGATAATTGCCGGCAGCAGGCGAGACGTGCGTTCGAGAAAGATCGCGATAAGCACATCGGGGCCGGCTCCGAGGCCGACGAGATGCTGGGCAATCCGGTTCGATCGCTCGTTCAATTCCCGATACGACAGGCGCTCCCCCCCGCAGACGACCGCCGTCCGCTCGGGGAAACGCGCTACAGCCCGCTCGATGAGCTTGGGTAAAGACGAGGGGCCGGGAAGGTCGGCTCCGTTCTCATTAAACGCGACAAGCAACTGGTCCCGCTCTTCTTGGCCGAGAATCGAGAACTGCGACAGACGCTGTGCGGGGTTGGCGGTGATCGATTCGAGGAGAGTCTTGAAATGCCCCAGGGCGCGGGCAATCCTGTCGTCGTCGAAAAGGTCGGTTGCGTACTCGGCGCGGATCGTCAGGCCTTGCGGCACTTCGATGGCAAACCAGGACATGTCAAACATCGAAGTGGCGGTGTAGAGGGGCACTCGCTCCACCTCGAGGGCGGGAAGCTCGAGCGGGCGCATGGGCGCGTTCTGCACGGCGAGCATGACCTGAAAAATCGGGCTGTGTGCCAGGCTGCGCTCGGGCTCGAGTTCTTCGACCAGCTTTTCAAACGGAATGTCCTGATGCGCGTAAGCCTCGAGGCAGGTCTCTCGCACCCGCACCAGCAGTTCCTGGAAACTTGGATCGCCCGACAAGTCGCCGCGCAAGGCCAGCGTGTTGATGAAAAATCCGATGAGTGGCTCGACTTCAGCGAAGTTCCGGTTGGCGATGGGAGACCCGACGACGATGTCTTCCTGCCCGGTGTAGCGCCCGAGAAGCGTCTGGAAGGCCGCGAGCAGGGTCATGTAAAGGGTCACGCCTTCGGTCTGGCTCAGGCGATTGAGCCTGTCGAGCAAGTCGCGCTCGAGAAGAATCGTCTGCGTTCGTCCGCGGTGGGACATCACCGCCGGGCGGCTACGGTCGGCTGGGAGTTCCAGTACGCCGGGGGCGCTCTCGAGCTGCCGCTTCCAGTACGTAAGCTGCTTTTCGAGGATTTCGCCCTGCAGCCAGCTGCGCTGCCACGCGGCAAAATCGGGATATTGGATTTGAAGCTCCGGCAGCGGGCAGGGCTCATCGGCGGTGAACGCCCGGTAGTGGGCGGCCAGTTCCTCGGAGAGCAATCCGAGCGACCAGCGGTCGCTGACGATGTGATGCATGGTCAGGAGCAGCACGTGGTCTTGGGCGCTCAAACGCAATAGGCGGGCGCGCAAGAGCGGCCCGCGGGAAAGATCGAAAGGCTCGGCGGCTTCTTCGGCCGCCAGTCGCTCCACCTCCGCGTCGCGCTCTGGCCCCTCAAGTCCGCGCAGGTCAGACAGCGGAAGCGGTAGCTCCAGGCGCGGGGCTACGACCTCGATCGGCTCTCCATTTTCAGCCTGAAAGCTGGTGCGCAGGGATTCGTGTCGGGCGACGATGGCATTGAGCGAGCGCTCAAGCCGCGGAGCGTCGAGCACTCCACGCAGCCGGAACATCTGCGGAATGTTGTAGATCGGATTGCCGGGCTCCAGCTGATCGAGAAACCAGAGCCGCTGCTGCGCGAAGCTAAGAGGCAGACGATCGCGACCAGCAAGCTTGGGAATTGCTGGCGCGCGTAACTGTTCGCGGCTGGTGCGCGCTTCCTCGATTCGTCCGGCGAACTCGGCCAGCCTGGGAGCCTCAAACAGGGTGCGCAAAGGCAGCTCGACGTTCAGCGTCTGGCGCACACGCGCCATAACCTGGGTTGCCAGCAGGGAATGTCCCCCGAGAGCGAAGAAGTCGTCATGAACACCGATTCGCTCGAGCTTCAGCAGCTCGGACCAGGTGCCGGCTACCATCTCTTCGATGGGGGTGCGCGGGGCAACCCAGGCCGCGCGTACCTCGCGGCCGACGACGCGTTTTGCCTCAAGAGCCCGAGAAATCTGGCCCAGGTCGCGTAGTTCCCGGGCAATGCGCGTGAGAAGCTGGTTTTGACCGGCGACGTCAGCAACCGAGAGGGCCTGCTCGCCTGCAGGCTTCCAGCGATCAAAAGCCCAGACGGCTTCGAGATAGCCCGCGAACTGGCGGGAGTCCTGCGGCAGTTCGAGGCACAGGACCTCGGGAGAGCGCGACCGGACCTCGGCGCAGGACTGCGCCTGACGGGCGAAGAAAACAAACTGCTCAAGGCCGGTTCCGAGCTCGCGGGCGAGGTCTTCAAGATCCCGCGTGGGCGAATCGGACTTCACGCGCCGGGCAACAATGTGCTCGTCCCCGAGGACCGTGCCCGAATTTTCGAGGAATACCCGATCGGCCGCTTGGGGACTGCTCGTGGTAACCGCCAGGAGCATGCCGGATTCGACCTGGCGGACGAGGAACTCCCCAAGGATGCGGCGAGAGGCGTCGACCCACGTCTGTTCGGCGGGGTTTTCCGTCCACAACGTGTCATCGCCGTCGATGACGATCACCGTCCGGCGAGAGCTGCGCAGAGAGAACCAGCACCTGGCCAGGGTGGAAGCAAGAGCCGTGAAATAAGGTGCCGTGTACGGGATATGGCCGAGCTTGTCGGAATACTCGTCGTGGTAATTTTCGACCGGATAGCGGCGCAGAATATCGGCCGGAGAGATAGCATAGACGTGATCGACCGCGGCAAGCCGCGCGAGGAGCGAGTTTTCCATACGCGCCAAAAACTCCGCCCACTCCGGAGCTGCGCCCATGCTGCCGGGAGAAGGACAAACTGCCAGGATCAGGGGAAGCGGGGAACGTCCGGCAGCCGACTCGATTGCCCGCGCAAGCTCGTTGACATTGCGCGTAATCTCCCGCCTGGCTTCCTCTTCACTATCGCTTTTCAGCCCGCGCAGCCAGTCGCTAAAGCGAACGAGAAAGATGTTTGCTCCCTCTGTATTTCCAGCAACGAGACTTGCCGGATCGAGCAGCTGCTGGAACAGCTGACCGTAAGGAGCGAAGCTCACTTCGGCTGAGATCCCGAGCTCTTTCATCCAGAAGGAGAGCGGTTCAGACAGCGGCTCAGCCGTGAAGCTCGCAGTAATCAGCAGGGTCTCACGGGCGAGACGCTTGCGTGCCGCCCGGGCCTGCTCGAGAAGAGAGTGGGGCAGAGTGATTTCTCGAACGCGCATCTGCGGTCGGAGTGCGATCTGCTCGAGAACCGACACATAGCCCCGCAGCAGGGCTTCAATCGTTTTCGCGTCAAACAAGTGCCGGTTGTATTCGCAATCCAGCCAAAGCACGCCGTCCCGCTCCTCGGCCAGGAAGCGCAGATCGAGGAAGGCGACTCCCAGGTCGAAACGGATGAGTCGTGCCTCGAGCTCTGCCGTGCGGAAGGCCATTTCGGGATAGTTCTGTACCTGGAGCGAGATGTTATAAAGAGGGTTTACATTCAGCGCCCGCTGCGGCCGCACCGCCTCGGTGATCTTCTCGAACGGGCAATTCTGATGCTCGAAGCCTTCAAGTACGACCTTCTTGGTGCGCCGCAGTAAATCTAGCGCCGTCTGCTCCGGAACCACCTGCGAACGCAGAGGAAGAAAGTTTGTGCAGCAGCCAATCAGGTTTTCGATCTCCATGTGGTCGCGATTGGCGCTTATGGTTCCGACAACCAGATCCTGCTGACCGCTCCAGCGCGCTACCAGCAGGTTTAATCCCGCCAGGAACACGGGGAAAAGAGTGGTTGCCTCATCGCGGCCGAGCTCCTTCAAGCGGTCCGAGAGTGCACGGCTGAGCGGGATCGAGGCGAATTCGCCGGCATAATCCAGGGCCTCGGGACGAGCCCGGTCGCTTGGCAGATCGATCGACGGAGGCGCGCCTTCAAGATGTTTCTGCCAGAACTTCAGCTCGTTTTCGAGTACCGGACCCTGCATCCACTCGCGCTGCCAGAGGGCGTAATCGGCATACTGCACGGGCAGCTCGCGCAATTGCGGACGCGCGCCGGAAAGCTCCGCCTGGTAGAACTCGCCGAGCTCGCGAAAGAAAATGCCTCCTGTCCATCCGTCGCTGATGATGTGATGGAACGACATGGCCAGCACATGATCGTGGGCGCCGAGCTGGTAAAGGTGCGCGCGCAAAAGAGGAAGCCGGGTGAGATCAAACGGCTGGCGGCCGAACTCGAGCATCCGGCGCTTGAGTTCCTCTTCCCGCTCTGGTTCAGGATGCGAGCTCAGGTCGGTTGCGGGCAGTGGAATCTCGAGCTCGGGCGATATCTCCTGCCAAAGCTCTCCGTTGCGATCTTCGCGGAAGGTGGTTCTGAGGACCTCGTGGCGAGCGATGACCGAGTTCAGCGCGCGTTCGAGAACGCCGGCACCGAGCTGCCCGTGGATGCGAAGCGCCCGCGGCTCGTTATAGAGATAGCTCTCGGGATCGAGCTGCTGGATCAGCCACATGCGCTGCTGCGCAAAGGACAAAGGGGCGCGATGGCGGGAGGCACGAGGTCGGATGAGCGGAGCAGGCGCCAGGGGGGCGCGCTTGCGCAGACGCTCAAGTAGCGCTCGTTTTGCCGGGCTCAAGTTGGCGGTCTTGCTGTCTTCCGACATCTCCTGCTCCGCTAAGCCGCTGCTCTTATTTTGCGTCCGCCGCCTGCTCGAGATACCACCCGTGCTCGAGCACAAACATGCCGTTTTTGGGTACCTTACCGGTGCCGTAGAAGTCCGATTCGAGAACGCTGATCTTCGCGGCGTCTTCGATCGCGTCGGCTTCCCGGTTTTTCAACTCCAAAAAGACCTTCACCGAATACTCGCCCGGCATCAGCGTGAAGCTGGGGATTTCGCAGGTGAACACCTGCGGGCCGACAGATTCCTTCACCGAACGATTGGGTTCAAACATGCTGTGGGCGGTGAATACACGCTGCCCATAACTGTTGTTGAACCCCAGCCCCACGTTGAAGCTAAGGGTGGGGCCGGGAAGATCAAAGTGCACTCGTATCTTCAGCTTCGAACCCGTGGGCAGGCCTTCAAGCAGCGGCTGCTCATTTTCGGTAAAAAATTCCAGTCGCTTCAACAGGGGGGCGACGATCGAACGGCGGTCGCCGACGCCATCGAGGTCGACCACATGCCCGGTACCAAAGCGGGTCGAAAGGCTGTTCAGGTAATACTGGATGGCATCTTTAGTGGCGCCGTCGAAATGCAGCTTGCCCTGATGCAGCACGATGCCACGCGTGCACAGGTTTTCTATGGCCGCCATGTTGTGAGAGACAAACAATACCGTGCGCCCGCTGCGACTTACCTCGCCCATCTTTCCCAAGCATTTCTTCTGAAACGATAGATCGCCTACGGCCAGGACTTCGTCGACCACCAGGATCTCGGGATCTAGGTGTGCGGCCACGGCAAATGCCAGGCGCACGTACATGCCGCTGGAGTAGTGCTTCACCGGGGTGTCGAGGAATTTTTCCACCTCCGCGAAGGCCACGATCTCATCGAAGCGGCGGATAATTTCTGCCCGGCGCATGCCCAGGATGGCCCCGTTGAGGAAGATGTTCTCTTTTCCGGTAAGCTCGGGATGAAAGCCGGTCCCGACTTCGAGCAGGCTTGCCAGCCGGCCCCGTATGACCACCGTGCCGTTGCTCGGACTGGTTATGCGCGAGAGGATCTTCAGCAGCGTGCTCTTCCCGGCACCGTTGCGGCCGATGATGCCGATAATGTCGCCTTCGTAGATATCGAGGTTGACCTTCTCAAGCGCCCACAGGGTGAAAGGTTCCTGCTTGGCCGGCCCATGGTTCTGGTTGCCTCGAAGCATGCGCAGCGGCTTGGTCAGGCCGTCCGCGATCAGCTCGCGCACGTTTTGCGCCTTGCGCAGGCGCTGCCAGCCCAGCTTGTACTGCTTCGACAGTTCCCGGATTTCGAGGATTGGTTTCATTTCGAATTTAGGATCGGCGTTTTCTCAGATGATGTCGGCGAATCGATTCTCCATGCGGCGAAAGATGAGCAGGCCAAAAACGAACAGCGCGACGCTTACGCCGATTGACACCCCCATAACCGCCCATGAAGCCGGGGTGCCGAGCAGGGCGTGACGGAAACCGATGACCACTCCCGCCATGGGGTTCAGCCCCAGCAGAACCTGCCAGCGGGCCGGGACGTAACGCGCCGGGTAAATTACCGGGGTGACGAACAGGCCCATCTGCACCAGGAATGGCACAACGTACTTCACGTCACGAAAGCTGACATTCAGGGCCGATAGCGTCAGTCCAGTTCCGGCCGTGGCGAGCACCGCTACGAGGATGAAGAGCGGCAGCCAGAGCAGGGCGACGGTTGCCGGCCAGCGGTAGTAAAGCATCATGGCGAAAAACAACCCGAGTGAAAGCAGTAAGTCGAGCAGCAGCGCTCCGATTGCCCCCAAAGGAATGAAAATACGGGGAAAATATACTTTTGAGACTAGCTGATGATTGGCTAAGAGGCTGTTACTTGATTGGGTTACGGAAGTGGAAAAAAAGGTCCACGGGGCGAGCCCGGCATAGGCAAAAAGTTTGTACGGTGGGCCGTCGCTCTGAACATGCGCCAGCCGATTGAATATAAAGGAGAAGATCAGCATGGCGATGAAGGGCTGGAGAATTGCCCAAAGGCCTCCGAGCAGGGTCTGCCGGTAACGAATCTTGACGTCACGCCAGACCAGAAAGGCAAACAGCTCGCGATAGAGATAGGCCTCTGTAAAATCTACAGCTTGCCATCCCTTGCGCGGCCGGATAGTGAGCTCAAAATCGGTGGGCATTTTTCTCCTGGCGTAGTAAGAACTCGAACATGCAAGTTTGTGACCAGACGAGGGCGACCTCGAATCCCAGAGAAGTCATCGGTCACCGGGATCCAGAATAGGCATAGCCCAACTGCTTCAGTTCGGTCTCCCCTGGCCCGCGCACGAGATAGCGCAGAAACTCCTGCAACCTCGACGAGTGCACAAAATTCCAGGTGACCGAAACGCTGTCGGAAACGGAATTGAAGTGATGCAGCCAGCCTGCGGGCACGAGCACGATTTCACCAGGCTCGAGCGTGTCCTGGAAAGCCGGGCGTGCCTCGGAGTATGAGGGGAACAGGGCGACGTCAGGCGCTTCGATATCCACGGTCTTACCGTTCGCCGTGAGATGCCGCGCCTGCGAAGGATCATACATTACAAATTCCTTGCGTCCATAGACCTGGCAGAGCACGGCGTCACTCGCCCACGGATCGGCATGCAGCCGGGTACGGGCTCCGCGCGCGGAGATGAACAGCCCGCGCGCCGGAAACCAGTTCCGGGTGGGATCAATCGAGTCAGACTGCGCACAATAGGGGAGCACGAAGGAATGGGAGGGGAAAAATGCCGGCCGTTCCCACTCATCTGAAATCTTATTGAAGATCTCATCCGCCCATGGCACGCGCTCGTCATTTGTAAGGTGGCAATACCAGCGCAGGTAGGGAACCGATGCGGACTTCTTCGTCGGCTGATCGAAATAGCGTTCCAGGTATTCTCCAAGGGAACTGATTGCCGCCAGGCGGAACAGATCGCCGTAAACCTGCACGCGTTCATTACCGAAGCGGCGGCGGAGAGCCTCGGGGCGCCACGTTTCAAGCGCCTTCCAGCCCCGCATCGCCCCGGTAATGATGACCGGGCGATTTCCTACCAAGTATTTCGAAACGAACGCTGCCTCCGACAGATCCGCAACCCGTTCAAGTCCTGAAGGACGAGCGGCGTGGCTGCTGCTCATAGCTTCACCTCAGTCGATAGTAAAGAGGATTCATTCTGCTCGCGAACCGTGCGGCTCGCGCCAAAACCCGTCTGCTGAGCCCGGATAACCTCGTATTGACCTGCCCCGACAAGAACTTCGGCGGGTGTGGGATGGCCGAGAAATTCGAGAGGACTGGCGGTCATCCCGTAGGCTCCCGACTGCAGGACAGCGATCAAGTCGCCTGTCCGGGGCGAGGACATTCTCACCTTACGTCCAAGAGTATCGATTGGAGTGCAGAGCGGGCCGACGACCACAACCGTCGATTCGGCGCCTTCGCGCCGGCTGAGGTTCACGATGGGATAATCGCGCCTGACCACCTGGCCGAGATTTCCCGAAGCCGCCAGGTTATGATTCATGCCGCCATCGAGGACTACAAAGGTCGTACCGCGGCAGCTTTTGACCGAGCGTGCGCGAGCCACGTAGAGGCCCGCGGGGCCGGCGAGAAAGCGCCCGGGCTCGACCACGAACCTGGAATGCTCGAGCCAGCGGTCGCTGTGGGCGTCCCGGACAAGAGCCTGCGCCCCCGAACTCAATGCTTCAAGATCGAGCTCCTTTTCGTGAGCAAAGTAGGGAATGCCGAGCCCTCCTCCAAGGTCAATGGTTCGAACCGGCTCCTGGCGCAGCTCGGCCGTCTGGCGAGCGATGGTGAGAGCGTGCCGCCAATGGGCGAGCAGTGCCTGAGCGTCCAGAATCTGCGTTCCCGTGTAGAGGTGGACGCCCCTCAGCCGGAGATGAGGGCAACGTGCGAGGCCGGCTAATACTTCGGGCAGCGACTCTTCTTCAAAACCGAAGGCCGTGGGTTGTCCGCCCATCAGCAGACCGCCGCCTGAGGCGGTGCTCGGATTGATGCGCAGAGCGACGGAAACCCGCTCGCCAAGGTTTTCGGCGAACTCTTCGGCCAGGGCCATCTCGTCGAAGCTTTCGAGATGAATTTCGCCTATGCCGTGCGCGATGACGTGCTCGAGTTCCTCGCGTCCCTTGCCCGGCCCGGCAAAAACGATCTTCTCCGGAGCGGCGCCGGCGCGGCGGGCGAGGACATATTCGCCTCCCGAGGCGATTTCACAGCCGCAGCCGCGCTCGACAAAGATGCTGATGATCTTGGGGTTTGGATTTGCCTTCACCGAATAATAGATTTCGATGGCCTCGGGCAGCGCCTGGCGGAGCCGGCGGAGTTGGGCGAGGAACGTGCTCTGGTCATAGAGATAAAGCGGGGTGCCGCAGGTGGCGGCGATCTGCTCGACGCCAACCCCGCCGAGCTGCGCTTCCCCTGCCGACCACTGAAGCGGTGGCTTCATGCGAACCGCTCCATGCGGGCAGCACGCAACGACTTGTAGTCGATCTTTCCGTTCGGGGTTTTGGGCAAAGTCTCGACCACTTCGATGCTCTTGGGAACCATGTAAGCGGGCAGTTGGCGGGCGCAGCGGCGGAGAATCTCGTCGCTGTTCACCCCGTTCATGCCGTTCGGCACAACGATGGCGTGAATATTCTCGCCTGCTTCCCCAGCCGGCAGACCAATGACCGCCGCCTGGGCGAGTTCGCCCGTCTGCATCAATATTTCTTCTACTTCGGCGGGGCTGACGCGGTAGCCCTGGCTTTTTATCTGGCCGTCGGCGCGAGCGGCGAAGTATATGAAGCCGGCCTCGTCCATCTTCACCAGGTCTCCGGAGTAGCAGACGGTGTCCCCACCCTGATCGGCGGATATGAACGGATGCGGGCGGAAAAACTGTCGGGTGAGCTCGGGCTTACCCCAGTAGCCAAGCGAAACCGTCGGGCCGCGGTGAACGAGGATTCCCAGTTCGCCGGCCCGGCAGGGCTGGCCGTCGGAATTCACCACCAGGATCTCGGTCTCCGGGATGGCTTTGCCGATCGAGTCCGGCCGCTGGTCGAGTTCTTCCGGAGGCAAGGAGGTCGAGCGGAACGCC
>JAFAWX010000350.1 GCA_019241535.1 Acidobacteriota bacterium | reverse complement strand
AGACAATTTCTTCCTCCGCATAATCAAGACTTACTTTGCGGCCAATTCTCTGTTGGCCACGTGGACGAATGCTTTTGGGTCGAGCCCAAAGTAGGCGCAGAGTTTTTCAATATGAGCACGGTTAAATTCGCGCTTTTGTGCAATGAGTTCTGAGATCGTCCATACCGGGATACCCGTCGGGCGCGACACTTCCGTCTGCGTTAAGCCTTTGCTCTCGATAGACTGGGCTAATGCTCGTGGGTCTTACACTAATGTGCACGTCTTGACCAAGGGCGGTAAGGAAATCCATCAAACGTTCAACCGAAAAATTGCCGGAGCGATTGCGCACCAAAGCAGAAACATGGGGTTGCTTGATGCCAAAGTCGCCGGCGTCGAGGCCCACATTACAAAGGCCATCCTGAGCTTCTTACAGCTATTCGCCCGTCAGCACCATGGTTACTTATTCGGATGCCGATCTCTAGTTTGGCTTGCGATTCGGCGAAATATTGATTGGCACGTCATCCTCTTTTGGCCCAGTAGCTGGCCGTAGGCCGTGAAAGATGATTATGGACCCGGTTCCAATGGTTACGCTCAGGCCGTACTTATCCCTCAGTTTCTGGATATCGTTTGTTAGGTTAGTCCCTTTCGATTTGTCCTTCGCCATGGCCTCACCTTTCGTTATAGCCCATGATTTATCTCCGAAGTCCGGCCGCTGCTTGATATTCGGCTTGGCGACTTCCTAAAGGTGATTGGGCAACTGTAGAGCGAAGTCGCCCCAACTGATCGCGTCCGTACCGCAGAGCGGCTGGGTGGCAAGGTTTCGGTGAGCGCCTTTCTTTTATACCTTGGGGGTTCGAGCAAATGTGAGCCCATGTCCGACTGGTTCAGCTGACGCTAGTAACCCGATTGACGGAGATCGATCCACCGCGGGAGTCGGGCAGCTGCAAGATGGGTCCATGTTGGGGCTTTGGGTCGCGGGGTACAGGGACGAGGGCATCGGAAGACCCGCGCCACCGTGGTTTCTTCTTCAAGCGGAGTGCGCTGTAGCTCAGGCCCGTTTCTTGGCTGCACCCTGACCCGCTTCGCCAGAACACCCGAACGGCCCAGCGCAAGACTTCACTGCACCATATATAGTCCATAATCGCTCCCCTCCCGGCGGTCACTTCAACCGGACGCGCCGCCTGTTTTTCGATACCTTTCAGCATCCACACGGGGATATCGCTCGTCGGATGCGGGACCGTCGTGCACCGCGGTTTTGTCGGGTTTGAATTGAACGTGACTGCTCTCGTGGCGGGATGCATTAAGTTTTTTTTGTCGCATGGCGCCTTTCACGGGTGGCGACGGTTTGCAGATCTCGTTGAAGATCCTGAAGGTCATACTGTGCAGTGATTTTCTTGGTCCTCACATAATCCATCATTTCCCAAAGTGAAACTCGAGCACCGTGGGCAGCACGTGCCAAGGTGAGCTTGCCGCTGCCGTACAGGCGCGAGTAGTGGTCCAGCTTCCAGTCCTGGATTGCCCGAGATAAGAGTTTTCTTACAGTTGTCGAGCGATCGGATTGCTCGACTTCCTCGATTGCTTCGAGGTCCCGAACCACTGTCTCAGGCAGCCTCGTTCCCACCATCTGTTCGTTTTTCATCGCTCCGCCTCCCGAGCTTTCTTCAATACCTCCGCAACGACGTCCGGAGCAAGCCAGATTGTCTGGCTTAGCGCCTCGATCGCGTGCTCGAGCTCATCGAGAGTCAAATGCTTTTTGACAAATGCATGGAACAGCACTCCGGCAGTTCCAATAAACCTGATTCCCATAACCTCAGCAAATAATCGGGCCGCCCTGTCATCCAGGATGACCATGAGTTTGCGAGAACTAGCCAAGGCCAGGGACTCTGCCTCGCCCGCGTCGAGACCTCCCTTTAAAACGACGCTGCGCGCTATTCTTCTTTCCTTCGATGAGAGTTTCGTAACTTTCAACCAACCATCATCTTTTGCCTTTTCAATGCGCTCCACCCCGGGTGCGGAGATTCTTTTGCCGGCATCAATCGTCTCAGCTTTTACCTGGGGCCCGATCCAAACGTCACGATACACTGAGTTGAGCAGGTTAAGTCTGCGCATTTTCGCCAGAGCAATCACCACCGACGCATCCGCAATTATCATTTTGAGCTCACATGCGCTAATGTTAACAAAACCTGCAAATGTTTTCAACGCCAGGTGTTTTGGTTTTTGTGTGGACAAAGACTTACAGAGATGAAGGGATGCAAGTCAAAAAGGGCAGACGGGAAAGTCACGGCGAGAATATCCCTAAGCCTTTGCTGACTGCCTCCCGAGATTACGACTCGCTGGCCCAGTTTTCGGACAAGATCCGGGCATTGCCCGAGACCATTTCCCGCGAATGGCTGTGGCGGAACGACAACGTGCAACCAAAGCGGTGGATTGTGTGCCGGGTCGGAAAATGCTGCGGCGTTGCGGCGGCCCAGCACCATCCGCCTTACCTTCGGAATGTCGGGATCGACGTCTTTAGCGAGAGGGCTGCCAAGTCCGTAGCCAGAGCAGCAACCCGCTCAGAAAGGCATGGCTAATCGAGGCCTTGACGCCGCGTGGTACACTAACGTCAGCTCTGCGAAGGTGCTAAGGTTTGGCCTCAGAAGCATAGCTTAGAACTGCGCACTATCCTCTAGAACGCGTCTCGACAGTTTTATTCCCCGAAAATCTAAGAGGGCGAGTAGTCCCTGGGACCAGCTCGCGGTGGGGGTTAACCTTGACGAGGACTGCACCTAGGAGTGCGACCAACAACTCTGAAGCGGAGAGTAGAACCATCGCCACCGCCGGCGAGATTTTCGCCGACGGCTCTGTCATCGAGCTCGTTGCCGGCATCGGGGGCAACCAACCAGCCTTGCTCTTCTGGAATGGGCAAGAAGCGACGCTTGCGCCGCAGGTTGAGTATGGCGGTCGGATTTATAGGGCTGTGGACGTAGAGCCCAGCATACTGGAGGCGACGCGGTTCCCGGGTGTCCCGGTCGACTATGGTACAACCCGGCAGCTATTCACTGAACTCGCCACCGCCTTCGAGCCCTACCTCGATTTTTCTGAACCAGAAGCGCAGCGTTTGGCACTGTGGACTGTCGCCAGTTGGTTTTCCGATTGCCTGTCCAGTCCACCCACTCTATCGGTGTGTGGGGGCGCCATGGAGGGCGCGATTAGACTTTTCCGTCTGCTGCACTCCTGCTGCCGGCGTCCACTGATGATGGCCGCCGTTACCCGGGCTGGCTTTCTCTCATTGCCGATGACACTCCGCCCCACCCTGTTGGTCAATCAGCCAAGTCTACCGTCTAGACTTCGGAGCCTGTGGAGCGAGTCGAATTACCGCGGAATCGTTGTTCCCGGCAATGGTGGTGCTGTTATTGCTGTTACGTGCGCGAAAGCAGTCTTTTCTGGAATGGAGGCTGCAGCACAACCGTTGAGCGACGAAACTCTTCACCTCACGTTACCACCGCCACACCCTGAACTTCCCCGTCTGGATGAGCAGCAGCAGGCCGACATCGCGGATTATTTTCAGCCGCGCCTTTTGCTCTATCGATTGCGCCATCTGCACGAGGTGCGTATATGCCGGTCCGTCGTAACTGAGTTGAGATTCCCGATAAATGAACTTGCCAGCAAGTTGGCGGCCTGTGTCCAGGGCGATCCTGAGCTTGCGCTCGGCGTGATTCCGCTCTTGCAGCCCCAGGATGACGGCGCGTTGGACAGCTGCAATGTTGATTCGGCCATCATCGAGATCCTTTGGCCTCGGCTGCATCCAAGCGCAAGTGGAGAGTTAGCCACAAAGATAAAAATTAGCGAGCTCACGGAATCGATAAACACGTACTTGCTCTCCTGCGCTGAGATTCTGCAGTACAGTCCGGTAGAAATTGGCAAAAGGCTGGCTTGCCTCGGCCTCAGTCGGCACCGGCGCGGCTCAGGGATGTTCCTCCTAGCAAATCGAGACACCATCCGCCGAATTCATCAACTGGCACGCAGCCTCGGCCTCGGTAAGCTCGTGGCGGGATGCTTGGAGTGCCAGCAGGCGCAAATTCCTGGCGGTGGGGCGAGTCAGTAAGCGTGAAGGGTGTGTAGGGTGTGCAGAAAGAATCTGCAACTTAGTACAGGAGTTCAAATGCCAATCATAAAACGCAGTCTGACGAGAGCAGAGATGGCGTCGCATTTGGCTCGCGCAAACCAATTGCGTGCGATGGGAGTAGATATCGAAATGCCGGAGGAGTGGCAGCAAAATTCTTGCCCTATAGGCGCCGTGGTTGGCGGGGTTCCGGCAAGCGTCGTATTCGAAGTTCCAAGCGGCCTCGTCGGCTATGTCGTTTGGCTGCGCCTGGTCGCAAGGTCGCGAGTTACTCTCATCGACTGTCGACTCACCGCCCACTGGGATGACGCAATCACGCTCGAGACTTTTGATGAGCGAAGCCCGATTTGCAGGTTTAGCGGAGTAGAGTATCCGCGCAGCGAGGTACTCAATGCACGCCTCGAGAACTCGCTTCGCTTTCACTACCGCGGCCAGATGGTCGAAGGCATGATTTTGGCATCGGGACTCAAGCGGATTCCCGACTCGTATCGCAGGGGAATGATCGCACCCTTGCAGATCACATTCATCGATTCCCTCGAACACGAGACCAGCGTGGAGGCGAATCTTTATGTGGATCGCACGGCGAAACGGAAGAACACCGCCCTGCGACCACGGAGTAGTGGATTGTATGCTCCGTTGGAAAATCCTGCGGCAAGTGAAAGGATTTGCGAAATCAATTCGATGGACTTTCAACCGAAGCGCGATGGCACGGAGTGGCCGAGGGAGGCGCCTGAGCACGGCAGGCTTAGGGGGCAGTTGGATTACACAGGGCAAACACCCAAATATGGATGAGGAGCAACTTCAATCGCGCAACACCTCCCAGTCGCTTTGCTCGTCCGCGGGAGAAACGATGTCGCCCACGATTTCA
>JAFAWX010000266.1 GCA_019241535.1 Acidobacteriota bacterium | reverse complement strand
CTTTGAAAACCATCGGCCTTCTGGCATTGATGGCGCACGCCGGTATTCCGGTGCCAGCCAGCCACGTGGAGGTTCCACTTTTTGACCGGATACTGGCCGACATTGGCGATTACCAATCGATCGACCAAAACCTTTCCACTTTTTCATCACATATCACTAGGATCGACGGCATTTCGCGCTCCGCCACCGAGCAATCCCTGGTGCTGCTTGACGAGTTAGGCTCGGCAACCGATCCTGAGGAAGGAGCAGCTCTGGCGGTAGCTATCGCGGAGCATTTTCTGAGGACCGGCTGCTTTACTATCATTTCCACGCATCACACTTCACTGAAAGTCTTCGCAGCTAACTCCGCTGGCGCAGTCAATGCAGCCGTTGGTTTTGACGAAAAGACTCTGCAGCCCACTTATGAGCTCACAATAGGTATTCCCGGCGCCTCGGCGGGAATCAATACCGCTCAGCGGCTTGGGCTGAACCCCTCAATTGTTCATTCTGCAAGCCGGCGCCTGGGGACACAGACGCGCGACGTGGCGCAGTTTATCGAGAGTCTGCATGCCGAGCTGCGCGCTATCGAAGCAGAAAGGCTCGGGCTGCGCGCCAGGGAAGAAGAACTGAATCGGCAACTAGCTCGCGTTGCCGCGGACGGCAAGCGTGAACAACAGGAGAAAGTCCGAGAACTAGAGCGGAAACTGGCTTTGCTGCTGCGCGATTTCGAATATCACGCCCGGGAGGCGGTCAACGCCATCCAGGATCGGGCAGCAGCGCAGAAGGTTTCGAAAGACGCCGAGCGCCGCATCGCGAAATTACGGAGAGATTTCCGGGAGCAGTTCGACTCCGCCGTCGTGGCCCATGTCAGTGGCGCCGATCGAGGCGATCCAGATGCCGAGCCAACTATGGTGCGGCACGTAGCCGAGGGAGATCTCGTGAAGCTGAAATCTATGGGGCGCAACGCCAAGGTTATCCGTCATCTCGATGACAGTCATTTCGAAGTGGCCGTGGGTACGATGAAGATGCGCATTTCGCGGCAAGACATCGCCGAAGTGGTCACCCGTGCTTCGGACATTCCGGTGAACGCCGCACGCGCCAAAGGCGTCTCGGTGTCGCTCGCCGGCGAAGCCGATAACGTTCCTGCAGAGATCAACGTCATTGGACTCAACGTGGATGATGCTACCCGAGAGGTGGAAAAGTTTGTTGATCGCGCCTTTCTGGCCGGCTTGCCACGGGTGAGAATTGTTCATGGCAGTGGAATGGGCATTCTGCGCAAGGCCATCCGCCACTACCTTGAGCAGCATCCCCACGTGCAATCGGTAGCCGAACCTCCGCAAAGCGAAGGGGGAGGGGGAGCGACAGTGGCGGATTTGAGGGTATAGTGCGGACGCGAAGAGGCTTGTTCGAGACATCTAAAAGCGGCTCATGGGTTCGTCGTGGGCGCCCCATAAATCAGGGCGTGCAATGGGAGGTTGCGAAACTGAGATGAAGGGCCGCCATATCAGAATCATCGGGGCCGGACTAGCGGGCTCAGAAGCAGCTTGGCAGTGCGCAAAGCGCGGCGTACCGGTCGAGTTATGTGAGATGCGCCCACTGCGCTCGACGCCGGCACATCAGAGCGCAGATTTCGCCGAGCTCGTCTGCTCGAACTCTCTGAAATCGGAAAGCCCGAACAC
Organism: Acidobacteriota bacterium; assembly: GCA_019241535.1. GTDB lineage: Bacteria > Acidobacteriota > Terriglobia > Terriglobales > Acidobacteriaceae > Gp1-AA145. Next base: position 4,104 of record JAFAWX010000266.1, on the reverse strand, counting down.
CGCCCCCTGGCTGCTCAAGGAGGAAATGCGCCGCGCTGGATCGTTGCTCCTTGAGATTGCGGCCGCTTGTGCCGTCCCTGCGGGACATGCGCTGGCGGTAGACCGCGCAGCTTTTGGGGCAGTCGTTACGGATAAGATCTCACGGGCCCCGCTGGTGAGCGTGCGCCGCATGGAAGTCGCGGAGATTAATCAGGAGGAGATCACAATCATTGCCAGCGGGCCTCTGACCTCCGAGGGGCTGTCGCAGACTATTGCCGACCTCAGCGGCTCCTCGGGTCTGTACTTCTATGACTCGATTAGCCCTATTGTAGACGCCGAATCGATTGACTACTCGAAGGTATACCTGGCGGCGCGCTACGGTAAAGGCTCGGCGGACTATATCAACTGTCCTATGTCGAAACCGGAATACGATCGCTTCTCGGATGCGCTGGTGGCGGCCGAATCGGTCGAGTCTAAAGGCTGGGAGAAGCTGAACTACTTCGAAGGATGCCTGCCTATCGAGGAAATCGCCCGCCGTGGCCGAGAGACTTTGCGTTTTGGTCCCATGAAGCCGGTGGGCCTGCCGGACCCGCGAACCGGCGAGCTGCCTTACGCGGTTGTACAGTTGCGGCAGGAGAACATGCGGGCCGACTCTTACAACCTGGTGGGTTTCCAAAACCACTTGAAATTCGCCGAGCAGGCGCGAATTTTGCGCCTTATTCCCGGACTCGAGAATGCCCGTTTCCTGCGTTTCGGGCAGATTCACCGCAATACCTATATCAATTCACCGTCGCTGCTTAACTGGACCTTGCAGATGAAAACTTGGCCGCAAATCTTTTTCGCCGGGCAGATTTGCGGAGTAGAGGGATATGTGGAATCAATCGCGACCGGCATGCTGGCGGGCATTTATGCGGCGGCCCTGGTTTTGGGACAGGTTCTTCTTCCCCCGCCCCGTCCAACCGCATTGGGCTCGCTCCTGCACTACATCACTCATGCGGAGCCGACAAAGTTCCAGCCTGCTAACATCACTTTTGACCTCCTGCCGCCGCTCGCGCCAAAGATCCGCGACCGCCAGCGCAGGCATGAGGCGCAATGTGATTTGGCTTTGCGCGAGCTCGAAACATGGCTAGTGCAGTCCTGTCGAGGTCAGGAACCGCCAAATCACACTGCCCACGTCAGCCGCGCTTCCTAGAGCGGACATCGTCCGAAGCGAGCTCGTCAGAAAATGTCGCTCGCATCGGTATCTGCCAGCGGTTGAAGAACTTTGATCCTTAAATCGAGATCGGCAGTTTCTACCGGCTGCGATTCTTTTACCGAACAATCTCGCTGCTGGCTGCGTATAGCATTTCAGGATGGCTGCTAACATTGTGGCCAGGACAGCCGTCCAACCTGAGCCATGCTTCTTGGTGATTTGATTCGTGACGTTTTTCGCACTCTGTGGTCGCATAAGCTGCGCACGTTCTTGACCATGTTTGGCATTGGCTGGGGCGTGGTCTCAATAGTACTAATGGTTGGCGCCGGAGAAGGGCTGCGTAAAGGCCAGCAGGATCAGGCCAGGAACCTGGGCAAAGACATCATGATCGTCTTTCACGGGCGCACCAGCCTGCAGGCGGGAGGAACACGCGCAGGTCGGTTGGTCCGCTGGGACGATGACGACGTACAGGCGCTCGGGTCACAGGCGCCCGATTGCCAGTACGCGCTTCCCGAACTGGAGGAATCCGATGTCCGCACACACAGCAACTATAACAATGCGTCCTTCCTGGTTACCGGCTCCTATCCCGAGTTCGGTGATATTCGCAGCCTGACGGTCGGACAGGGCCGCTTCTATGACTGGGACGACGAGAATAACTCCCGCCGAGTCGCCTTTCTCGGCACCGATGCCGCCAAGCAATTATTCCCCGAAGGGCGCAACCCGCTGGGGGAAAACATTTACCTTAACGATATCCCCTATCTCGTGATTGGGGTGATGGCCAAGAAGAAGCAAGACTCGAGCTACGACGGCTGGGACGTCAACAAGGTTTTCGTTCCCTTTGCGGCCATGCGACGTGATTTCCCCGATAAGCCGCCCGGAACCGCCCATACTTTTGACCAGCTGCTGGTCACTCCGCGCTCAGTCCAGCAACACGAAGCCTGCAAGCACGAACTCCGGGTGGTCCTAGCCAAAATGCACCAATACGATCCCACCGACAAGGAGGCTTGCCCCATCTGGGACACGATCCAGGAAGCCAAAGCCTTTACGGAAATGACTGACGGCATGAAGTATTTTCTGGGCGCAGTTGGTTTCGTTACCCTGTTTCTCGGCGGAATTGGTGTGATGAACGTAATGATGGTGGCCGTTCGCGAGCGTACGAGGGAAATCGGCGTCCGCAAAGCAGTAGGTGCCCCGGCCCGCGCCATTCTGCAACAATTCTTTATTGAAGCCCTCATCATTGCTCTGGTCAGCGGCGGCGTCGGAATGAGCGCGGCCTATGGCCTGTGCGCACTCGTGAATTTACTTCCCATGCCGGATTTTTTTGCCGGCCTTCTGCCTACTTGGAAATCGGGACTGCTGGCGGCGACCTTGCTCGGCGGGATCGCCGTTTTTTCCGCACTCGTTCCCGCACGCCGGGCCGCATCCGTGGACCCGATTGAAGCACTGCGGTTTGAGGCAGGCGGGTAACACATGCTCGGGGCGGGCAGGAAGGTAGACAGAACGGACGTTCGGTGACCGGCAAACCAAAGGTTCATGCTTACAGAAATCATTCGCGAAGCCTGGGTGGCGCTGAAACGCAACTACACGCGCACCCTGCTCACGATGCTTGGGATCGTGTGGGGCATCGCCACCGTAACCCTGCTGATTGCCTACGGCAGCAGCTTTCGCAACATTCTGGTCAGCGGCTTCGATGCCTTTGGAAAAAGTGTCGTCATTTGCTGGCCGCAACAGACAAGCGAACAGCCGGGAGGACAGCGCGCGGGCAAAAAGGTGGTGTTTGAGAAAGCCGACATCGACCTGGTGAAAGCCACCTCTCCTTTGGTGAAGTACGTGTGCCTTGAAACGGTTCATCGGCCGGGGGTCGCCTACCAGGACCGCATGGTGGGGACGGCGGCCGTGCGCGGTGTATGCCCGGAATACGGGGAAATGCGCAACGAGCGTCCTTCGGAAGGGCGCTGGCTTGACTCGGGCGACGAATTGGAGCGACGGCGCGTCTGCTTCTTGGGCGGACGAGTTCGCGAGCAACTGTTCAGCGGAAGGCCAGCCGTGGGGGAGACGGTCGCGATCGGAGGCGTGCGCTTCACTGTTGTCGGAGTCATGGCGCGGAAAATCCAGCTCAGCAATTATTTTTCAAGCGACGACGAATCTGTCTGGATTCCCTATTCCGCCGCGGGAGATTTATGGAACACCAGATATGCAGAGGTGATGGTCTTCGCACCGATCGCCCCGCAGTTTGAGAAAAAAGCCATGGCCCAAGTGCGGGCTGCTGTTGCCACGCGCCAGCAGTTTTCCCCAACTGACGAGAAATCCATCCTGATGTTTGGCCGGGATGAATTCCGTCCGATCATTGATGGAATAACCATTGGACTTGAGGTTCTGCTGACATTTGTTGGTACGTTGACCCTCGGCATCGGAGGCGTGGGCGTGATGAACATCATGCTGGTCTCGGTCGAAGAACGGATCCGGGAGATCGGGTTGCGCAGGGCTCTGGGCGCGAAAAGAATTCACATTAAACTGCAGTTTCTGGCAGAGACTCTACTGATTATGCTGCTTGGGGGAGTTATCGGCGTGCTGGTCTCCTACGTGGTTGCCGCCTCAGTCGGCACTCTCCCTTTGATGGGCCCGTTGTTCGAGGACGATTCCGGAAAGGGTGACATACACCTACATATCTCCAGTTTCACGCTCATCCTTTCAACCCTGGTGCTGCTGTTTGTCGGCATCGTGAGTGGCCTGGTTCCGGCATTTCGCGCCTCCAAGCTCGACCCGGTCGAAGCTCTCCGGTACGAGTAGGTGATGGCTCTCGGAGAGCCACAATGAAGGATGAAAATTGGCTTGAGATGGGGTAGCGTTTGTCGAGCCGCGTGGACAACAAGGCCGAGTTACTCTGGCGCAGTAGAGCCCGCGTACGAGTAGACGGTTCGAGAACAGCTCCT
>JAFAWX010000170.1 GCA_019241535.1 Acidobacteriota bacterium | reverse complement strand
ATTTGAAGCATATGATCCCAGTAGGCCAGGTTATCGGTGGCCAGGCGGAGAACCGCCTTGGCCTGGAGAACGGCCACAAAGGCGCTCCGCAAGCGAAACAGCAGCGTGCGATCCAGATCGGCATGACTGAATTCGGCGATGGTGGTTCCGTTTCTGGCGCTCTCGAGCCGCAACTCGCGCTTGTGCCGCCGTTCGTGCAAATAGCTGATGCCAGGCGATTCAAAGGTGCCCGCGAACGGGCGCCAGACACCATTATGGGGAGCGATCTGGGTACCGTCGGCGGTCAACGTGAATGTAGGGTTCGGACGCAGATAAGCGGTGATTTCCTGGGCTCTGGATTCATCGACACTTAATTTGTCAGCCACAAGCGTGGGATTCACGGCTTCAAATCGGTCTCGCACCTGCTCCCAGGTGAACGGCTGCGGTGGTGGTAGCCCGGGAGGCGCTTGGGCGACTCCCATTGCGGTTCCGAGCCACAGCAGCAAGCCATATATTGCTGGCTGTTTCATGGAGGTTTTCGTTTGAGCGGTTCTGACTAACCGGCGCTGCGGCCGCTGAGCAGGCCGCAATGCTGTCAAGAGTTAGCAGCAAAACAGAGGAGGAGCGCGACCAAGAAGCGGTGGACTGACGATGGGCGTTTTATAACGCCAGATTCTCGCGGCAACGACGCAGCCGCGAGCGCGCGCGGAGGTCAGGAGCGGTGACACCAGGAACAATCCGATAAGAACCAGAATGCCAAACCAAGGAAGCGGATTGGCAGGAGCTACCCGGTGTGAGAGGACATTCGCAATGCGTTTGGTGGAATTCGAGTCCTCGATGACGAAGGCATCAAGGTGAAGATCATCGGTGATCGAAATGCTCGGAAAAAGCAAAGCCGAGGCACAGAGCAGCGCGCCCAAGCTCAAAACAATGGAGGTTGAGTCAGGTGGATATCGGTGCTTGCGGAATAAAGCCACGAGCGCCGCAGTTACCAGCGCCAGCCATAGCGCATTTAGAAGTAGTTCCACTACAGCTAATAGATTACCTCAGGCAGCACCGTTTTACGAAAAGGAGCAAAAGCCCGGCAGTACCGTGCCTTTGGTGATTCTGCTGGAAGGTAAGCTGCGGCAGTGCTCGGCTTCCGCGAGCCGCTCAAAGTGCAGTAGGCTAGACTCGTCCACCCTATGAGCGAGTTGGGTATCGCGATTACCTTCGGAAGCGCTGCTGTGCTTACGCTGGAATTTCTCCGGCGGCGGCGGAGTCGGTTTGCCGCATATGGTTGGGCAGGACTCGCCGTCCTGCTGGTGGCCGAATGGCTGATGTTCCGGCGCGTATGGCCCGTCAATATCTACTTCACACCTATCGCCTGGACGTCCTACATTCTGATCGCGGACGCCATGGTTCTGGCGACTCGCGGGGAGTCGCGCCTGCACGATCGGCCGCGTGAGTTTGCCAGGACAGCACTGCTTTCGATAGCCCTATGGCTGATTTTTGAACTCTACAATGTGCGCCTGGCCAATTGGACCTACGTGGGCTTGCCCATGACGTGGGTGGCGTCACTCGTTGGCTATGGCTGGTCATTTGCGACTATTTTGCCGGCAATCTTCGAGACCGCGGATCTCATCGAGGCCTTCGCCTGGTTCAGGCAATCGCAGCCGGTACGCTTCTCGCCGGCGGCAGAGAACGCCATGGTAGTTTTCGGAGCAGCATGTTTATTGATTCCTATCGTCATTCCCCGATCTGTCGCCGTATACCTTTTCCTCCTGGTGTGGGTGGGATTCGTTTTTCTACTCGATCCTATTAATCACAGGCTGGGGTGGGAATCACTTTTGCAGGATTTGGCCCAAGGCCGGCGCAGCCGGTTCTACTCGCTCCTGATTTCCGGGTGGATTTGCGGGTGGCTGTGGGAGTACTGGAATTACTGGGCCGGGGCCAAGTGGCATTACATCTTTCCAATTTTCCAAAGTCACAAGATCTTTGAGATGCCGGTGCCTGGCTATCTCGGATTTTTGCCCTTTGCCCTCGAGTGCTTTGTAATGTACACGACTGCTGCTTCAATTCTTGATCACCGCAAACGGCGACAAGAGCAGCACGAGCTTCCCGGGTTTTCAAGCGGATACAAAGCAGGCGGTTAGGCGAGCTCGAGTTCAATTTGCTTGCCGGCGCGGTCGAGTTTCGTAATTCGGAAACTGCGGACTTGGCCCGCCGCGACTTCTTGCAGAATTGAGGATTCCCGCGCTGCGCCCTTCCAGCGCGCCTCAAGCATCGAACTGAGCGAAGCGAGGTCTCTCGCACCGGAGACTGCGTTTGGACGAGACTCCGGACCGCGTCTCTGGGTAAGGCGGCATGCAGCCTGTATTCCTTCACCCAACTCGACAAGGGCGCTTCCTTCCGACATTTCCATTACCCGGCCGCTCACCACATCGCCTTCCTGGTGTTCCGCCAGGTATTCATCGATGCTGGTCGGAGCGAGCTGTTTGATTCCGAGCCTCAACCGGCGCTTCTCGGGGTCAAGCTCGAGGACCTTCGCCTGAACAGCTTGACCGACCTTTAGCGCGACCTGAGGATGGTTCAGGTGTTTCTCCGCACTGATGTCGCTAACGTGAATCATTCCCTCCAGACCCTCGTCCAGAGCGACGAACGCCCCAAACTTGGTGAGATTCACGACCGTACCTCTAACGACCGAACCAACCGGAATCTTGTCGGCAGCGCCCGTCCAGGGATCGCCTAGTGCCTGCTTCAGTCCCAGGGAGATGCGCCTTTCGGGGGCATTGACCGCGAGTATCAGCACTTCCACGGTGTCGCCCGGCTTAACCAGATCTGCCGGCTTCTTCACATTTTTAACCCACGACATCTCGGAGATGTGGATGAGGCCTTCGACGCCGGGTTCAAGTTCGGCAAAGGCGCCGAATTCCGTAACGCGAGTAATGATCGCGCGCACGCGCTGGCCCACCGGGTAGCTATGGGGAACCGTGTCCCAGGGATGCGGCTGAAGTTGCTTCAGCCCTACTGAAACCCGGTGCTTCTCGCGATCGATCTTCAAGATCTGCAGCCTGAGCTCTTGTCCGGTCTCGAGCAGGTCGGCGGGGTTATGAACGCGGCGGCCCCAGGAAATGTCGCCCACATGAAGCAGTGCGTCGATCCCGCCAATATCAACGAACGCGCCGTAGTCGGCGAGGGTACGCACGGTGCCGCTTACCGTCTCGCCCTCCCGCAATTGAGAGTAGCGCTGCTCCTTAGCCGCCTGTTCTTCCTCTTCGGCCACAGCCCGACAGTCCACGACCACGTTTTCACTCGCGGCGTCGAGCTCGATAATGCGGCATCGGACCTCCTGTTCCACTAACTTCTGCATCTCGGCGACATCACGCGCTCGGCTGCGCGATGCGGGCAGGAAGGCACGCACTCCTACGTCCACGGTCAAACCGCCTTTAACCACGCCGGTGACGGTGCCGACGATCGTGGTCCTTTCGGCGAAGGCCTTCTCGAGCGCCGCCCAATCCGCAGGGCGCACATCCTTGCTTGATGTCAGTTGATAGTAGCCGTCAGCGGCGCGGCCCTTGATCGTGACCCGCACCTTATCGCCAGCTTTGACATCCCTGTCCTGCTGAATCTCCGAGCGTGGCAGGACACCCTCCGTCTTGAGCCCGATATCTACAAATATCAAGTCGCCCCCAACGGAGACGACTGTGCCGGAACGGGTACCTTCGATGGTTTTTTCCGCTTGGGCTCGCTCGAACTGTGAGAGAACATCGGCGAAGGCTTCCGGAATGTCGTCAAATTCTGAAGAACCCGGGTTGGACATGCGGTTTCCGGCGTTTGGAG
>JAFAWX010000388.1 GCA_019241535.1 Acidobacteriota bacterium | reverse complement strand
AGGGGTACAGAAGCCAATCTTCTTTGGCGATCAGGACGCAAGACCGCTCGTGCTCTTCTTCCCTGTCGCACTCACACAAACAGGCACCGTATGATCGGATATCGTCCTGTGCATGCAAGAAGGAGCGGCACCAGTACGGTCGGTACTACTTGAAGCTGCGCCGGTCAGCTCAAGGCATGGAAGGCGAACTTAGACCGCAAGGCAACTTGCTGTTTCCAACGGCTGGGTGCAAACCGAAAACTCGACTTCCCCGACTGCTGTAAGGCAGTAGGGAAACGAGCCGGGACTCGATACCGACAACTTCTGGCTCGAAAATTCCGCGCAACATTCGCTACACCTGCTTGCGGAAGGGCTGGATCTGCCCACGGTTCAGAGCTGGCTGGGTCAGACCTACATTGGATCCACATGGCGGTATTTCAAACCACAGCGGGGCGGGCCAGCATGTACGTGAGAAGGTAAATGGGGTCTGGTGCGACTGACGCGCCGTCTTTCCAGCGCGGCCCGCGTGCGCGCTGCCGGTTGCCGATGGCGATGAAAGCACTGTTCAGGACGGAATATGCTCGCGTTTCTCTAGCCCCCTATCATTGGCCCTTCCGGGCTATCATTTAAATCCGGCATGAAATTGTACATGGGAGGCCCAAAACAACGCCCAGAGTGCTCGGTGATCATTACACCGAAGTCTTGACCACCCGTCGTTACTAGCACGTCAATCAACGTGCTTTTGGGTACGAAATTGGTTTTGGCTTCGCTGGCTCGCGCCGATGAGCAGGACTCAAAAATCAAGCCGCGGAGAAGGTGGCCTTTTCGCAGAGCGGCGAGATTCCCGTAACGACCGTGATCATTCTTGTATTGCCTTTCCGCGCCGCTGATGATGTCGCGCCAAGTGGAAAATATTTTGTCTCGCTCCTCTTGGTCGCCAGATTGGGCGACAATCGAAGGCGTGGATACGTTCTGGTAGTGCCTCTCCGTGCCACTGATAATCTCAACAGTTTGGGCGAAAGCAGTAGAAGTGAATACCCATACGAGAAGGGCAACCGTCAGTTTTTTCATGACGCAACCCTCGGCGGAAGTTTACAAAGTCTGTACCCTCAGAAGTTCACAGTCAAGTGGAATTGGATCCGCTGCTAGTTTAATGTCTTTGGCAACACGCCCCACGCGTCTTCCCGACCGCAACGACCCGCTCGTTTATCACCTGACGGCTGCATCTGTCCCGTATTTATCAGGATCATGGTTGTTTCTCCGAAAAGCTCGCCGATAACGCAGCCCTGGGCTGCCAGTTGGCCAACTATTCGTACTTCAAAAATCCGCGATTGTGGACTCCGTTCTCCTCAGCCATCAATAAGCAATTCCGAATTTCTTCAAGATCGCGAAACTAGTCTCCCCGATGTGGGTTAACCCTATAGCTCGGCATACGTCTGAGTACCCGGACGTGATTCCGCAATGTGAGGTTTTTATCGTGAGAATTTCGGCCATCGCGCTCGCGTTTCTACTTACCAGCTCAGCCGCCTTCGCCCAAAACCAGGCACCGCAGGCCCAAGCACCCCAGCAGAATTGGGTGGTCCAGAATTGGTTTCCGCAGGATGTTGAGAATTTCGGCCAAAACGCGATTTCAAGGACAGAGTTCAGCTTCGACCATTCCATGCTGGTGCTTGCGTCCAAGGCGGACCAGGACGACGACAGCTTGCGCCGGGTGATTGTGGGTATCGACGGCATTTCTGTTCACCGCTTCAAGTTCCAGGGTGTTGGAATGTACGATCCTCAGATACTAAACGCCGTGCGCCGAGACTACAGCATGGCGGGCTGGCAGCACATTTCTCGGCCGCACGAGAAATACGGGTATCCGGGCGGGACTGATCTTTGGATCCATTTGGACCACAACACAATTCGAAATGTAGCATTTCTCATTGCCCGATCCGATCAGGTGGCATTCGTGTCAGTATCTGGCTCGATCAGCCCGATTGATCTGTTGCACCTCGCGGGGCACTTCGGAATTCCGAGAATTCAGGGCGGATTCGTGGTGCAGGAACCAGGAGCAGTGGTGTATCAACCGAATGCCTCAGCACCGTCCGCTTCCGATAGTGGTAATCCCGCTCAGTCGGATGAGGATTATCGACATCCGAATCCCGCGCCGCAGGCGAGTTCGCCCAGCGCGCCAAATTAGGGCAATAACGTACTGACTGCCACGACGGTTAACATAGGCGCTATGACAGTTGAAGGCCGGCTCGTTGCCTCGACGATTTACGCGCCGTCCTATCTGAACGACATCTGATTACGTGCGCTGTGGGGCGATTTGCGCGGTTTTGGCTTTAATGCCTGCCAAACTGACTGACACCCGCAAGCGACAAGCTCAATATTTCGCCTCCTCAGCAGAATCTGTGGGTAGTTTCGGGTTCGGGAAGCTTTCCGAGCGTGTGGTAGAGCGCAATTTCTAAGGCTTCGTAGGTGCGGAAGCCGTAAGATCGTCTGGTCACCACTCGGCTTTTGTTGTTTAATCCTTCCACCGCGCCACTGGATATCTCTCCCTTTGCTCGGAACCAATTCAAGATGAGCTCCTCGTGGGCGCGGAGCATGCGGGCGACTTTCTTCATCGGCTCCAAGCGGCTGCGCACCGCCCGCAGGCACCAGTACTTGCGCCCACATCACGGATTTATACTTCCAAAAATGCTCGAAGGTTTCCTTCAGCTCCCAGGCCCTTCCTGTAGCCAGCTTGCTCAGCCATAGAGTGTGCAGCTTTTGCCGTGCCCTACCACGTACGCTCCGCCCACGGCGCAGCAACTGCCAGCGCATGTGCTTCAGTCGCTGGGCACTGGCCTTGCCTGCCGCCCGCAAGCGCGTGCTCTCCGCTCGGCGTACTTGGTCCACGCCCTGATTCAAAT
>JAFAWX010000320.1 GCA_019241535.1 Acidobacteriota bacterium | reverse complement strand
ATGGGGCGCGGCCGCGTGCGAACGTTGTGGCATACCAATGGAATGCGGTCAGACAAATTGTTCGAGTGGAATAAACGTATGTGCGAGCAAGTCGCAAGCAGTAAATGCCCGACGGACCCAAGGAAGGATTAGTAATAAATCCGCGATGTTGTTGCTTTCTGGTGCTCCCATTTCCGTTTTTGTGGTTGTCTGCAGGTGACATAACCGCACGCAATTCGGGCTGCCGGCTTCCCAGTTCTCGAAACCAAACCAGCCGAATCTTCATTGCAGACGAGCTTCGGCAGAAAATCACAATGCAAGAAGGTTGACCAATTGTTTTAGTAGATCAGATCGATTTAGCTGCTGAGCCGTGGATTAAGTGAATATCACGCCGTCAAATTTTAATGTAGTCGATTCAAGAAGGCGCATACTTTGACAGCCGAAAGGGTCAGGCAATCCAGGGGTTAAGCTCCGGTACTACAGATTCCCAAGATGCGGAACATTGCGAGTCGCCAGTCGCGCGTGCCCGGCCAGCACAATTTCAGCAAGCATTTAGTGGCGAAGCTCACCCGGGCGTACTTTTCGCTGACGTGCAGCCCCATAACTTCGCTGCGTGTGCGGCTCCATCGGTTGTCGAATCGCTCTCCGGCAGCCAAGGTGCATTCACAGCTTCGAACAGGCTTCGAGCGCAAGCGTTTTTTCCATCTCCATGACTTTGGTCTGCTCGGGGAAGCCATAAACATGAACAACAAAGTATGAGCTGCCTTTTTTGACGTACAAAGATGTGCCAAGACCGGGAGTGACGCCGGGGAGAACGGTGTAAACCGCGTCGTCGCAAATTCCGCTGCCAGGCATAGTCTTCACATTGCTTACGACCGGCGCCTTCGCATATCTAAATGCTTGCTCGTCTGAAATGGTGAGGGCAACTTTTTTCGCATTGATTGAGTTCGGCTGGTTATGCGCGGACCATTGGCATAACCTAGGCGCAATGCGCTGTGCGGCTTCGACATTCACTCCCAGAACGGCGCCGACCTGAGCTTGCGTAACAAGAGAGCAGGGATCGTTAGCTTGCGCAGCGTACGCCGGACGCAAACAATAGAAGCTAAGCATGCAGCAAAAGAAGATAGCCACAAAAAACAGACATTTCGAATCCATAAACTCCTCGCAGTCGGGGCCATTCTACATCGTTCGATTAATTCTGAACGGATACCGCCACCGGAACTCGTCAGCTTCCACCCTTTCCATCATCCCGCAACAGCTTTCGTTTAAACGGAAAGTCATGAATGGTGAAGGAAACAAAAACGTGGCATAGCCCCGCGAGAATCATTATTTATTTAACGCGTCTGAGCAAGCGCTAAGTCGCGAATCCGGTTCAAGTATTCAACGTAGACGGGAATGGGAATGTCTGGCGAATCGCCATCATTCAGAAAATGCTCGAGCCGGATCTCAATGGGGATGGAGGCGATCACTTCGCGCAAGCGGGGGATCTGCAGGAATTTTACCTTCCAGATGTCGAACATTAGAGAACGGAATTCTTCGCTGATGAAGCCCATCTTCCGGTCACCCAAGTAGATAGCATCAAAATGCCGATCGGCCAATGTCCTCCGCAATGGATCGTTGGCAGCTGAGAAGATGTAGACGAGGTGAAAGAGATCCCCCAAATCACCCCACAGGACCTTTTCTTCATACGCGCTGAAGCGAAATGGAATTTGGCCGCGTTGCTGAACCATTCGGGGGCGATCGTCCGGACGCAACCCGAGCCGAGCAATTTCTTCCGCGAACCAGCGGAGTCGCTCCGGAGCCAGGTTATGCCGCAAAAACTCCACCGAATAGGCATTCGGCAAATACAACTTGGGATCGCTCTCCAGCCGGTTCAGCCATGCACTCCAGTCGTTGTGCTGTAGAAGACCGAGCAACATCATTACGCCAGCTACGCTCGTTTCCGGATGATACTTCACCGCCTGCCAAAAATGTTCTGTCGAATCGTAAATGCCGCCATACAGCTGAATGCCTTCATCAATGGGATACCAATTCGAAAGCACCCGTCCCGCGATTGAGGGCGAAGCACTCCAGCAGTTCAGCGAAGTCTTCCATTTTGCCTGCACGGCCAGAAACTCCTCCGCATACCCCGGGGGCAGCGGCTCTTTTATGCGTGTCAGTGCCTGTCTCAATTCCTCGCCCGTATGCGTTAAAAGTGTTTCCAGTGGCCGTTCATCAACCATTGAAATGATGCGGCTCTCAATTCCCCTTCTCAGTAAGTCGCGCGACACATGTTGAAGTGTAACCTCATCTATGCCGCCAGCGAATTTCCATCGTTCCTTTTGCGACTGTATATAAGAAAACAATTCCGACAACGACTTAAATTCAATGAAGCCGTGAACCGCGAAGGTGACTGGACGACCCTGCTTCAGAATTATCGTCGACGGATTAACGATTGCGTCTAGTGGGATATTTTGGGCTAGCAACCCGGACGTCAGCACGCCAAGCACTATCATGAGTAGCGAGGTGCTCCTCCGGGCGATCTTCGAAATAAGCACTGCGGTGCTTTGCGTATTCACACCTGAGCCAGAAAACATTCGCTTCAAAAGGCGCAACATATTCACCGCGGCAAGAGAGCTGCATTTAAACGAGGCAATCACATAGTTTGTGGCGTCATTGTACAAACGGGGTTGCTGTAGGGCAATTGGCCCTTGAAGCCCGGCGGGCTTGGGACCTATGCTATTGATCGGCAGCGTTTTCTCTGGCTGACGGCGGCGGCAAACCGACCCTTACCTTATAAAAATGGCGTAGTTCTACGATAAGAGGGGTGTCAGAACGGGAGGCCAAATACTCTGCACCAGTGGATGAAGCCGCCGACGCAAAGTGCCCGCCCTAACCGCACGATTTCGTGGCGCGTATACTGCAGCCTGGTATAGCCAGAATCCTATGAGTGTGGCTGAATGCTCGGACTCAATCAACACGGTACTTCGGCCGGGGCGGGATCCAATCACCGGGCGCGGGCTGAGTACAATTGGACGTGATTGGCAGCAGCAACGGACCGGGCGGCGCTGGGAATCGTGTTCGCGTCAGCGGTTTCGAGCTTTGGTGGATGGGAAGGACCGACTGATCACCTTATTATTGGGCCGGTCCGATGCGGCTGAAACGAGAACCAATTGGAGCAAGGATTTCCAACCAGAGAATATGCAAACGCAAACTGCACTTTTGTCCTTCCTGATCCCTTTTAGCGTCTTGACAACTTGTTGCAGGCCATCCGCACCTATTGACAGCCGCGCCGCCGATGCAGCCGAGATCCAAAGGCTCGACGAGCAATGGTCCGCCACGGCTGCAAAGAATGATCTGGCGGGTACGCTTGCGTTTTATGCCGATGACGCAGTACTGCTTCCTCCCAATGCACCGATCGCCACGGATCACAAGTCGATCCGTCAATCGTGGGCGGCCCTCCTCGGTCCGAATACGGCCGTCTCCTGGAAAGTTTCCAAAGCCGAAGTCGCAAGTTCCGGAGAACTCGGGTACCTCTACGGAACCTATGAGCTATCAATCAAAGATCCACGGGGAGGCACACCGGTCCACGACACCGGCAAATTGGTTGAGATCTGGAAGAAGGCTGATGGAAAGTGGAAGTGTATTGTAGACACTTACAACTCCGACCTCCCCGCCAGTTCGCAAGCCAACAAATAGCTCGTGAGGACTGACGCGTGCTTGGTCGCCGATCCAACGTACGATCCACAAACTTAGTAACGTCAATCGATAACATCCAGGACCCGTAGCCCAATAGGATCAGATGGGTAGCCGTGGTCATCTTCTCAACTCCTCGGGCCCTTCCTGACCCAATGGAGGCGGGCCTGCATTTCTGCGTCGGGCGTAAAAGTTAACCCGATTTCAGGTGTACTGGCGTGGAAGAAACTCCCGGACCTGCTGATTTCGAGTTCTGATCCTTTCGCGATGATTGGGCATACGAGGAATCACGGTTGGGTAGAACAGCTCCTTCTTATTGCAACTCTATGCGGGGAGCTTTCACGATTTGCCGATACCTACCGCTTGGCGGGAAAGGTTACGATATGCACCTACGGTCGTGCCTTTGTCACAGGAAATCCGACCTGTAATGACAAGGAACGCGGAGCTTTTATGACGACACGTCCTGGCGAGTGACCAACTCGGCAAACTTTCCTAGGTCGATGTTGCCCCCGCTCACCACGCAAACGATCTGTCCCGTGCCGCACTTGCCGCTCAAGCCAGCAGCTACGGCACAGGCGCCTGCCCCTTCGCAGATCACGCGGTTGCGCTCGGCGACAATACGCATGGCCTTCCGTATCTCCGCGAGCGTGCACACAATTGACCCGGCAAGCAAGTGGTGGGCCAGGTCCCACATGCGGGGAAAGACTGACTTTCCCCCGCATCCGTCCACGAAACTCGCTTTCCACCCGAGAAAACTCTGGGGTGATCCGGTGGCCAGCGAGAGCGCCAGCGGAGCCGCGGTTTCGGGTTCCGCGGCGAAGACCCGTGCTTTGTGGCCGCGGGCCTTCAACGCGGCAGCAATTCCGCATGATAAGCCTCCCCCGCCGAAGGCCGCGACTACCAATTCCACCCCCGGTAAATCCTCCAAAATCTCCAGGCCCGCCGAGGCGTTGCCTGCAATAAACGCGTCGTCTTCAAAGGGATGGATAAATGCGCCCGTCATGGCGGGATGGGCGCGGTCGGTCAGCGCTTGCCAGCACTGGTCGTACGTTGCCTTTACAACCTCTCCCCCGAGGCGCCGTACCGCATCGAACTTGGCCTGCGGAGCTTCCTCGATCATGAGTACTTTGCAGGGTAATGCGGCTTTGCGTGCGGCCAGCGCCACGCCCTGAGCGGCATTGCCAGCACTTACGGTCCAAACCCCATGCCGCCGCTGCTCTTCGGGCAAAAGCCGAACTGCGTTGTAGGCCCCTCGAATCTTGAATGAGCCGATCGGTTGCAGGCATTCCAACTTCAGGTAAATGTCCCCCGGCCCGTCGTAGTTGAGGCGCACCAGTGGCGTGCGTATGGCAGCCTCATAAACGTGCCGGCGGGCGTCGTCGATGAGTGCGGCAGGGATGTTGCGCGGCGGTCTCTTGCTGCCGGGCACCAAATTCTTTGTGATGGCAGAATTCAAAGGGCCTCCTTTCGCCTTTCGCAACCGGTGATCAGCCAACTCAGAGTTGTTGACGTCACGCCCCAGATGGGGAACAAACATGCCCGCCTCCTTCTCTCAGTTTCAAATTCATGGTCGTCAACCGTCGACCCTCGTTGGGCTAAACAGCTCATGCAGTCCACGCTGGTACAGCAATGGGACAATCGAGTGCAGCTGTGTTGCCTGTCGCAAGCTTTTGCGGTGAGCACCAGCAGCGCTGTTTAGGCTATCTCGGCGACAAGAATTCCGAGCGGTCCGGTGATTTGGTAAAAATTGAGGAATTGTATCTTTCATGGCGCCAGGGAAGGATACCATTGTCCCCTGAGGACGCGTCCCACCTGCTTTCGAACTCCACACGAGTTCGTGCGAAGACCGATGCAGTTGAACCGGCTGCGTACTTCGAGCAGTACGACTAGGCTCCATTCAGGCCATTAGGTAAGGACCCGTGGTTACTTGGGTTACCTTCGTTTTGTGGCGATGGTTTTCCACAACGTTTCTCACGCATGTGTGGCATTATTGCTGGTGCAACGGTCTTTACGGAATGAAACTCCCCCGCTTCTCATCGCGCAAGAAATTCGAACAGTTACGCAAGCAGGACGAGGAAGTCTTTGCCGAAGCCAGCGAGTTCGCAGTGCTTAGACTTGAGCAGTGCATCGCTGATTTGCGACTTTCAATGCCCACGATGCGTGACGCAACACGTTCTCGTCGAGAACCGCAGCCGCCAAGAAAAAATACAGGTCTGTTCTAGAGCCGAGCTAGTTAGTTAAAGCATAGCGTCCCAAAAGTACCGCGAGCTTTCGACAATCTAGCCAAAGCTCAAGCTCGATATCAACTAGGGAAACGTGAAAAGCTATGTGCCGACGAACAGATCACGCGCATTCTGCCGTCTCGTCGCTTGAATAAAAGCTGGCTATGTTTGTGACCCAGTGGCAGACGTCCTGATTCCTGAAGCAAAGCGACGAAAGCCTATCGTGCATGTTTTTTGCTTATCCAATTTTGAACAGCAGCTTACTCGGAGCTTGCGGCGTTTTGAGTCCCCGCCTGAGTACAACGTGCAAGTCGAGTCGACCCACTACACTGAGCAAGTCGTGGGCATAGTTGGTGCGGTGAAGCTCACTCGGACGGGACGCCCCACCCCGATCGAAGCAAAGGCGACTCGTATACAGCACCAGATGGGAGTACGCGCCTGACCCGGCGCAGAAGTCAAGCTGAAGTGCATTGCTTGGGGCGCCGTGGCCTGCCACATTGTTCTCGAGTCTGGATCGCCTTGTGAGCGGAACTCGCATTGGTATATTGCTCGCGGGCGACGGCATGAGGTTTGCGGCCGGCACGGACGGATCGCCAACAGCACGTTCATCGTTGAGAGGCTCAAGGGCTCACCCTAAGCGAGTCAAATCGTGATGGGCGTAAATCTTCACAGGAGGTCCCATTGAACTGGAACAAATGGATTCGGCAGACACACCGATCTCTCAGCATGGTGTTTACGCTTACCGTCATGATCAACATTGCCGCGATAGCAGAGAAGAAGTACACGAACGCCATGGGCCTTCTGGCGGTGGTCCCGCTAGCATTTCTCTTTGTCACCGGCCTGTATTTATTCGCGCTTCCGTATGCCACAAAGTGGCGCAGCGGGCGATGGACACAGTGACAACGGATGAGCTGTTCGAGTCCTCTCCTGGATTGAGTGAGGCAGCTCCCCTTGCCGAGATGGCAGGTTGCGACCAATGCAGCTGAATTGTGCTCGAAATTGGGAGTTGTATATGAAAGGAGCTGTTTCAGTAGAGTCTGCCTCGGTTTGAGGGAAAGGTTACGCGCGCGATCCACATCCACCAAGGCGCGAATACCAACTAGCCGGCATTGAAGTTCTCCCCGGAGCGGTGGCGCTTATCTCAACGGCAAGAACAAGCCGAAACCTGGCAACCCAAAATCAAGCGGGTTGCCTAGCTTCATCCCGGTTTTACCATATCTGCTCCCACAGGTAAGGGTTCGGCACCTACCGCATACGCCAAGCATCTCGGGCTCGAGTCCGCGAGGGCTGCCACACGCAGCTACCCTGCAGATAGGATCATAAAAAATGCTGTGCGGGCAAATCATTCGCTGGCTGATTTACATTACTATCTTCGGTTGTTCTTCCGCGGTATCGACAACTATGCACGCAGGGGCTTCATTGCGGGATTTATTCTCGGCAACATCACGGCGGATAGAGCGCCTGTTTCCCCGAAGGCGCCTACATCCTGGGCTGGGCCAGCGCGCCACTCGTCCCGGCAGCTTTGCGATCGTCGCCTTCATCAAGATCCATGCTATTTGACACGCCAAGGCGTAACATTCCGCGTGACTCAACCAGTGTCATAATCGCGCTTTGACTCATCACCCGGGTCAAGCTCCAACAGCGCCAGTAGTTGGGTTAGCGAAGGGCTCTCAGCGTACAATTTGCTTCAATGCAGAGAACGATATTCTGGATAGTCTTCGCGCTTCTCGGGCTATTGGCTGATTTTATGCTCCCATTTTGGTGGGCTTGTGCGGCAACCATTCCGATTGTAGTCATCGCTTGGTGGGTAGCCTATCGCAGCGACTGGTTCTAGGCTAGTACAGACGTGAATCAATGACAGCCCTGGCTTCGACAGATAGTGGAACAGGAATCGTCCTGTCATGAGTGGAGCGTTTGGTAGCGCAGGTGAAGAAAGTCCTCACCCTCATGCCAATCTCTACAACTGCTTCTGTCGATTCTGCACACGCGCGCTGCAACAAGCCATTCGGGTCGCTATTGTAGGACACCAACGGGCGATCATCGGCGTTGTCTTAATCGCCCGTAACAGTTCCCGCTGCGAAGGGACCCACGGGTCCTCCGCTGCCGCTTGCCAGCGCCGACGCTATTGCTGAAGCCGGGGCTTCTAGTGCGCATTTATGGCAACGCTGAAACGGGCAGCCACACCCTGCGGGCTCCAGAGTAGCGGCGGCTCGGTTCTCGGCGGAGGGGAACATAGCCACGGCACGTAACCCATACCACGCAATAGGCACATTCGACCAATTCGAATCGGATAGTGTCACGCCAATCGCGTGAAATGTCATCAATCACGCAAGCTCAGGATTGAAACAGTCGGGCACTTTGAAAATTGATGCCTAGAAGCCGTTTGCCAACCGCGAACAATAGCCAGCCACCATGTCGCCGTATAAACTGAACTTGCCGACGATCAGGCGCGTTATTCGGCATTTTGCGATCGGGTAGAACGGCCGTTTGCCGGCCACTGTAGTTGCCAGACGGACGACATGCGCATATAGCCCAGTGACCCGTGGTTTTCATCACCTCAAAGCAAATCTCGAACATTGTAGGAATGGATTTCCGATGGAAGACGCATGCTCCGCGCGGGTTGCGAGCAACAATTCCGGAACGCCGGCGAACGCGTAAAAGTCTCGTGGACGCTAGTTACCATGGAGCTAAGCAAAAACTTCGCCGAGCTTTTCCAACGCTGACCTGAGTTCTCCTAACCTGTCGTTCACGGCTTGTCGTTCGTCGTCCGTAAGTGAAGCGTGACCACTGATTCGCAAGACATCATCGTAAGCGTGGCGAGCATTCGCCTGGTTGCGAATTTTCCTGTGAGAATCGTCAGCCGCCTCGGCAGCAATACGGGCCAACGTAATTGCCAAGCCCAAGTCCGTGATGAGAAACTCGGCCCCCGTTTTCTCAATTCGATCCAACGTCTGCCCTGCACGTGCAACAGCCTGCTCCGTGTTGTCAATCTCTTCTTTCGGCATGTATGGCTTAGATGCAAAGTGGCTCATCGGGTTGCGAACTGGCTCGTCATGATAGCTTACAATTTTGTAGTGCTCCTAAACGGCTGGAAGGCGATTGCTGGATACATGAGCAGTGGCGTACGCTCAGCGCGACATTGGGAACAGGCCGGGCTTCCTGTCCACAGATCTGTTCTGAGTCGTCGCAGCCACGTCTTTGCTTACTCCGAAGAAATCGAGCGCTGGGTTCAGGACAGTGTGCTCGAAGGTGGGGAGGCAGTGGTTCTGACATTCTAAGCAGCCTTGCAAAAGGCTCGAAAGCTCCGGCATGAGGTCAAGCTCGCGAGAGAGGAATTGCATTTGAAGATCACCGCCCTCAGAAAAGAGCTGACGGAAATTCGATCAAAGACACGGCATAGTTTGTAAGAACACTCAGCACCTCCATTCCGGCAACCGATCTTCTCAATCTCAAGATCCGCATGGAAACCTATGTTCCTTTTCGCCACGTGTAGCATTAGGATTCAAGCTTGCCTTGCGGGAAAACGTCCGGGCCCGCGGCTTGGGACGACGTTATATCCGGCAGGCAGAGGGGAATCGGCATGAGCCACTCAGAAGAACAGACTGTGCTATCCACCCAAGGCACAAACCGCAGAACATTTCTTGCCACATCCACGGCCGCCATCGCGGGGAGCGTCGCGTTTGCGAGTAGCGCCCTTTCTTACGACCGGATTCTGGGAGCAAATGACCGTATCTCCTTATGTCACATTGGAACTGGCAATCGGGGCAGCGAGTTAGCCTGGATTGCGTCGCAACTCAAGACCAGCCACAACGTGGAGATGACAGCTGTATGCGATTTGTGGAACCTCAAGCGGGAGAAAGCTCTCGCTGCGAATACAAAATATTATGGACGAGAGCCTCGGTCTTTTCAGTATCTGGAAGATGCTCTTGCTCTCAAAGACATTGACGCGGTCTTGATCTCCACACCTGAACATTCCCATTCCCCCATTCTGACAATGGCGGCCGAAGCAGGCAAGGATGCCTATGTGGAAAAACCCATGGGCAACGTGCTCGCAGAAATCAAGGAGGCACGCGATGCCGTTACCCAACGGAAGCGGATTGTACAAGTGGGCACGCAGCATCGCAGCGAACCGCACCCCCGCGCCGCGCACGACCTGGTACGGACCGGTGTGCTGGGAGACGTTACGAAGATTGAGATTGTGTGGAATTACCACGGACCCCGGTGGCGTAATCGGCCAGAAACCAAGCTGATTCGCGAACAGGAGACAAACTGGCGCAAATGGCTGCTGACCAAACCTTATAGGCCATTCGACCCTCAAATATATTGTGAGTTTCGCCTCTACAGAGAGTTCTCCAGCGGTATTCCAGACCAATGGATGAGCCACGCGATCGACTTGGTACATTGGTTCATGGAAGACAGTTTTCCACGCTCGGCAGTTTCGCATGGCGGAATCTTTGCCTGGCGCGACGGCCGCGAAACGGCCGATACCTTCCACAGTTTGCTTGAGTACCCAAAAGGGTTTTTGGTGAGCTACTCCACCAGCTTCGGAAACGACTCTCCCGGCTTCACCCGCTACATGGGGGAAACAGCCACAATGGTCAATATTGGTGGTGAGGGCAGCCCTCTTTACCAAATCGTTCAAGAAAGAGGAAATCACGAGGAGGATGCCAACATAGATAGAAGGCGAGCCGCACGGTACGTACTTCTACCCGGGGAAAGCGAAGCCAAGCTCCCGCCGATGGGCATTGATGATATGTCTCTCGAGCACATGGCCAACTGGTTGGAATGCATTCGATCGCGCCAGCAACCTCATTGCACCGTACACGACGGCTTTGCGCACTCCGTGGCCTGTATGATGGCCGCAGAAGCGTACTGGTCTGGCAAGAAACAATATTGGGATGCGGACGATGAGCTGATTCTTGATCGTCAGCCGACGACCTGAAATAGGAGCGAGTCTTTTGAACTTGAACCTTTTTCCCTTGGCAGCGAGTTGTAAAGGTATTTTGGAGAGTAGACTGTGAGTTGCAAACTCAGACTGTTCCTCCCGACACTAGGGGGCTAAACAATGATCATGCTGGTGCATTAGGCTGGAGAGCAAGACCTCGCATTGGTCAGCACGCATTTTATTACACTACAAACACCATGCAATTTCCTCGAATGCTTGATGTTCGACAGAATTTCCCGCGTTTTGCAGCCCTTAACATTGGACAGGTCGTCAAGGCCGAGTTTGAAAGTAAGTGTTGCAGCAACCGGATCGGTCCCGGAAAACGGATTGCCGTGGGCGTCGGAAGCCGGGGAATCTCGAACCTCAAAGACATCGTTGCGGCGGTTCTGAAGGAGTTGCGCGATAGGAGGGCGTTTCCCTTCATTGTGCCCGCAATGGGAAGTCATGGCGGTGCCACTCCGGAGGGTCAGGCTCATATTCTGGCAACCTATGGCATTACTCCGGCGAGCATGGGAGTGCCATTTGAGACCACAATGGAAACCGTTGTCCTGGGCACCACAGCGGACGGTACCGCTATCAACTTTGCTGCCGCAGCCGCAAAAGCAGATGGAGTATTCGCGATCAATCGGATTAAGCCGCACACAGATTTCCAGGGCTCGCTGGGAAGTGGTTTGATGAAGATGATGGCGATTGGGTTCGGAAAGCAAACCGGCGCTGCCACCTACCATGCCGCCTGCAGCCGATTGGGACACGAGCATGTGATTCGCCAGGGAGCCCGAGTAATTCTCAACTCGGCACCCATTGCCGGCGGACTAGCCATCCTGGAGAATCAGTTGCACGATACCGCCGATCTCGTATTTCTCCCGCCGGACACGCTTGAAGAGGAGGAAACCAAGCTACTAGTCAGAGCGCGCTCCCTGATGCCAAAGCTGCCCTTCAAGCAGATTGATCTTCTTATCGTGGACCAAATAGGTAAAAACATCAGCGGCGCTGGAATGGACCCCAATGTGGTTGGGCGAGCGGTTCTCGGATACTCGTCGTCGCTGGTTGCACAGCCTGGCCCAACGCCCGCCATCTCACGCATCTTCGTCCGCGGTCTCACGGAAGCATCGTTGGGCAATGCGGTCGGCATTGGGATTGCGGACTTCACTACCACAGCTACAGTCCGCAGCATCGACTTGAGAATTACGTACCTAAACGCACTTACGTCGCTCAGCGTGCAGACCGCAAAGTTACCGATTCATTACGACACTGATCGAGAAGTCATCGAGCGCGCGTTGCAATCCCTGGCGCTGGAAAACCCCGCATCAGCACGGGTAGTGCAAATTCGTGACACGCTTTCGCTCGAGGCTATGCGCATATCGAGCGTTTATGCACCTGAGCTCAGCACTCGTGACGACCTCACGCCTGTAGGTCCCGAGTGCGAGATGAGTTTCGACACGGGAGGTTATCTCGCGCCGGTGAATGGGAGCCACCAATAGTATCGAACGTTAGACAGATATTCTAACGCATCACTAAATCACTGCGAACCCGCCGTTACGGGAATGTAGGCGGTTCCCGGAAGTAGCGCGGGCCGCCCGGTATACATGCTCGAAGCTTCCACTTCGGGTATTCTCGCAATTCGTTGTGTTGAAGGGCAGAAAGGCCAGCCCCAAACCGACGTGCTCAGAGAAGCTTGCCCAAGTCCATTTAAGCTCATGATGAGAGTTCCTTTCAGGTGCGAACGAGAGGCCGGTATGTTTCGAGAACGGGCTTTGAAGATCGTCTTGGCCTTGGCAGGATTGTTCTTTTCAGCTGCGATTAACCCAGGCATTGTGGTCTATGGGAGCCGGCGCATTGTCGAGACCGGCAACACTATGGTGATGGTGTCTACTTCGCGCTCAACATTGATCAACGGATCGCAACCTCGTCGCCTTCGCAGCCTGGTCAAGGCCGAGCCGCGCGCGACCGCACGCTTCTCATGAGTTTCCCAAAATTGCCATTGCTCTCAAACATACAAAACGGTGGTAGGTCGTTCGCCGAGTAGGCAGCCCTTTTACATGGGCAGGGCGGGCGGAAGTGCATTTCCAGACTGGGCGGCCTCCCGGGCGGTAGACTGCGTGGCTAGACCGTCGTTTCATCCTTACCTGAGTTGCTCCAGCGAACTGGGACAACCTGAGTTGCCAATTTGTTCTCAAATGCAGGGAACTTTCGACAGGCAGATGGAGGTGCTATGAAGAAGCTATGGGCAGGGACGCTATTGCTGTTGGCCCTTTCAATTCCACTGTTGGCGCAAGGACAACGGCTATCAGCAGAGGACCAGCAGCGATTCGATAGCTACTACTCGCGCTGGATAGAATACAGGCAAACCAATAATCGGGACCAGATGTCCAGCATGGAAACACGCATGCAAGAAATCTATACGCGTTATGGCATTCCAAGCGATACGCCGTATGCGCGCGTGGCGTCAGGCGGGGAGCACGCTCGTGATCGAGACCGCGATTACGATCGCGACCGGGATCGTGACCGCGACCGGGATCGTGATCGAGACCGCGATCGCGACCAGTGGCGCGGGCGTTTATCTCGCGGCGACCAGGACCGTTTCGATAGCTATTACTCTCGCTGGGTGCGATACAGACAAGGCAACAACCGCGAGCAGGTTGAAAGTATGGAAAAGCGGATGTGGGAACTTTATGATCGCAACCAGATTCCTCACAACGTTCCATTCGCGGCAATTGCTTCGCAGGGCGATCGGCGTTAGCTTCGGAAACTTTACAAAAACGCTACTCCGCTGGCGGGCAATAATGCCCGCCATGCGGGGGCGGAGGCCTTCGCCGCTTTTGCTCACCGCGACGTGTCCGCCAAAATAATAGCCCGTGAGCCGCTCGGGCTGTAATCCGACTAGCGTCGTGTTTTCGGGCGTGCTGTACGCGGCGGTCAACCATAGAAAATTGAGTTGCGCGGGAACTGTCTTCCGCTTGTGTCAACCGAGATGCTAATTCATGCTTACGGGTGCGTTAGGCGCTGTGTACACAACCTCTCCATCGAACAACGTCATCAGGCATTTCAAATCTTTAATTCCTTCTGAAGGAATGGAATAGAGGTCGCGATCCCAGATCGCGATGTCAGCTTTCTTGCCTACCTCGAGTGTGCCAATCTTCGTTTCCAGGAACATCTGTCGCGACCCCCAGGCAGTATAGCTGCGGAGCGCTGTGCGGATATCCACGGATTCAGCCATTCCAAACGGGTGTAGGCCATACGTTCCCTTCGCCGTCTCGCGGGCCACAGAAGCCCATATTCCATAACGGGCGGCGACCGGGGTGACTGGATAGTCGGAGCCACCCGACCAAAGAATGCCTCTTGAAATAAGGGTTTTGAATGGCTCCAGATGCTGGTCGCGTTCGGGACCGTAATTACCGGCGTAGATATCGCCGATCCACCATAGGAATCCTGGCTGCATCTCCGGGTAACCCGCATCGTAATTCTTCTGCAGCTTGGTCACGACATCCAGAGCATGCAGAGTCGGCAAATTGGCATGGATAATGCTGTGGCGCAGCCCGCGCTGGGGGTGCTCCTCTTCGACTAACGCGTAAGTATCGACCACCCAGTCCATGGCGCGATCCCCGACGGCATGGGTGCCCACGGGAACACCGCTACGATGAAAAAGGCGCACCATCTCTCGATAGGTTTCAGGATCAACTTGAGGATATCCGCGATTGCCAGCTCCTGCAGTTGTAGTATCACGGATGGTGCCGTCCCGCAGCCAGTCGTCATAAAGCCAGGCCGTGCGGGCGGCTCCGGAGCCATCCATGTAGATTTTGGTACCGCAAGACAGCAGGCGGTCGTTGCCCAGCGCTGCCGGAAGACGCGGGAGGGAAGTGATTTCCGCCAGCGCGTTGCGTGCCGACTCGACACTTGAACCGGCATGCCAGAGAACGCAGATTCGCTCCCTCAGTTGTTTCTTGTCGAGAAGTGATTTGTACGTGTCCCAGTGAATCCGCTGAATATCGGGGTCTCTCACAGCGGTGATGCCCTCGCTATGGAGGACGTTTTGGATGTAGAGAATGCCATTCCGCATCTGTTCCGGGGTGGTGGGAGGAATCAAGCGGGTTACGAGCGTCATTGCGGCTTCCTCCTTGAGGACGCCGGTCGGATTTCCCTTCGCGTCGCGATCAATGTTTCCGGTCCGAGGATCGGGTGTCGCACTCGTGATGTGGGCCAATTGGAGAGCCATGGAGTTAGCGGCTCCATAATGTCCAGTTGTATGCAGAAGCCAGACAGGATTGTTCGGACTGACGCTGTCAAGATCGCGGGCAGTCACGTAGCGGCGTTCGGCAATTTTGCCCTCATCCCAGCCGGAACCGGTGACCCATTCGCCTGGTTTGGCCACGGCCACCTTAGCTTTGATGCGAGCTATGATTTCGGCGATTGAAGTTGCGTCCGACAGCTTGACGCCATACAGTTCGGCTACACCTCCCTCGGCGATATGGGCATGAGTGTCAATGAGGCCTGGAGTTGCCGTGTGTCCACGCAGATCGATGATGTGAACCCTGTGACCTTTGCCGACAGTTGCCAAAATCTCGCCGTCGCTCCCAACTTTCACAATGAAGCCGTCACGAATGGCAATGGCTTCGGCTACTGAATCCCGACCATCCATCGTCAGAATATGCCCGTGAAGCAACACCAGATCGGCGGTTGGATTCTGTGCGACGGGGGCTGAATGGCACAGCACAATAACGGTGAGGCTGGTTGCGAAACGGGCTGTGACGCGCCGCAACATTGTCCATGTACCCGCGAAGGAGTGCCGACCACGATAACTCGATCACACCGAAACCGGAATTCCTACCGCGTCTCGGTGACCACCGTACATGTAGCCGGGGAGTGACGTCTCATCAAGTATCCGCCGTTAAAATAGCTTCGCCAATCAGGCTGATTTCAGCGGTTGCGGCGTTGAACTTACCAGCTGCCGATCAGGTGAATCAATAATTCGTAAGGGCGCCAAGGCTGTGCGTCAACTCCGCCGATTGCGTGCGCCGTGATCGACAAGCGTGTTCCCGGTGTCATCGCAGTTTGAGAACGAGCGTGCGCAGTGTAGCACATGGTTGTGCCCAACCAATTCGGAACAACAACCTCAGCTCTAGTGACTTTTGGTGTGCGTGCAGAGGATCATAGAACCTCGGAGAGGCGGCGGATACCCTCCCGGATTTCTGTTTCATTCAGCCGGGAATAGCCAAGCAGCAGTCCAGGCCGAAGTGGTTTGCGAACGTAATAAGGACCGACTCCATAGATCAGAATTCCAAGTGTGAGTGCTCTGCGGACAACCTGCTTTTCCGAGATGCCGCGGCCGGGCCACATCACAATGTGCGCGCCTGCCCCGGCGCCGCTAATTTGGACGCGGTCGCGAAGAAATTCTCGAATAGCTTCGAGCAGAGCGTCACGGCGACGAGCATTCCTACGCCGCAGGCGGCGGAGATAACGTTCATACAGGCCGCTTCCGATGAATTCAGCCAGCGTTTCTTGTTCGAGATTGGCAGTATGCCTATCGGAGAGCCATTTAGCCGCAATAAAAGTTCCTACCAGTGCCTTCGGTGCAACCAGGTACCCGATACGCAGGGCAGAGAAGATACTGCGTGAAAAGGTACCGATGTAAATCACACGGCCATGCGCGTCGAGCCCCTGTAGTGATTCGATGGGTTGACCTTGATAGTAAAACTCTCCATCGTAGTCATCCTCCACGATGAGGGCTTTGTTGCGCCTCGCCCAATCCAGTAATGCAAGACGTCGAGCCAGCGGCAGGATGGCACCTGTCGGAAATTGATGCGAGGGCGTAACAAAAACAAGACGTGCAGCCGAAGGCAACTTACTCGGATCGAGGCCATCGCTATCCACCGGCATCGGGAAGAGGTCAGCGCCTGCGGCACGGAGCACTTCCCGAGTGCCTTGATAGGAAGGATCCTCAATGGCCACCGTGTCCCCTGATTCGATAAGCACGCGGCTGCTGAGGTCAATTGCTTGCTGCGAGCCGTTCACGATGATGACCTGATCCGGATCGCACACGACAGCCCGGGATCTCCTCAAATGGCTGCATATCGCCTGCCGTAAGCGGAGATTTCCGCCCGGGGAAGCATAATCGAGTTGAGCCACCCTAATTCTGTGCGCACGGCGCTGAAGCATGCGTGCCCACGCGTGGAAGGGAAAGATCTCAACATCGCTGGTACCTAAGGCGAAGTCATACGCCTGATGGCGCGGAGCTTGCGAAGGCAGCTGGATTCGCCGCCCGGCGTTGCGAGCAGCCCTTCCAAATCTTGAAAGCGTTATTCGCGGAAAATGCTGGAGACTGCGCGCCGAGCGAACTTGGACGGCACTCGAAACATAAGTTCCCGATCCAATCCGGCCGTTGGCAAACCCTTCCGCCAGCAATTGCTCGTAGGCCATCAACGCTACCGTGCGCGATACCCCAATTTCTTCGGCAATCTCGCGGGTCGACGGCAGCTTCTGCCCAGGGGAGAAAGTGCCATCGAGAATTGCGTTTCGAAAACGGTAGTACAGCTGCCGGAACAGCGGCTCATCCTGACTTGAAGGTGGCATTATGAATTATGACCAAAGTGGCCATTCTAAATTACCACCTGCATGCTTAAAACTTGGGAGAGGAGAAATTATGCGGATATATGCCTGGTGGGCCGGTTGCGCATTGGCAGGCAGTTTATTGCAAGCTGGACATTACGCTGCTTCTCAGACGTCGGTATCAGCCCCGGCAGCGCAGCAAAGAGATGGCCAGCATGATTGGGACACATTCTTCGGAACCTGGAAAATGCACCTGCGGAAACGCATTCATCCGCTGAGCGGATCGAAGGATTGGGTGGAATTTGAATCGCACGACTCGACCCGAAAAGTCTGGAACGGACGCGCCAACTTGGACGAATTGGAGGCTGACGGGCCAAGCGGGCACATCGAAGGACTCACGCTACGGCTCTACAATCCCCACACTGGCCAGTGGAGCATTTACTGGGCCAACAGTGCAAACCCGACGCCCGAGAATCCCTTAATCGGAGAATTCAAGGATGGTCGAGGCGAGTTCTATGACCAGGAGATGTTTAATGGCCGAAGCATTTTCGTACGCTTTCTTTGGACGAACGTCAGCAAAGCCTCCGGTGATTTCGAGCAGTCGTTCTCTGCAGACGGGGGCAGGACTTGGGAAGCGAACTGGGTCACAACAATGGAGCGCGAACCGGCTGAGCGGGCGAATGTGCCGCCAAACCCCGACAACCACAATGGCCAGCACGATTTCCGAGTTCGGCCGCTGGAAAGTGCAGTTGCAGCGCCTCGCACATCCTCTCAGCGGACAACAACAGTGGCTGCACTATGGCGGCACCATCGTCGTGAGTGGAATATGGAACGGGCGCGGTAACATTGTCGAGTTCGAAGCAAAGAATGATACGAAGCAGCTTGACGGGCTGAGCCTGCGCCTATTTGATCCGCACACACATCAATGGAGCATGTGGTGGGCGAATGCGGCCGATGGTACGCTGGATTCCATGCCCGTAGCCGGCAAATTTGAAACCGGAGGAGGCGAGTTTTATGGATTTCAGAAACATTCCGGGAGGTGGGTTATGGTTCGCTTCATCTTTTCTAGGACGCGGACAAATTCGGTTCATGGGGAGCAGGCGTACTCCATTGACGGGGGAAAAACGTGGGAGCCGAACTGGGTTGAGGATTTGACTCGCGACTAATTTAAGGCAAAAGCAGGATTATCAAATAGAGAGCCTAGACCTGAATTTGTCCGGCCTCGCACGATTCCCTGTGGGAATGCCCTCTGATTGGAGAATTTGCGTTATGCTCTTGCGGTCGAATTATCACTGAAGTTGTCAACTCAGGAAAAACAATGCTGCAACCGGTTGTCCTCTAATGACAATCCCAAGGGAGAACATGCCTAAGCACGTCATTCAGAGCAAGCGTGGTGCGCCGCCACGGGGAGCGTACTCCCAGGGATGGCGCGCCGGAGATTTTGTTTTCGTGACTGGTACGGGTCCGATCCACCCAATGACTGGTGAACTAGTGGGCAATAGCATCGAGAAGCAGACGGAGCAAACGATTGAAAATATCTCAGCTATTCTCGAAGCCGAGGGCGCTTCCCTGGACGACGTAGTTAAGGTTACCGTACATTTGAGTGATACCAGCCTTTTTGCGCGCTACAACACCGTATATGCAGGACGCTTTAGACAGCCCTATCCCGTGCGCACCACAGTCGGGAGCAATCTGGGGCACGCACCAGGCATGCTGATCGAAATGGATTGTGTTGCCTACCTTCCTGGAAAAAACCGCTTTCGGGCCGACGCAGGCGAGAAGAAGAAGGTGGTCGGGAGAAGAAGTAAGCGCGCCACTACAGGGAGGCCAGGCAGTTTGTCCTCGGGAATTTGAGCTCTCAGGCTCAGGCTCTTAAAGCCCCCTGCTCAGCGGCGTGGGAAACTTCGTTCAGCGAATGTAGAAGGGGCGTCTCGCGGCCACGTGCCGATACCCGGGTCATTCCCGCAATACGACCGTTGCCGACCAGCAGCGCACAATCGAAGTTGTTCACCGTAGGACAAACATGACGCGGAAGAAGATACAGCCCCACGCCGATCTCCGGGGCTGCAGTGCCTTCCTCCAGCGCCATTGGCAGATGCTCTTCGCTCGGGGAAAGTGGCCTCAATTCCTGATGTCCCAGAACCAGGCAGGTAGGAAGGCCGGCATCGGCGGAAACGGCCTTGTGCCCGGCATCACACGTGACAATCCCGGCGGAAGGCCGGCTGACTACGCGGGTTAACACCAGAACCGCCGGCCGGTAACCGTACTCGCTTGGAATCTGGCGCAGACTGGTGGCATCACAATAGACGATTGTGCCGGGCGAAACCCGATGGAGGAAACCTTGTTCACGAAAGGGTTTATAGGAAACTGAAGACGATAGGGTTGGCGTCCCGGCGGTAATGACTTCGGTGACATCCATTCCGCCACGCTCGATCGCGCTAGCGAGTTTCAGCAGAGAATCGTACCCGCGATGCGCTGCTTCAGTACGCGGCTGCTCTTCTAGCGCGCCGTATTGACCGTCATAGTAATGAAGGCCCCGGAATACCAGGCCGGCATCCGTAATTGTGCGTGCCAGCTTAAAAACTTTCTCAGTATGCTCTTGCTCGACGCCAGTGCGGTTCATCCCGGGATTAATGTCAACAAAGATTCCTAGCCGGCTGCCATGCCATAGCCTTATTTGGTCATCGTTCTCGACCAGCACGGAAATGCGCACCTCAGGGAATTGGTCCGCGATCTCTCGTGCGCGACGGGCGTTGGCGCCAATCGACGGGTAAGCAAGGAGAACGTCATCCGCACCGCATTGACACGCCACCAGAAGTTCTAGCGTGGTTGCGCACTTGAAATTCCTGATGCCGCGCTCGATGAGCATGCCGAGCGTGTGGCCCAGTTTGGCCGTTTTTATGTGCACGCGCCACCGATCTGCTTCACCGTCCAGCAATGCCAGGGTGCGCTCGATATTGGAGGCGATGAAATCCGGGTACACCAGCAACGCAGGAGTAAGAACATCTTCCATGCCAGAGAAGCCATAGCGCTCGTTCCAGGCGAATTCGGTCAGCATGGACCGTTGTGCAGTCATTCCGATTTGATGATAACGTGCCGAGCGGACTGAACGCTACCGGTTCGCAGT
>JAFAWX010000042.1 GCA_019241535.1 Acidobacteriota bacterium | reverse complement strand
TCGTCGTTCACACGAGTATTGTACTTGTTAGGATGCGTCAGCTTAGAGGCCCAAGCATGCTCCAAGCCGGGGAGGCAAAAAACAAAGAATCATGACGCGCGAGAAGCAAACAAGTACGTGAGAAACCCGCAGGTGCGCTCTCCCGCTTACGAGCCTGCCCAAAACAAGGCGCTTCTGTGAGGCACCCCTGAGCGGACGGGTCCCTGACAGCTGAGAACAACGTCCCGTTCGAGGGCTGAAGGCACGAGAAACCGGTAAAAAACATGACCAGTGATGCCGGTCATGTCATAGTCCTCCTCTTTGTTCGAGCGGGCCTTCCTCCGGCTGCGGCACTGCATCCGGACGATCGAGAAAGAAGATAACGACTTCTTCAAATACTGTTTTTCCCACGTTCACGGCGCGGTGCAGGCGTTGGCTTGGCTCTATCCAGTCCACCGCGCCGGCAGCAAGCTTCGCCGACAGAGGCTCTGCGCCATCGCGAAACTCGACCTTCAGTTGATCGCCGCTCAATACCACGCTTACCCGCTCAAACGGGTCGCGATGCCAAGGTGTCGCCTCGCCGGGTCGCAGGCGTTGGCGCCGCACCAGGCAATTTCCGCGATGATGCAATACCTCTTGCGTTCCCATGGAATTCATAGTCCTCTGTCCTCGCGCCAGGGCCTTGCCGAGCGGCCGGGCCACCTCGGCCTCACTGCCTGATCAGTAGACGATAAAGCGGGTTAAGAAGTCGAGAGGTGATCACATGGCAGTACCGGCTACATTTGAGCCCACTCATCTGAGCGATGAGCTGAATGGCTGCCGTGTGTCTGGGGATCTTTCCCGCCCGGCTCCGAATAAGTAGACGGTAAGCAATACCAGGAGCGCCCCTGACATCGCAAACTTAAGGGAGACTTGAAGTCCGGTCGGTGACACGAAGGCCTCGATCATGCCGGCAAGGATGAGGAGGGGAACAGTTCCAAGGACGAGGCTTGTGGCTTCTCGCCCGGCAATGGCGAGCGAGTCCTTTCTTGGCAGCGTGCCGGGAAAGAGCAGGCCATGAGCCATCTTCAAGCCGGCGCCTCCAGCCAAAAAGATCGAGGGCAATTCGAGCGCCCCGTGCGGCGCGACAAAGCTCCAGAGGCTCAGGTTCATGCCGGCGAGCGCGCAGGCAGCTCCAATCACCCCGGTAAGCAGCCCATTGAAGAACATCTCTGCCAGAGTGCCCAGACCGGCGGCGATGCCACTAGCGTACGCCATAAACGCGACTGTGAGGTTATTGGTCATGATGCGGCTCGATGCGTGGGGTTTGACGGAAACGATAGAGTGCGTCCACATCTGCTTGTGCTCAATGCTGTGGATCAGTTGCGGAGGGAGAACCTGCTGCTCGAAATCGGGATCTTCGAAGGTGAGAGCTGCACCCGAGAGAGCGCCCACGACAAAGACGGCGAGGGCGACTAGGCAGTATGTCCGATTCCGCCTGAATACGCGCGGGTATTCCCGGCAGAAGAAACCTACGACGCCCCAGGGGCTCGCGCGGTGGCCGGCATAAATGATATGGTGAGCGCGCGCCATCAGCTGATTGAGATAACGGGCAAACTGGAGTCCGGTCGGATCTTCGCGCACAGCTGCCAGATCGGCGGCGGTTTGGCGATAAAGAAGGCCGAGCTCCTGGAGTTCGGCGTGACTAAGCGAGCCTACCCCTCGGCTTGCGCTCCCGACGAGCGACTCAAGCCTTCGCCAGTAAGGTTCCCTTTTCTCAATCCAACTTGTGGAGATCACCTGTGCCATCCTTTGACCGGCTTGCGATCGATACTCCGGAACAGATTGCGCTCGAGCTGCCTCTGGCCGGCGTTGGCAGCCGTTTCCTGGCGGTAATGCTCGACAGTTTACTGCAGATTGCTGCTTTCCTTGTCCTGGCCATAATGTTCGTTGTGTGGGCGTCGACGGACGAGTGGGAAAGGCGCTTCAGCGGGTTTGTCTCGCAGACGATCGGCGCAGTCGTCCTGGTTCTAGCCCCGTTCTGCTTGTATTGGGGATACTTTGCATTGTTCGAGATTTTCTGGCACGGAAAGACCCCTGGCAAGCGCGTTGCTGGCATCAGGGTCATTCATCAGAGCGGCCGGCCGATGACGGCCATCGAGTGCATAGGCCGCAACCTCATGCGGGGCGTCGACATTCTTCCTGGCATGTACGGGGTCGGCCTAGTTTCAATGATGTGCAGCTCGCAGAATCGCCGCTTGGGAGACTACGTAGCCGGCACCATCGTCGTTCATGACAAAAGTCTCGATTCGGTTGCCGCGGGCTGGGTGCCTCGGGCCACCATGCAGCTGGGTGAGCCTGAACTTCGCAGCCTGTCATCGGACGAACTCATGCTGATAGAGACCTACTTGCAGCGCAGATACGAACTCGACACCTCCGTCCGCACGGAGACTGCACAACGTATCGTAAGTCTGATTTCACAAAAGACGGGAATTCAGAAGAAGGCAGAACAGGGGGACGACGATTTTCTCGAGACGGTGGCCCGCCAGCTCCGCGACGGAGGCGCTTTCAAAAGCTGATTTCGCCCCGCTGCAAGACCCCTTGCGGCGTGTCACTGCTGCGCGGGAGCAGGTTGGCCGGGAGGCTGGGGGCCGGGTGCCTGCGGGCTTGGCGACTGCATTGGGAAATTGTTTCCAAAGCCCTGGTTTTGCGCGGGGAATCCGGTCGGCGCACCCGGCTGCTGCTGGTTTCCGTTGGTCTGCACGGCCCCTAACAATGGCGGCTGGTTCGGAGTCATCAGCAACCCGCCGCGGTCAGTCGAGGGATCGTAGATGAACTGCCACTGATTGTAATGGTTCTTTTTGTTGAACTCGCGGATGGTCTTGTCTTTGCTGATGCTGACCACGCCGACGATGGCTCCGCCGCCAAATACCTGCGGAGCGTCACCGGGACCGTTGCGCGATATCAAGGGTTGCGGCGGTGGAACTATCGTGTCGGTTTTTCCTGCGCTCACCGGTCCCTGCTGGGAGGCGTCGCCCTGGCTTGCGGCTGAGGCAACCGCCTGGCCGGCTGCCGCCTGGTCCCCGGGCTCGACGCTCTGGGACGTTCCCCCTTGAACAAAGGTCACCGCTCCTCCGCCTATGCCGTTTGCTCCCGGAGGCCGTCCAGGTTGCAAGGCAGCGGCGGTTATCGATTGCGCCGCGATTCCGTTGGCTATGGCAGGACCAAAACCGAGCTGCACGTCGGTGACGTGCAAGAGCTTGAAATCCGCTCCCGTAATGGGATCTTTGTAGCGTTTGCGCAGGAAACGAATGTTATTGCTGCTTTCGAGCTCTTCGAGGCGGGTTGGGTAGCGTCCGAATTTCTTGAAGTACCGTCGTACCGCACGCGAGTACTGCACGCCGCGGTGAATCAGTTCCTGCTCGCGATCGCGCCGGATCTCGAAATCGATTCTACGTATGGCCGCAAGAAAGCCAATCGAAAGCAGCGCGACGAAGAGTAGCAGGACCAACAGGACATAGCCTCGCTGCCGGCGCGATTTCGCGGGCTCAGGGAGCAGGTCACGCAGCGAGCGTGCGGCCATGTCGCACGGGGGTGAAATCAGCATGAGTTCCCTTATCCCTGAGTCAACGGAATGCTTTGCCGGTTATTGCTGAGCACATCCAGGATCTCTACGGCGTTTGGCGAGATGCGGACGATCTTGTATCGCCGGTCCACAATGTCACCCTCTTTGGCGATAAAGACATCTTCTCCCTGCGCCAGGAATATGCGTTTCGAACCACCAACCGGGGTGGCAAAACCATAGAACTTCAGGTTAATGGGAGGTGGAGGTGGCGGCGGAGGCGGGGCGCTGGCGACCTGCTGCTTTGGGACCACGCGGACTATGGGTTTCGGCAAAGGTTCGACGAATACCCGAAAGATGTTTCTTCCCGTGCCGGCGTACTTGGTGTCTTCGCTGGCCGTCAGCAAATCGAGGTGCAGGCTAGGATCTAGAGCGCGTGCCACATTCTGGCCTCGGGCAGCATTTCGGTCCCGGGCCAGGTTTCGCGGCGGCGGCGCGCTTCTTTCGGCGACGGGATTTATGACTACCGCGGGCGGCGGGGCGGCAGCACTGGAAGAGCCCATTGTGAACGATCCGATGAAGCGGGTAATCACCAGTATCAGGGCCACAATCCCCAGGCCAATGGCGGCTACCAGCTGAGTGCGATTTTCTGCTCCTACGTTCACTACGCCGTCCTCAAATAAGTTTCGACCTTAATCTGAAGCTTCACTATTCCACTCTGTTGCCCCCCGAGCTGGACATCGTCGATGATGAAAAATAG
>JAFAWX010000141.1 GCA_019241535.1 Acidobacteriota bacterium | reverse complement strand
ATCGTCAGATCACTGCCGGGGAGGCGGAGTCGGAGAAAGGCGGCGGTCATCCGGCCCAGGTTGCGCAGCGTCTGTCCCACCCGCCGTTTCCAGATTACGAATACGAGCGCCATCAGCCCGTTGATCAAGAGACTCAGAACAAGGACCTGGATAAGACGTTGCGGTCCGAAAAGCGATCCCAGTCCCCCGACCAGTTTCCAGTCACCTCCACCCAGACTTCGAAGCAGGACGAATGGCAACAGGAGACCAAGCCCGAGTGCAGCGCCAAGCAGTGAAAGTCTTAGTCCCGCCCTGCCGGCAGCGAGTGTGTGCAGCAGGACCGCAAGAGGGATGGTCGGGTAAGTGAGCCAATTAGGAATGCGACGCCAGCGCAGATCGGTTATGCCCGCGGTCAATGCGAAAACAACAGAAACAATCCAGATAGTTTTAATCACAGGTGTCCATAAATTGTAAACGCTCGGGGAAACAATTCAGACCCGGTGATTGCGCGTTGCCGAATGCGTTAGCTTTTTGAATTCTGCTTGGGGCTCGGTTAGGCAAGCATTCAATGAGCTACTCTGGGTTTATTTGACAGAATAGGGTTTGGGACGGGAGACAGAAGTGTCTCCCGTGAATGAAGTAACTACTTCTTTAATTCAATCTGAATCAGTTCGAACGGGCCGCCGAGGTTCTCCGGGTCGTGTTCGAACGCATCCATGTGCATTACCTGACCTGCCTTGGCCTCAATATTTTCGCTCTTTCCGTCCGGGTATGTGAACCTGGCTTTGCAGTCGTGCAAGAAGACAGAAACCGACTCGGGATGACTGTGCATCACTGACTTCTCTTTGGCCCCGTATTTGATGCGCACGACACGGACTTTGTCATTCTCGAACTCGACCGTATAGTGGCGGGAATCGGCCTTTACGGGATCAACTTTTGGATGTGCCCTCTGGGCAGTGCCCATGGTGAATCCTCCTCTCGTTGCAGAAGTTTAGTCCCAGATATTCAGCTTTGCAAAGTCGAGTCGTTTCCAAGACAAGATGAGCGTGTAAGGCATGCTGAGGATGAATGATCAGCGTGCATGAAACCAAAACTTAAGCTCGCGGTCTCACTCGACGATCACGGAAGCTCAAACGCCGCTAAATTGCTTTCCCAAGTACCTGAAAGAACCTCCTGGGGCCTTCTTTCGTTTTCCCGTCAGGCTGATTCTTTCAATTGCACAACAAACGTTACCAGCAGCGTGAATTTGGGCGGTCAAATACAAAATGACAGCCGTAAATTGGACGAGGCAAGCTCGATGTTGCGTTAAGCATCCATTCCCCCGGACAGCCAATCAACGGCTGTCCTCGAACCCTGCGCACTCGATTACTGGAAGGCGGGGATACTTAGGGAAACGGGCATCACTGAGCGAACGTTGGCACATGTAGAATCTGGACCCTCGATCGGAAGTGATGCGGCGGACGTGCTTGCAGTGGGCGCACAGGCCAATCCGATCGGGTTCGGGTTTACCAGCGCCCGTCTGCATGCTGCTGCCGAGTCTTGCCTTATATTTTCCCAAAGGTCAAAGATAACAGGCAGAGTTTGCGCACCCGACGGTCTCAATCTCCGCGATCGAAGCCTGTCGGGAGGACGTTTGCGGCATACCGCATGCAATCGATCGCCGTCGTAGCCGCTTGCGGAACTGGCGCGCATCCTCGGCAGCTATTGCGGGATGAAGCACGTTTTCAGCAGTCTCGCCGGATATAGGCTACCCGCATCCTTTGCTGAAGTATCGGTGGCCGGCTGTCTTGCGAATCAAGTGGCCAGGTTCTTTGAGCGAAATGAACTTATAGAAATGTGAATGCCGCAGTACCGCCAAAAAGAACGAGCTTAGGTTCCCGTCAATTGCATACAAAAAGCATGGACCTCTAGCAGCGATCCCGGGGCGCCCCCCCGCATTCGCTTAGGCCCAGCTTCCCACGACCAATCGCCCAGTATATGCGACACTGCCCACCGTTCAATCGGCCACGCGGTAATCGTTTTGTGGGCTCGTGGAGGTTACTTCGGTATGTGGAAGAAGCTAGCCTCTTGAGCGAAGATTGCAACTGGAGGAGGACATTTGCTTAGTATCAGGGCTACCGTCGGCATGGGGCTGCTGCTGGGCGTTATTGCACCGCTGATGGTTGCTGCGGGCGAGTTGCCGCGAGCCGATGAAAGCAAACTGATCGCCTTAGAAAATGCCTGGAATCAGGCCCAGTTGCAACACGATGCCAATGCCCTGCAAGAACTCGTTTCCGACGAATTCGTATACACCGACTACGATGGCACCGTGATGAATAAGGCCGCCTTCATGGCTGACCTTAGGAACCAGGATTACCGGGCCGTTTTGGTTACAAACGAACAAGTTAGGGTCATTCCCTATCCCGGTCTGGCGATCGTGATTGGCACCTATCACACCAAGGGCACCTATAAGGGGCACCATTTCGAGCACTGGGGACGGTTCACCGACACCTGGATCTATACCGCTTACAAGTGGCAGTGCGTGGCTAGCCATACCAATCTGATTGAGAATAAGAAATAGTCACTCACGCTTGATACCCACAACGGGTCGGCGCGTTTCCTACACGTATGTAATCTGAAGGCGATTCGACTGGCCTCATGGCCAGCTTCGCACGGGTATACCCGATTTCTGAGCGCAAGGACCCGCCACACTGGCGAGCTAGATACACCAGGAATACGACGTGATGCTTTGCAAATCTTATCCACGTCGGCCCTTCACGTTGTTCTTTGGCGCTCTTTTTTGTTATCGGCTGTGCATTCACGGTCTTTTTTTTGGCGTAATGCTAGACTTGGCCTGATCCGACGTACATCTCGTGCAGAAGGCAGTTGAGGTGCCGAATCCTAGCCATTTCAGAATTTTTGAACTTGATACCATGTTGCGAAGTTTTCCCGCCCGGAAGTCAACACTTGGAAACTCCGCTCAGTTTCAGTTAGTTCTGAGGTAATTACGGACAGGCCATGTCGCAACTAGCGCTACTCGGCGGCAGGAAAGCAAAGACCAAGCCTTTCCCTATATGGCCTCAGTTCGACGATGGCGAGCGCCGGGCGCTCAGCGACGTCTTGGAGGCTCGACACTGGTGGCGGACACCCGGAACCAAGACTCTCGAATTCGAGAGGGCCTTTGCCGAATTTCACGGCGCTCGCCATGGCCTTGCGGTGACGAATGGCACCGCAGCTCTGGAAGTCGCCATGGCGGCACTAGGCATTGGCCCCGGGGACGAAGTTTTGGTCCCGGATTTTACGTTCGTCGCAACCGCCAGTGCGGTATTGTTTACCGGGGCGTTGCCGGTTCTGGTCGACGTACTCCCGGGTACCTACTGCCTCGATCCCCGGCTGGCCGAGGCCGCCATCACTCCCCGCACCAAGGCCATTGTTGCGGTTCACATGGGTGGTCATCCTGCGGATCTGGATGCGATCTGTGA
The DNA here is from genome assembly GCA_019241535.1 of Acidobacteriota bacterium. GTDB lineage: Bacteria > Acidobacteriota > Terriglobia > Terriglobales > Acidobacteriaceae > Gp1-AA145. The sequence continues at coordinate 35,902 of JAFAWX010000141.1, read as the reverse complement.
CCTCGCCCGCCGGAAGGGCTTGATGTTGATCGAAGATTCCTCGCACGCACACGCCAGTGAATGGCGGGGAAAGCGCATTGGCACGTTCGGCAACGCGGCGACCTTCAGCTTTCAAGCAAGCAAGCTGATGACGGCGGGCGAAGGCGGCATAATCATTTCGAATGACGACGGGTTTGAGCTTAAGGCACGGTCGATTCACGACTGCGGCCGCATGCCCGGTGAGTGGTTCTACAGACACTTTATATACGGGTCCAATTACCGTCTCAGTGAATGGCAGGGCGCGGTGCTGAGCGTGCAACTCGGTCGCCTGGACGAGCAAACTCGCCGTCGTCACCAGAACGCGCGCTTACTTGATCGTGAGCTGAGCAGGATCCCGGGAATTACTCCCCAACAGTTCGATGAGCGTTGCACGCGCAATGGCCAGTATGCATATATCTTTCATGTGGACAAGAAACACCTCGCCGCCCTTCCCGTTGGAACCTTCATCCAGGCGTTGACCGCCGAGGGGATTCCAAACCAGGCAAGTTATCCGCCGCTGCATGAGCTTGATATCTTCCGTAATAACGAATACCGAAAGTGCCTCGATGCCCAGCACGCAAATGACGAACATGGCTTTCTGAAGCAGTCGTTTCCAAACACCCGGCGCGCCGCCTGGGAAACGGTATGGATTCCGCAGCCGGCGTTGCTCGGGGACGAGCAGGATATGCAGGAAATCGGAGCGGCTATCCGCAAAATTCAGGAGAACGCCAAGCAGTTGCTCTCTCCCGAAACGCACATCGCGTCCACCCGCGCGACCCGGTGATTTCCCGGCGAAAGCGGGCCCACATTCATGGCCCTACCGCTGGCGAAACGCTTTTTTCGCGGTTGGCGATTACCCTGGCGTGAAACATAAACGCTACATACGACATGGGGCCGCCGAGAGATCGAATGAGGACGACAAATGACCGGAAATTGCTCGAGTGATTGCTGCCGCTGCGCTCGGTTCCTGCTGACTTGCCTCCTAAGCGCAATCCTCTTCGAGACTGTCGTTCCCTGCCTGGGGCAGTCCGACAGCCACCTGCCGCAGCGTGTTCCCCCGAAGCGCTCGTCCCAGATCCAGGATGGATTCGGGATCAACTCCGACCTGCCGCGCGATCCTTACCTGCCGTGGAACCGTTGGTGGTGGACCCGCATGTTCGACGCCGGCTTTAAATGGATTCGCATCGGCCAATATGAAAACAGCTCGGATCGCACCAGTTGGGACTGGATCGAACAAAAGCGCGGTGTTTACGCCTCCTCGGCGGATCTCGAAGACGCATTGGACTCCATCGCGGATAACGGCATGTACGCCCAAGTGCAGTTGCTCTATGGAAACGCTATGTACACTTCGCCGAGCGGGAAGCGGCCGGATACGAGTTCTCCCGCACCAGGATCCTTCCATAATGACGATCGCAGTCTGTATTCGATCTTTTACGCTCCTACTAGTTCCGAACAAATTACGGCGTTCAACCGCTATGTGGAATGGATGGTAGGTCACTTCCGTGACCGCATTCACTTTTGGGCGTTGTGGAACGAGCAGGATATCGGTTACTGGAATCCGTGGGGAAATCCCGAGCAATACGGCAGCCTTCTGGCTCGGTTTGTCGAAACGGTGCACCGCACGGATCCGGGAGCCAAGGTGATTTATGGAGGCCAGGCGGATCCGTCCCGTGATTTCACACGACGCGCGCTTGAGACCTGCAAGTGTGAATCTGGAATCGATATTTATGCATATCACACCTATCCCGGGTACGGACAGAACATGAATCCAGAAACCATGGATTACGGAGCATACTTGAACGAGTCGCCGCGCCTGCTACGAGAACTGGTTACCCACTATCCAGGAATCAAGTCAGACATTACGTTCTTTGACGATGAGTTCAACTCGATTCCATCGTGGACGGGCTCGGACGAATCAGTTCAGGCGAAGTACCTACCGCGAGGACTCGTATATAACCTGGCAGCCGGAGTGAAGACTTTCGTCTGGCTGCTCGCCGCAGGGACGGACGGAAATGAATACGACGACTTCGGCCTCATACACGGGCTTACCAATCACGAATACGACTGGAGTCCACGCCCTGCGTTTTACGCGCTCCAAAATACCAATGCACTGTTTTCGGATACAAAGTTCGATGCTTCCATTGAAGTGGGCGGCCCCGACCTCGCGGCGCTCCGCCGCCACACTGGTTTCCCCTTCATGGCATATGGATTCCGCAACCGCAATGGAAAAGCCATTGTTGCCTATTGGCTCGCGGCACGCAGTCTACCGGGAAACGCGTTTCCGCCGCTCTACGTGGCACTCTCTATAAAAAACGCTGGCATCGTCAAACCCGTATTGGTCGATGTTGTCTCCGGGGAGATAAAGCCGATGAAATGGAAAGAAGGTGTCTCCGGTACGTTAGAGATGCTGCCCGTCAGCGACAGTATCATGGCCATTGCGGACGAAAGTTATTTCGATTGGCCTTTACTTCCAGAGACACCGAGCTCTCTGGAGATATTACGGTTGGGGAAAAGTATCAAGTTACGCTGGCAAGTACACGGTGGGGATCCGACCGGCATCGTCGTGGAACGCCAGGACGGTGACGGTCTAGAGACTCGCGGGCGCTGGCATCGAATCGCCAAAGTATCTGTCTCTACTACTGAATATACTGATTCGGGCGCGACAAATGGCCATAGTTACGGTTACCGGGTTCATGCCGTGAATGTGAACGGCGAGTCTGCCTATTCGAACGTTGCGCGAGCAAGCATGCGGTAGCAGGCACGGGATAAAGCCCTGGAGGAAAAATGCACCCCGCCTGACGAAACATTCTCACATCGATCACCTCCTGTGGCGAGATTGAATGCTGGCGCTGTACGGCCCATTACAAGGGGAAAAACGGCCGGCTAGGGGCTGGTCAGCGTTTCGTATGACAAAAAGGGAGACGCGCGGCGTGAGCCGGCGTCTCCAGTTCCTCTATTCATGTGAGCAACTCACATGGTTGTTCCAGTCCACGAAGTCGCCCTGCGGGTTGTCCCTCCAAGCCCACACGTGAAGCTCGAAGAACGGAGCTGGGACACCATAGCGATTGGGAGCGTCGATCAACAGGAACGTTTGGCCCTCGAGCACCGGCGGTGTGTTGTTGTTTTTAAGCCAAGTAGCCTGGTCAACGATGAACTCAACTCCCACCAGTTTCATTTGACCATTCACGGGTTCGTAAATAAGCGCCTGAGGGTGTTTGGCGTCAATGGTCCCGTTAAGCAAGGCGAAATTCACGTAGTGGATGCCCATTGCGCCATGGTCGGAGCCACTGACACAACCGAGAAATTGCCCGTAATTGTCTGCAACCGCGTTGTTGATGTCGAGATATTGTTTCGTAGCTTCGCGAACCGTCTGAACGAGCGTGCTGCTTTGATCTTCGCGGCCGGGCGGCACGTTCTGCTGAGCCAAGCCAGAAGAGGAAAGTGCCAGAAAAGCAACGATTAACAGCAAGGGCAAAGACGAAGTGAGAAACGTATTTTTCATAGGTTTACTCTCCTTATATCTGTTGTGAGAAAGCTGACAAGAAAACACTCTGTTGCAACGCATAATTCCCGCACCATTACCAGCAAACGGCTCGTCTACTTGGCGGATGCGAGAAGCATGAATACCTGCCAAGGGACGTTCCGGGCCTGCAGTTCACGTTCCAGCTTGTTGGCCGGATTGGTAGCCACTCCCGTTCTCCCGCTCGATACCGGGCAGCAAGTACCGGTCGCCACATTGGTGAGACACGAGAACCGCCTTTTTGCTGGCGTTTGGCGTCTCGTCTGCAATGGGAAGGGCATAGGGGGTGCTGCCCCCGGCGCTGATGGACAGCAGGGTCCGCCCATTCACGAGACCTGCGATGGTAGATTCGCCCGGTGCCATCGTCTTGCCATTCGCGACGAACGCGAAGCGGAATATGCCTTGACCCTGATGAGCGTCTGGGTGTTTAGCAAACCCGTCAAGGCGACCAACGTCATCAGGAGCAGTGCGGCGTGCTTCGTGATCGTCAGTTTGTTTTTTCTCCTATTGCAAAGAGTGTTGTGTAGGCGGCTTTGGAGTTCTTGCTGAAGCAAAGCTGCTTGCCTCTATCTAGTAAGGCGGGAACGGATTGCAAAAAACCGCAATGGAGAATTAACGAGAACCAGGGCGCCAACAATCGACATTGCATGCCCGAGTATGGGTTTCAGCGCGTTTTCGTTGTAATGTATTGAGATCTTGGAGGATAGATGGAGTTGCCTTCTAATCATGAGGTCACGCGCCTGCTCAAAGCTTGGAGTGAAGGAGACGAACACGCCTTGGAGAAGCTGACGCCACTGGTGTATCGGCAACTGCACCAGATCGCGCAACGCTATATGGGCGGAGAGCGGTCCGGCCACACGCTCCAAACCACGGCTTTGGTCAACGAAGCCTATCTACGGCTGGTGGACTGTGGACAAGTGAACTGGCAGGACCGGGCGCATTTCTTTGCTATCTCGGCCAATTTGATGCGGCGCATTTTGATCGATTTTGCCCGCTCGCGAGCTTATTTGAAACGCGGCGGCGATGTTCCTCACATTCCTCTGGAGGAGGCTCCGTTGGTGTGCGAGGATGCTGACGTCAATCTGATAGCGCTCGACGATGCATTAAATGCATTGGCTGCGATTGATGAAAGGAAAAGCAAAGTCGTAGAGCTGAAATTTTTCGCCGGATTGAGCGTCGAAGAAACGGCCGAAGTCTTACGTGTTTCTAGCGATACAGTGATTCGGGACTGGCGACTGGCCAAACTCTGGCTCTTGCGCGAGTTGAGCCGCGGAAGGGCAAGTCATGAAGCCTGAGCTTTGGCGTCGGGTAGAAGAACTTTGTCAAAAGGCTTTGGATCTTAACGAAAGCCAGCGCGCTGAATTCCTCCACTCCGCTTGCGGAAATGACGACGAGTTGCGCCTCGAAGTGGAGGGTTTGCTGGCACACGGGAAGAAGGCTGAGCAATTCATGGAATCGCCTGCGCTGGAGTTGGCAGGCAAAATCCTGGCAAAACAGGCACCCAGCGAGAGCTGGAAGAAACTCATCGGAAGCACGTTCTCACATTACCGGGTAATTGAGAAGCTCGGTGGCGGGGGGATGGGAGTCGTCTACAAGGCGGAAGACACCGACTTGGGCCGGTTCGTCGCCCTAAAGTTCTTGTCCGACGATATAGCGCATGATTCCCAGGCTCTCGCGCGCTTCCAGCGTGAAGCCAGGGCTGCCTCAGCGCTTAATCACCCGAACATTGTGACCATTTACGAACTCGGGCACTTGAACGGTATGCACTATATCGCAATGGAGATGATTCGCGGTGAGACGCTGCGAGCTTCGATTTCGTCTGGTCCCCTTCCATTTCGGAAGGCAATCGCAGTGGCAACCCAGATTGCTGACGCGCTCGCGAAAGCACATGAGACCGACCTCGTACATCGTGACTTGAAACCTGAAAACCTCATGATTGCCGAGGATGGCACGGCCAAGATTCTCGATTTTGGTCTGGCGAAACTCCGCGAACCCGTCGATTCAAACAGCCTGACGGTCGAGGGCTCGATCACTGACCCTGGAACCGTGATGGGGACCCTCGGCTACATGTCGCCAGAGCAGGCGAACGGCGGAGATGTGGATTTTCGGTCCGATCAATTTTCCTTTGGCGCAGTACTCTACGAAATAGTCCACGGGCACGCCGCGTTTCCAGGAAACGGCAGGGCCGAGATCATGGCTGCCATTCTGCGCGATCATCCGCAGCGTTCGCTTTCAGCAAAACTGCAGGCGCCGGCACCTTTCTTCTGGATCTTGGAGCGCTGCCTGGCTAAAGACCCGAATCAGCGCTATGCCTCCACCCGAGAGTTGGCGCGGGATCTGGCCACAGTTCGAGAGTTGCGCATTGATGCATCGCCGCGCCGCATCGCTGCTCGACAAAGCAATATGCCCGTACAGCGCACCGCCTTCATCGGGCGTGAACGAGAATTGGAGAGTCTTCGCGAGCTTCTGAATTGCGAGGATGTGAGGCTCGTCACCTTGACGGGGCCTGGTGGAATTGGCAAGACCCGGCTCGCCTTGCAGATAGTCTCTGAACTGCAGGATAGCTTCGTAGGCGGTGTATGTTTTGTTCCGCTCTCCGCCGTTGCTGGAAACGAGGGGCTGACTTCAGCCATTACCCAAGCGATTGGACTGCGCGAAGTGCCGTGTGAATCTCCGCGCGAGACCTTGCGGGAATATGTGCGCGGACTGACCGAGTCGCTGCTGCTCGTGCTCGACAATTTTGAGCACATAATTTCGGCGAGCGGCGAGATTGCGGACCTGCTTACTTTAAACGCGAATCTCACGGTCATTACCACCAGCCAGGCGCCGCTTCACGTCTATGGCGAGCACGAGTTTCCTGTCCCGCCCTTAGGCGTGCCCGACGTGAGATCTACGTCGAACTCAGCCGAGGCTCTATCCCGTTTCCCGGCGGTCGCGCTGTTTTTGGAGAGGGCAAAAGCTGTAAAGCATGACTTCACAATCACGAAAGAAAATGCGGCTGCGATTTCAGCAATCTGCACGCGTCTGGACGGTCTACCGCTTGCTATTGAGCTTGCTGCATCGCGGATCAAGCTGCTTTCGCCGGCGATCTTGCAAGTGCGTTTGGAATCTTCGTTGAACCTGCTAACCGGAGGTGCTCGTGATCTGCCGTTGCGGCAACAAACGCTTCGCGGCACCGTGAACTGGAGTTTCAACCTTCTTAACACAGTGGAGCAAAGCCTGTTTCGACGACTTTCTGTGTTCATTGGCGGTTGTACGTTGGAGGCCGTGGAAGCGGTATGCGACACGAAAAGCGATCTTGGACTGGATGTGCTGGATGCAATGGCATCAATGGTTGACAAGAGCCTGATCCAGCAAATTGAGCATCCGGGAGCAGAAACGCGTTTCGTGATGCTCTCGACAATCCGGGAGTATGCCCTCGAACGTCTGACCGAGAGCGGCGAGGAATCTGCAACCCGCCGCTCTCATGCCGCGTATTACGTTGTGCTTGCAGAGGAGTGCGGCGAAGATTTGGGTACTGATCCCGAGTGGGCCGAGCGATTTGATCTCGAGCATGAAAATTTTCGCGAAGCGCTGAAATTTCTGATCAGAACTGGCGATGCAGACTGGGGCATGCGGCTCGGATCCGCCCTGTTTCACTTCTGGGAAATGCGGGAGCACTTTGCCGAGGGTCGGGCATTGTTGGGTAGCCTGCTCAAATTGCCGGGCGCAGTCCAAGGTAAAATGCGCGCTCGAGTGCTATTCTGTGCGGCCGTTCTGGCGAGCTCCCAAGGGAATTTTGATTCCGCCCAAAAAATGTGCGAGGAGAGTCTCGCAAGTTGCCGTGAACTCCAAGATGATCGCGGGGTTGCGGTGTCCCTCAATGCAATGGGGGTAACCGCCCGCGAACGTGGAAATCTCGAAACTGCAGGCTTGCTCTTCGAACAGTGCCTCGCCAAGTGGAGGGACTTAGGCAGTCCTATTGACACGGCTCGCGCACTCAGCAACCTTGCGAATGTAGTAAGGTTGCAGGGCGACTATGCTCGTGCCCACACACTTTACGACGAGAGTCTGGCCACGTTCCACGCCTGCGGCGACAGCACCGGAGTTGCGTGGACTCTCAACTACCTGGGCGACCTCGTACAGGAATCGGTCGATTGCATCGCCGCTCGCTCCTACTACGAGCAGAGTCTCTCGGCGTTTCAGCAGCTGGGCGACGGCTGGGGGATAGCCAGTGCCCTATGCGATTTGGCCACGCTGAATGCAGCACAAAATAAACACGGGGATGCCGAACGCCTGTATGGCGAAAGTATCAGAATGTTTCAGGATCTGGGACATAAACGTGGTATCGCCAGAGTGCTGGAATGTTTCGCGGCAAACGCCGCTGCCCAATCGCGGGCCGAACAATCGTTGCGCCTGGCAGGAGCTGCCGCTGCATTGCGTCAGCACCTCGGCGCTCCCCTGATTCCGGCAGAGCAATCCAGACTGGAAAAAAAGCTGGAATCCGCGCGCAACAAGCTCACCGATGCCGCAGGTTTGGAGGCATGGTCGTCGGGGTGGGAGATGCCCCTCGAGGAAGCGGTCAACGAAGTGCTTGGCAAAGGCAAATCCTGACTAAATGCCCCTCAGGGTTAACCGGCCGTGCTGGGGTCTATCATTCGGCGTACTGCCGACACGCGATTTACTGGAAAACCGCCGCGCCGCCCATGCTCGCGAATGGTTTCCTCGTCCGGAGCCAAGTACACGCAATATACTTTGTCGCCGGTTACATAACTATGCAGCCACTTGATCTTCGGACCCATGTCACTGAGAACGCCAACCGATTTCCTGGCGACCTCCCGGAGTTCCGCGTCCGATAAATTCCCCGCACCGGGAATCTCCCGCTCGATTACATATTCAGGCATAGCCACCTCACGGCCTCGACATGGTAGCAAATATTCGTCCCAGCCGTTCCAATGAGAGTAAAGTACAAGAGAATCGGTTCCTACAGCCAGGTCAGTTTTGGCTATTGCTGAGTCTCGGCCAAGGCACGAGAAAGGACTTGCTGCTCATTCTGCGTCACACCTGAACACTCTGGCAGCCGTGGACCTGGTCAGAGGTCGAAGCCCGTAGTCTGTCGCGGACCAGTTTCTCAGGGTTCGGCAAAGCGCGGCTCACGGACAGGCGCCGCTGATGGTTGTTTTGCCGGAAGCAGTGCAAGTAGCGCGACTCCGATCACGCCAAAGCTCACCATGTCCCAGGGACTATCATTCCTGTGAATCCCGTGCGCCGCGGCCTCCGCCGATTGGATTAACATCGTGAACCCGTGGGCTAGGCTTGACCAAGCCCCATAGGTGACCAGCGAGCGATGCTTCACCGGTTGCTTAACGGCCAGCAACAGAAAGACCCCAAGCACTGTGTTAAGGCTGAGGAACATCGGCAGGACATCGTTATGCGTGTTAAGCCACCTGGAGTGCCATAGAGCGTCGAACAGAAAGTAGCCCCAAAAGGAATAAAACAGGCCCACCAACACCAAAACCACCTGCAATGTGCGCTCGCGCCTCATACCATCCTCCGGTTTGTCCTCTCTCTACGATAATTTCTACATGAGATTTGTAGCACGCTAAGCCGCCTTTATTCGCTCTCGCCAGAAACGTTACCAATTTCTGGTCCCCAAACCCTCGACAACAGGAGTGCTGTGATCAAACGCGTGCTTTTCCCTGCAAATCTATACGAGGAGCCGGGCCCGAAAGTCTCACTTTCTTGTAGACGGCCTGATAAACGGTTCTCCTGGCACTGCTCGCAAAAAGACCGTTTTCCCTAGTACGAGCGTCAGGCCTGCCTGATCGGCGAATGGGGCAAATGCTGGGTGCTCGGCAATACGCCTATATCGTCGCGGTTGAAGGCGATCATGGAGCAAATCAGAAGTCAACTTCTCATTTGCCGGCCACAATCATTTCGGCGGCTCAGTTTTTCTTCGCTAGATAATACGTGTTGTTCCCGCTATCAGCATGGACGTCGACCAAGGTGAAGCGGTGATCGCCGAGGATACGTCGGTAGTTGTGGACACTGTAGGAGAAATACTGAAACGTCACACCGTTCATAGTGCCCTCTTTGCCATCGAAGCCGTCGACGTCTCCGGATGTGAAGAGGAACGGCGCAGCACGCTTAAGGGCACGCGAGACATTTGCGATTGCCCGAAGTGCGTCCTCTGGATTCAGATGGAACATGACGCCCCATGCAACGGCAGCATCGAAGGCCCCATCGGCGAACGGGCAGCACTCAACTGTTCCTCTAACGGCAAAAGCTTCGGGGCAGTTCTGCCTATACTGTGCAAGCATTGCACTCGAGCTATCTAAACCGATGATTCGGTGGCCTGCGCTCAATAAGGCGCGTGTAATTGGTATACCGTTGCCACAACCAATATCGAGAACAAACGATCCGCGTGGGATCGATGACGCTAACACAGTCGCTTCGGGTACCCCTGTCTCATCGACGCGTTTCGACGCATACCACTCCGCGATTAGGTCATACTCGTGCACGTTTGCTCCATACTGTGTATGCGCTTCCGGTTGCAGTGTCGAGATCAGGCGATACCCACTGATTGAGCTGCAGCTCCTGAAACTCGAGGACTAATAAAGGATGGTAGCATCACGGAGCTGATTAGGGCTTAACCGGAAGTTAACGTCAACTGACGCTCTCAGGCGATTGCGCAAGCTTGGGCCTTCCATTCGCCTTTTTCCATGCCAATGAGCGACATCGCGATTTGCAACAATTACGGCAAGTTGAATATATTGAGGCTGACTGTTTTTTCAAGCGCCGTTCTCCAGGATAAAAAGGGCTTCGGCCACGTCCTCTTGCCTGCCTTCGTACCCGAAGCCCCAGCCGTTACGAGTCTCAATGCACTCAATTTCCATGTGCATCTCGCCACTCTCAAACTGCTGCTCCGTGTTCGCACAACGAAATTCGTTCTTTGAACCGTGCGCCGTAGAGTAATAGTGGCCAATCACCTTGGGATACGAAATTGGCTTGGACCATATGCTATCTTTCAATTGTTCCCACCTTCGAAGACCGTCTTTGGGATTTTGGGAAAAATCACCAGCGAACGGTTCCTTGAAAGTAATCGCAGAGAAGTTGCGCTCTGCCCATGGAAATTGGTCCCGAAAGAAAGTTAGCGTCCCCGCGGCCTGCTCCTCCTTACCCAACGGGAACCATGGCGGCGGTAGCTTGAACTTGACTCCATTCCAGCTAATCGTGATGTCCCACCAGCGGGCAGAGTTGTACAAGCTCCTTGGGAGATCCCGGGCTCCTGGGACCGCTGCGAAGAAGACGATGACTGACAACACCCGTACGCCCATCAGGAGTTTCATCAGTAGTCTCAGAACCAATCTCAGCGTAAGTTCACGTTTCACGACAACCTTACTGCGATCAGCATAACTGGAACAGAATGATAAACGAATCCGCACGGGTCACCTCTGCTACACTCGCGCCATGTCCGCCGAAGGCATGTGGTTGAGTGTTTCGATTGGATTATCCGAGTAAGAACCTTCGGCTATACCAGGCGTACGCGCGGCCGTGTGCCCTCACGCCAAATATCGATTCAATAACGCTCGGCTACAATGACTGGGAGGAGATTGGATCCGCATGAACCGCCTGATCGAGGAAAAGCGCGAGGAACTGGAGCACATATGCAGACGCCGAAATGTGCGACGGATGGAACTGGTTGGTTCCGCGGCCGGCCCCGCCTTCGATCTCGAGCACAGCGATCTGGACTTTCTCGTCAGCTTCCAGGAACTTGGCGCGGGCGAGTATCCCGATGCCTACTTTGGCCTGCTGGAAGACCTGCAGCGTTGTTTCAGCGCCCGGTAGACCTGGTCGTCGATGCCGCTTTCCAGAACCCATATTTTCGCCAGACGATTAACGCGACGCGGGTGCTCGTCTATGCAAGTTGAGTCCAAGAAGTACCTGTAGGACATTGTCTCCGCTGCAACAGCGGCAATGAACTTCGTTGCAGGAAGAGCTTTGCAGGCTATCGTTCCAACATCATGCTGCGTTCGGCGGTTGAGCGGCAATTGGAGATTGTTGGCGAAGCCTTGGCGCAATTGGCGCGCATCGATCCCGCAAGCGCTTCCGAGATCAAGGAATTTCGCCGGATCATTGGGTTTCGCAACATCCTGATCCACGGGTACGCGGAAATCGATCACCGTATCGTTTGGGGCGTTCTCGAAACCAAGCTGCCCGTGTTTCAGATGCCGAAGCGCTGCTTAGCCGTGAGGAATAAGGCCCACCAAGCCAGTGAGGTTTATCTCAACCGAAGCCTTTAACTAGCTTCTTATATCGCGTTGCTGCTTCGCGTACCCGGCTTTCGCCTGCTTATAGACAGTGTACGCAGTTCGTCCAGCCACCTTCGCAGCAGTACCGCAGGACTCCGATTTAAAATGTGGTGACTAAATAAATTGGAGGCGCGGGTGAGAATCGAACTCACGTATAAAGGTTTTGCAGACCTCTCCCTTACCACTTGGGTACCGCGCCATGTGTCACATTATAAACCCTTTCCATTGACATCTTTCGAGCGCTGGTGAGTAATGGCCAAATCATTGATAGCTACATTCCCGCACCCGTATCGCCCAGGAATAGGAACGGTATTCAAACATTCGTTCGCGGGCGAGAGCCGATTGCACGTACTCGGCGGGCAGGAGCGACAGGGTTGTCTCGATCGGACCGCCCCGGTTCACCGGTTGCAGGCCATGAACGTTGCCGGTTGAGAACACGACAATGCGCGATTTTCAAACCGGTCCGCCGCCAATCCGGGTACATAAGTGTTCATAGCGCCGCTCAGATGCTCGCAGCTTTGGGTGCCAACTTTGCCCGCCATGAAAATCACGTTTTCTACATCGGGCAAGTCCGCCAGGGAGCGCCGTTCAAGCAGGTCGCAGGCGATTGTCTCAACTCCTGCTTTTTCGAGTTCATGGCGCAACGCTGGATTAGAAAATCGCGCAACCCCAATAACGCGCTTCTGCGTGCCCGGACTCGACCGTTGCGGCCGTAGTTTGTCTAAGGTGGTCCCATTTTCCCGCCGACGCCGAATCAAAACGTCTCCCGAGAGCTCGAGACAGGTACAAATCGGCTTGTGTCCGCGTCGAGAGCCGATCTTCGAGTTCTTCTACTGTCGTTAGCGTTATCAATTCACGCATGTCAGGCGGCTGTTTTTGCCGAACGAGCGGTTCTCCTAGATTGGTGATCGTGCTAGTCTAACCCAGGCTGATTCGGTTACTTACTAATATTGTCGTTTATGCTCTGACGGTTGTAGTCAAGCAAAATCGGGGCCCTGTGAACGTCCAAGTGTTTTCCGATAAGCGCTCTCTCGCTAAAGCTGCTGCCGGAGAGGCGGGCAGAGAAATCCGCAACGCCATCGCGCAGAGAGGATGGGCTCGTATCGTTGGCGCGACTGGGGCATCCCAGTTCGAGTTCCTCGAAGAGCTCACTAAAATATCGGGCATCGATTGGAAGAAAGTCGAGATGTTCCACCTCGATGAATACCTCGATATGCCCGAGACGCACCCGGCGAGTTTTAGAAAATATCTCCGGGAGCGGCTCATCGATAAGGTGGGGATCACCAAAGCTCATCTCCTCGACGGGCAGCGCGATCCGGCCGAACTAATTCCCGAAATCACCGCTGAAATTCGCAGAGCGCCGATCGACGTGGCCTTTGTAGGTATCGGCGAGAACGGCCATCTCGCCTTCAATGATCCGCCGGCTGATTTCGAAACCCATGCGGCTTACATGGTCGTTGACCTGGACGAAGCTTGCCGCCGCCAACAGTTCAGTGAAGGCTGGTTCCAAAGTCTCGATGAGGTGCCTCGGCGTGCCTTGTCCATGACCGTGCACCAAGTGCTTGAGGCTCGGAAGATCATCGTCGTGGTCCCGGACGCGCGCAAAGCGCACGCGGTCGCAAAGTGCTTCCAGGGCAAGGTGAGTTCCATGGCTCCTGCATCCATCCTCCGGACCCATCCGAACGCATTCCTTTATCTAGATAAAGACTCGGCGTCTCTGCTCAAGCCCGAGCTTGTCGACGCGCTTAAAGCCTAGCTATTGGCACGTACCATATTCGGAATCAAGTTGTGGGTCGTGGCGCCCGCACAAGTCCCTGCCGGGCGGCTTTGGTTTTTCCTACCAACATGCGCATGCCGAGGAAGGGAATTGATCCCGGCAACAAGCACGATGGGATCACACTCGTGCATCCCGTGGTGCAAGTCAGAACAAAGAACAATGCCATGATAATTAAATTCCGATACCTGCTTTCGATCCGCTGAGGCCGTTGACGCTGACGACTCATTCTTCCGCACAGGTCGGAGGGGAGTACATTAACAGCGGTGATCTTAGACGGTAGCGAATGCGTCGATGTAGTTAATGACGCTCGACGGAAAAGGAAGCGCGCAGACGACCAGCGTAGGGAGGAGATTGTGGGCGGTTTAGAAGCCATCAAAGAGAATGTATCTCCGCTGCACTCCGGCGAGTTTTCTGTGCAGCGCTGGACTCCTTTGCGCGATCCCGCATCATTGGGTCCACGCAGCTCCACGAGGATTGAGCCATCCGGATTAAGAGTTTGTTCGCAGCGCCAGGCGACCGGTTTGAATACTCCCGGGCGAAGCTCAATTTCCGCCGAAAGGTTGAAGGTTGCAACATAGCCCGAGGGGAGCAGGAAAGGCACTCGCGATTCCCGTAAGGCTGTCCGGATCGAGCGAGCCAGGAAAACCCCAGCCTTCATCGGGCGCCGCAAGGGAAAGCCAGACTATCCTGGGCAGGGCCCGATATGCACGGTATGGGGATCGAAATGGCTACTTGAATCATTAGGATAGAGAAATGCAGAGCGCTCCCGGACAGGAATGGAATGCCTCAGGTTACGCCGAGAACGCTCGCTTCGTCTCTGACCTCGGTCAGCCCGTGGTCGACCTGCTCAACCCGCAACCAGGCGAGCGGATTCTCGATCTCGGTTGCGGGGATGGGGCTCTCACAGAAAAGCTACTTGCAGCCGGCGCTGAAGTAATCGGCGTCGACGCTTCGGCTGACATGGTTTTCGCCGCAAAGCAGCGCGGAATCGATGCGCGCCTGATGGACGCATACAATCTCGAATTCCAAGCCGAGTTCGATGCCGTCTTCTCCAATGCTGCCCTGCACTGGATGAAGCGCGATCCGGATGCCATCATCGCCGGCCTACGCCGTGCGCTGAAACCTGGCGGGCGCTTCGCCGGCGAAATGGGAGGCCACGGCTGCGTAGCCGCAGTGGTTGTGGCGCTTTGTGCCGCGCTCGAACGATATGAAATCAGCAACCCGGCCCGGCTCATTCCCTGGTACTTTCCCACACAAGAGGAATATCGCGCTCGGCTCGAACGCAATGGCTTTCAAATCCAATATATAGCCCTGATTCCACGTCCCACGCCGCTCCGCAGCGGAATGCGCAAGTGGCTGGAGACTTTTGCGGTTTCATTTATAAACTGTGTGGCCGAGGAAAGGCGCTCGTCATTTCTCGACGAAGTGACTGCAAGACTTCAGCCGGCTTTGTGTGACCAACAAGGCCGCTGGACAGCGGATTACATGCGACTTCGGTTTTTGGCCTGCGGGAGGTAATGCCGCGAGACTGAGTAAATGTCGCCCGGTAGAATTGGGGACTCGGAAGGGAGTCGCGCACCGCACGCAGGTTTTTCGATAGTTACAGGAGTGAATTTTGTTTGGAAACAGACGCCACACCTCACGGCGACGATGTCCCGCAGCAAGTGTTCAGTGATCGGTTATAGTCTATTCCCGTTTTCTTGAGACCGACGATGAGTATTTCGATTATGCGTCCGCCCGGATTTCCCCGCAGGGCCGCTCGAAGATCTACGGCTCGAACTGCCAGACCGCGTGCTGACCATCGTTTATCACGGGAACGCAGCCCGATTGCTGCACCTGCCCATCGCCTCATGAGGTTCCTGCCAACTGTCTTCACGGGTGCCGTGCTTCTGTTTGTAGTGAGTGCTGGTGCCGGAGCCCAGGTGCGCGTGTGGCAGGGCACGATCGCGCTCCCGACTTATGAGGAAGATCTTCCCGATCCAAATCCTCCCTTTGATCAACTGGCGAGCACGCGGTTCAACTATCCTTACACGCTACGCACGCACCTGACGAACCGACGAACCGATCACGTGTGGCGGGCAGTTTTCCTTGAAAATGAGTACCTGAAGTGTTCGGTGCTTCCAGATCTGGGTGGTCATCTCTATACCTGCATTGACAAGATCAATGGGCAATCCATGTTCTATGCCAATCCTTCCATTAAGAAGGCGAACGTTGGCTACCGCGGCGCTTGGGCTGCGTTTGGGATTGAGTTCAATTTTCCCGTCTCCCACAATTGGGTCTCGTTGTCACCTGTAGAGTTCGTTTTCGGACAGGATCCTGACGGCGCCGCATCCGTCACCGTCGGGAATGTTGACCGTGTGTACGGCATGGAGTGGACCGTAGAGTTACGCTTGCGTCCCGGATCGTCCCTGCTGGAAGAGAGGGTAGTGCTCAGCAATCGCAGTGATGTGCGACATCGTTTCTATTGGTGGAACAATGCGGCGGTGCAGGTTTGGGATGACTCTCACATCGAATATCCCATGTCCTTTGCCGCCAGTCACGGATTTACCGAAGTAGAACCGTGGCCCGTCGATCAGCATGGCCACGATCTGAGCACCATTCGAAACCAAATCCATGGCCCGGTCTCCTTATTTGTGCATGGAAGCCGAGAGCCGTTTATGGGGATCTGGAACCCACGTACAAAGTCGGGCACGGTCCATTTCTCGTATTACGCCGAACTGCCTGGGAAAAAGATCTGGTCTTGGGGGGCTGACTCCGACGGTCTGGACTGGAGAAAGACCCTTTCGGATAACAACAGCGCATATGTCGAGGTCCAAGCCGGTTTGTTCCGGAACCAAGAAACCTATTCTTTCCTTGAGCCGCGGCAGAGGATTGCTTTTTCCGAATATTGGATGCCAGTACGCGAAATCGGAGGGATCACGCGCGCAAATCTTTCCGGCGTGTTGAGCCTCAAAACGCAAGACCGCGATCTGCTCGTCGGGTTCAATGCCAATCAAGCCTTTCCCGACGCGTCCATACTGGTGCTCGAGAACGGCACGACCGTCGTGAACGTGCGCAAGGATCTCGCTCCAGAGCGTACATTCCTGCGTTCAGTGAAGTTGGCTGATCGTTCCACGAAATATATCGTGGAGGTACGGGATCGCACGGGGCGGCTCCTGATGCGCCAGGTCAGAGATGAGTACGACTGGACGCCGGCGAGTGAGATTTCGATTGGGGCTCGACAGAAGTACCGTTTTCCGGATGCGTCCAAGCGTAGCGAAGATGACTGGATCCGTTTTGGAATAGAGCAGGAGCTCAACGGGCAACTGTTGCTCGCGCGCGAGACCTACCAACAGGCGCTCCGATTGTTCCCCGACAGCTACTCGGTGTTGAAAGCCGAGGGCCGCTTGGCCGTGTCGCTGCTCGACTATAAAGATGGCATTTATTGTCTCGAACGCGTGCACGAGCGGCAAACTACCGACGCCGAAGCTGCTTACTATCTCGGACTGGCATATGACGGGGAAGGAAAATCACGAGCTGCAAGGCAGACGCTAGAAGCGGCATATCGATCACCAACGTGGCGGGCGGCAGCGGCATTGCGCTTAGCCGAGCTCTCTGCGCGAGAGAATGACCTCGCCGAAGCCGAGCACTACCTAGAGCAGGCAAGTAAATCGGTACCTGATGATGCGCGAGCCGCAGAGGAATTCATCGCCGTCGAGAGTGCGTTGGGGAAAAATCATGAGGCGAGCGCGAAGGCAAAGGCCTTGCTCGTACGCTTTCCGCTCAGCACTCTCCTGCGGCACGGAGCTTCTATGCAACAAGCGGGAGCGCTGGCCAGCGATGACCATCGTCTCTTACGGCTTGCAGGCGAATACATGCGCCTGGGTCTTTACGGGCCGGCACTCGATGTGCTTTCGCGACCGTACCCCGAATCCGCCAGCGATGAAACGGAACCTGGCGAACCCGAGCCGGAAAGGGATCCTTTAGTCGGGTACTTTCGCGCTTATTGCAAAAAGATGATGGGGAAAGTGTTCGAGGAAGATTCTTTGAAGGCTTCACATTTGCCGCCGACCTACGTTTTTCCGAGTGGAGAGGAAGAACTCATCGTATTGCGCTCGGCAGTGGGCGCACATTCGGGCGATGCGAATGCGCACTATTTGCTCGGTACGCTGTTGTTCTCTATCGGAAAGACCGAAGAAGCCCTGGCCGAGTGGCGCGAGGCGAAAAAATCGGTTTCCGCATTTCCCGTGCTCGATGCCAGCATGGGAAGGGCGCTGTTGTATGCCAAAGACGACGCCGCAGGGGCGCTCAGTGTTTTTCTCGAGGGTATTCGAAATGACCCCGAAAACCCGGCTGTGTATCAGGGAGCGGATCAGTCCCTCAGCATTCTGGGGCGGAGCGCTGGCGAGAGAGCCCAGGTCTTTGACTCGTATCCCGAGCCGGGAAGGATGCCTCCCGACCTAGTTTTTGAGCGCGCCATGGCCCTGGCCGAAATGGAACAATTCGATCGCGCAACCGCCTTGTTCCGCGATCGGTTCTTTCCACGCGAAGAAGGTGGCACCAACGTCAGGCAAGTCTGGGTGGAGATTCAGCTCGAGCGTGCTCTTTTTTTAGCAAAACATGGACGTTGTGGCGCCGCCGCGAGTGTTGTCAGCCGGCTCGGCGAGCCCGTCGAGGGCTTGAGTTTTACCAGTGACGGCTTAGAAGCCTTTGTGCATACCCCTAGGGTGAACTATTGGCTTGGTAAGATGGAGGTTCAATGCGGGGCATCGAAAGCCGCAGAAGAACACTTCGTGCATGCCGCGGCCGCGACCGGTTCTGCGGGAACGGCCTGGGCATGGCTGGGAGCGAAAGAACTTCCCGGCTTCGATGAGAGTGCCTGGATTCCCCGTCTGAAACAGGCACTCGGTGAATCGAGAAGCATGGCACAGAGCGGTGCCTTCGCCGGGTGGTGGGTTTATAACGAGGGCCTGCTGAGCCTATGTCTAGGGCAGTCAAGCGAAGCTGAAGCCAGCTTCCGCAAAGTGTTCTTTTTGCCCGATCGACTGCTCTCCTACCATCTCGCACGGCAGGCGGCAGCTAGGCGATAAGGACATCAATCCCACGCTTCCGAAGCGCCTCCCTGAATCGCGTGAGCGCCTGTGATCAGGCGATGGATTTTCTTGAGCCCACCGATGCGGGAAACGCTTCGTTTCCCGAGCTTGCTTGAATCGGAGCAAACCTGTCGATTGCTCATTATGGAAACAAAAAGAAGTAAAAAAAGTTAGCAGGTCCCGGTCCGCAAATTGCTTGGATATGGATCCTCAGCCTGGCGATAGTTGGACAGGCGGCAGATGAAGTCCCGTGCCGCCAGACTACGTGCCGCTTGCCGTCCTGGGTTTTTGGCTCGAGAGAAATGCATCCACGCTGTTCCGGTCTACGAGAATCGCGCCGGTATCGATAAAAGATGGGAGTGGGGCCAGAGGATTCGCCCGAAAATTCTCTTGCCAGGATGCGGGCGGGGAATGGTGCAAATTTTCAAGTAGAGACAGACCAACATAGGACATGGTGAAGGGTTTTTGGGCGATGGTTGCGGCGATAACCCCCTTCTTGATCCAGGATAACGTGTCATTGTCGCTGTCCATCGCGACAATGATTTTTCCCTTCACGTTATTATGATCGAGTACCTCGGCTACTGCGTTGCCTGCCACTGCTTCCAGGCACAGGAAAGCGTCGACCTTGTCCTTTTCCTTGCTGAGGATCTGCTCGGTAGCCTCGGCTGCGACTCGCGGATTTCCGGCGATGTCGATAATACGGGTGATTTTAATCCCTGGATAGGCGGCGAAGGTGTCGCGATAGCCGCGCAGCCGATCACCGAGATTGGCCATCGCCGGGATAGTAAGGACGACCACGTTGCCTTTTCCGTGCAATTCCTTGGCGGCTACCTTAGCTCCCATCACTCCCGCTTGGTAATTGTTGGTACCAATAAATAGCAACCGCTTGCTGTTCGGTGAGTCTGCGTCCATAGTCAGCACTGGAACACCCGCGGCGACGGCAGCGTCGATATCGGCCTTCATAAGGTCGGGGTTTGCTGGGGAGATTAGAATGCCGTTGGGCTTGGTCTTCACGATCCTTTCAAATTCCAGCTGTTGAGCTTTAGGATCATAGGTTTCCGGTCCCACAAATTCTGCCTGCAACTTCCGCCTTTTCGCGGCTTCGAGAAACCCGGCCGCGGCGGCCTGCCAGTAAGGCAGTTGAATGTTGGCGGAGATCAGGTAGTACCTGTCATTGGCGTCGCCTCCTCCGCCGCAGCCCGCACACAGCAGCAGTGAACAAATTATGGCGCTGAGAATCGATCGCTTCCGCCGCAGACGGGATCTCAGATTGGCGGCCCATTGGCAGTTTGCGAGGCTAAAAATCTGTCCTTGTCCGTTCATTGAACGCCTTGGCTTTGCCACGCCTCCTCCATCGTGGAACCGAACCGGATAACGCCGTCAGGTGAGCTTCTATTGTGCTGACGTCGTGAGCGCAGCCAAAAACTGCTTCTGACACTCATTTGCCTTCGACTGCAATTCCGCGAATTCAAGGCTGTCCCGCACTTTCGCCCAAAGAGGATCGGCCTGAAGGGCCGACGAGGCGCAGTAATTTTTTTCGATCGCGCTGCGCAGTAGAGTGATTGCCGTCTTCTTCTGGCCACAGAACGCCAGAATCGAGGCCTGATAATACTTCATTTCGGGATCGCGTTCTGAGGTCAAGCCTTTCTCATTCTCCGTGGTCGCCGCTGCCATGTCAGCGGGACGGTTAAGGCAGGTTTGTAGCAGGCCGCCGTACCATGGCGCATCTCTGGACATCTGCTGTGCTGCGGCCTTTGCGTCCCCCAGGCGATTCTCGCGTAGAAGAACGGCCGGGATTACGTTGTGAGCAAAATCGGAATCCGGGTCGAGCTGCAAATACTGCCGAGCTTTGTCTGTTTTTCCCAATTCAAGAAAGACGAAGGCACAGGAGCGAAGGCCGTAGTCGCCGCTATCACGAGCAAGAGCAGCGTCGCACTCCTGCGCGGCGGCCTCGAGCAGGCCGGCATATCGGTAAACGTAGGCTACCGTGAAGTGAGCATCGGCGCTGTCGGGACGCCGTTTCACCAGGGCCTCGGCATCGGCTGCCTTGTCCAGTTCTCCCATCTGGATACGGTTCGTGGTTAGGGCTGCTGCGGCGGTGACCAGATTGGGATCGAGTTTCATGGCGCGCTCGAACGCCTGGTTAGAGCGCTCATAAGCGGGATCGCCGCCGTTAGAATATTGGGCATCGTAGTAGTAGCGATTGCCAAGAGCATCCCACGCCGGCGCATAGCTGTCGTCCAGTTTCAGCGCAGCTTCAAGCAGTGCGATGCCCTCTTTATTGGGAACCGGATCATGGGCTATGGCGGTGCTGCGCAGGTATAAGTCATAGGCCTGGGGATTCTTCGGGCGTGTCCCGGCGGCGGGCGCATTACCGGAACCTCCTAATCGTGGCACCAGGCCCTGGCGTATTTGCGAGCGCAGCTTGTCCTCTAAAGAGGTCAAATCGTGACTCGCTGTCGTCACCATGCTTTGCCAAATGACTTGGTTACTTTTTGTGTCGATCGCCTGAACCGTGACCTGCAGCTGGCTGCCGGCGTTCATATAGTGCCCCGTGAGGACCGTGTTAACGTGCAGTTGCGCGGCTGCCTGCTGCAGGTCAGCAGAGGTGAATTTCTGCGACGTTTCGAGCGGACGAACTTCTAGCGAGGGGATGTAAGTCAGCAGAGTAGCGGTCTCGTCGGCCAGGCCGTAGCGAAGAAAATCAATATCTTTGTCGCCGGTGACATTGCGGAAGGGGAGCACGGCGACCGTGGGCCTGGCCGTACCGGCATGAACGCGCCTCATTCTGAGCATTGCGGCCATGGTTGCCAGCAGCGCGACCAGCAGCAAACCGGCAATTCCAAGCAGAATAAAAGTCATGCGCCGCCCGCTTGCTTTAAAGGAACCGCTCGGCAGCCGCCGCAGCAGAGTAGTCGATTTCCGGGTCCCGCTGCTGCGCATTGCTGCATCGCTCTCCCACTTGAGCTGGCGCAGATCCTCGCGCATGTCTGCCGCGCTCTGATAGCGGGTCTCTCGTTTCTTCTCAAGCGCTCTGCCTACGATTTGCTCGAACTCCGACGGAAGCGACGGGTTGAGTTGCAGTGGGGAAACCGGTTTGTCCTCGAGAATGGCCTTCATCGTCAGTACCGAGTTATTTGCCGCGAAGGGTTTTTTCCCAGTTGCCATTTCGTATAAGACCACTCCCAGGGAGAACAAATCACTGCGCCCGTCCAATTCTTCACAGCGGACCTGCTCCGGGGACATGTATACGGTAGTGCCGGGAATAACCCCCGCCCCGGTCAGTTCAAGCGTGGCATCCCGCTCGCGTGCATGTTCAATGTACTTGGCCAGGCCGAAATCCAGGATTTTCACCTGCCCTCGGGCCGTAATGAAAACATTCGCCGGCTTGACGTCGCGATGAACAATGCCGCTCGAATGTGCAGCATCCAGCCCATCCGCAATTTGGGAGCCAATGTCGAGTACATCCGTCTGGGGAAGGAGTCCGCTGGAAATCCGGCCTTTCAGATCTTGCCCCTCAAGCAGTTCCATGACGATGAAGGGGCGGCCCTCATGTTCCTCAACCTCGTAAATGGTGCAGATATTGGGGTGGTTGAGAGAAGATGCGGCGCGCGCCTCCCGCAGGAAGCGCTGCGCCGCCTTGGCATCGCCCAGCAGAGTGTCAGGAAGCAATTTCAGAGCGACGCGGCGCGAGAGCCGAATGTCCTCGGCCTCATATACAACTCCCATGCCTCCGCCGCCCAGCTTGCGGATAATTCGATAGTGGGCAAGGTTTGTCTCATTCATGGGGAGGAACCCGCCCCATCGGAAGCAGCAACATAGTATGCCCGCCTGATTTAGTCAGTCAACGCGTGCCGGGTGTGTTTCTGGCCGAGGGGGTAAGATCGGCCCCTATTCAGTTGCCCTCATGACCCTGGAAAGGTCTGGAGAATCTGACTTGTCTGCCGCTGACGAATTCGATGTATCATCGCAGGCTGCTGAATCCGCCCCTATGACGAAGCCCCAGCAAAACTTTTGGCAGATCTGGAATATGAGCTTCGGTTTCCTCGGAATCCAGTTTGGCTGGGGTCTGCAGATGGCGAATATGAGTGCCATTTACGAGTACCTGGGTGCCCGTGCGGATCAGATACCTATTCTCTGGCTGGCCGCGCCGCTTACCGGGCTGCTGGTGCAGCCTATCATCGGGCACGCGAGCGATAACACTTGGGGGCGGCTCGGGCGCCGTCGTCCTTATTTCCTGAGCGGCGCGATTCTCAGCTCTCTCGCTCTTCTCCTGATGCCCAACTGTTCGGCGCTATGGATGGCCGCAGGCCTGCTGTGGGTTCTTGATGCCTCGATCAATATCAGCATGGAACCGTTCCGTGCATTTGTGGCCGACCTTCTGCCGGAAAACCAGCGCACCCGCGGCTTTGCCATGCAGAGCCTTTTTATCGGATTGGGCGCGGTCGTGGCTTCGGCGTTACCGTGGATGCTGACCAACCTTTTTCATTTGTCGGCAGGCGCAGGGATACGCAAGCCATTCCTGCCACAGTACGATTGTCGTTTTACATCGGTGCGGCTGCCTTTTTCGCTGCCGTGCTGTGGACGATTGTGAGCACCGCCGAGTACCCGCCGGAAGATATGGAGGCGTTCAGGCGAGCGAAGCTGAAGACAAAAGGCCTGAACGCCAATGCCAGAGAGATCCTGTCAGCCATTGCCGACATGCCGGCGACCATGCGCCAGCTGGCGCCAGTGCAGCTTTTGACCTGGCTGGGACTATATTGTATGTGGCTTTACTTTCCCGTTGCCGTAGCCCACAACGTCTTCCGAGCCGCCAATCAAAGCTCTTCCGTCTATACCCGCGGGATTGAGTGGGCAGGAATCTGTTTTGCCATGTATTCAGCGGTATGCTTCTTGTTCTCGTTTGTGCTGCCCGGCCTGGCGCGCGCGGTTGGCCGGCGCAACGCCCACAGTCTCTGTCTTTTGTGCGGAGGCGCGGGGCTGGTATCGGTCAGCGTTATTCACAGTAAGATTCTGCTGCTCGCGACCATGGTTGGGGTGGGCATTGCCTGGAGCAGCATCCTGTCGGTTCCTTATGCCGTGCTGGCCGGATCCCTGCCGGCCCGGAGGACGGGCGTGTACATGGGGATTTTCAATTTCTTCATTGTCATACCGGAAATTATCGCTTCCCTGTTTTTCGGCTGGATCATGAACCACCTGCTCAACAACAACCGGATTGCCGCAGTTGTGGCCGGAGGGTTATTCATGCTGATCGCGGCCGTGCTCATGCAGCGAGTAGTCGATTCCGGCGACGAGGCCGTCCGTCAGTACGCCCGAAAATCTGATTTGAGGACGGTAGCCGCGAGCTGAAGCCGGATTGCTGTGCAAAAGAAATTCACCACAGCTTTTCGCCGATCACAACTTGGCACACGGTAGAAGCGATCATCGAGGCGCCGATGGGCTGAATTTTTACGGATGCCTGCCCGTTTCCCAGCTTCTCAAAGGATATTTACCGCGCGTGCCGCAAGCAAGGCAATAATTGTGAGGGAGATCAATGACTGAAGCATAGTAGCTAGCTTTGCCCATCGTGATAAGACGGCCGTATCGGTCGGCGAGAAGGCCGTGCTTGTATTGAACGCGAGAAATAAGTAGTCAACAAAATTGGGGACCCAAGACTCGTCAGAATCTCCACGGTTGACCAGTTGGGGGAAAAGAAACGAGCTCTTTGACATACCACTAGGATTTTCGCGCAGCAGCGGGCCTCCGCCGTCGAGTTTCCAGTACCACAGAGCAAAAATCAGAATGTTGGTGACCCAGAGTGACAAGGCAGAGCGCAACAAGGCCCTGGGAGTCTCGAGATGTCGGGGGAGGCCCTGGACTAAAAGCACCAGGGAAGCAATCATTGCCAGGCCAATCACCGAGTTAGCGATAAAGGTCAGAATTATCGTGACATGGTGATGTCCTTGCCGGGCAGAGATGACAATCGGAATCATCAAGAAAACAATAATGACCAGTAACAGCCACCCCGGACCCACGGAAAGCGGTTCAGGGAGCGCCCAATATACGCCGGCCGCAGCCAACATTGCCACGAAGGCGGGCCAGCGGGGTTCGCGAAGAACTGGGTGATTCATATTTACGGGCGAGGCGGAGCTGTGAATCTATAGCACTTAATAAAGAGGATGATCCGTTCGGGCTGAGACGTCGAGTAGCAAGCTGTGCTCGGAACCTGCCAACTCGCTAAACCTGAGCAGTGAAGTCTGGAGCGGGAGACGGGATTTGAACCCGCGACTTCGACCTTGGCAAGGTCGCACTCTACCGCTGAGTTACTCCCGCTCGTTGTCTCATTCTACAGTACTTGCGCGGAGGCTGCCAATTTATCGGAGATTGTCTTTCGAGCGGCACGCACCTCAATCTTCGAACGAATGAAGATCGTGAGTAATTGGCCGGGGGGGGATGATTGTGGACACTATTCTCCCACCACACACATCTCCGATTTGACCCAGTACGGCTGCTACTCCAGAGGCTCAGCACACCTGGCGCATTCTGCGATTAGGAAATAATCCATGTTTCCGTGTGTACGCCAAATGTTCGTGGATGGCGAGCACGCTCTATCGGAGCACGCATGTCGTCTTCCGGTACACAGGTGCACAAGATCAGCGGCGCCAAGCTAGGAAGATTCGTGCCCTTTAGAAGCCGGATGCCACTGCGGATCTTTTTCCGGGCTGACAATCTCACCGTCACGCATGTGAATAATGCGGTCGCCATAGCTGGCCGCTTCGGGATTATGCGTAATCATCAAAACCGTCTGGCCGAGATGCTGGTTAGAATGACGGAGCATCTCGAGCACAATCTCTGAGTTCATGGAATCCAAGTTGCCCGTAGGCTCATCGGCCAGCACAATAGCCGGACGATTGATCAGCGCGCGGGCGAGGGCCACCCGCTGCTGCTCGCCGCCGGACAGTTCAGCCGGCCGGTGGTTCAGGCGCTTCGTGAGTCCGAGGAGTTCCACGATTTTGTCAAAATACGCCGAATCGCGCACTCCGTTCTTACCCGCGATGTCGATCGCCACATCGATATTGCTGCGAGCGTCAAGCGTGGGCAGAAGATTGAATTTCTGGAAGACGAAGCCAATCTTTGATTTTCGCATCCGGGTGCGGGCTGCATCCGACAGTCGGGTGAAATCAATGCCGTCGATGATGACCTCGCCCGAATCAGCTCGCGTGAGTCCGCCTAGGAGATAAAACAGCGTTGACTTGCCGCTGCCCGAAGGGCCAACAATACTGACGAACTCGCCTGTCTGCGCCGCGAAGGATATCCCGCGCAGAGCAGCGACATCGATCTTGCCGATATGGTAGGTCTTGCGCAGCTCGACGGCCTCGATGATCGTTGCCATTGGAAGATTGATCTTACATCAACCACGGCGCTACAAAGGCTTACCACGCCGGATCCGGATCCAGGTAGTGGGAGCTGAGCGCACGATGCGGAAACAACCCGGAGGACAACTAGGCAGAGGCGGAACTGGAGGCGCCCGGAGGAGCTTGCGCCCGAGTGTGGGCACGCTTAGGGCCCCGCTTGCGCACCAAAAGCAGCCGAATGCGTTCGAGGAGGTCAGCCGGAAGATACATTCCCTTGGCGAGGAATACGTCAGCGCTCGACTCGTGTTCGTAAATCTTCACCGTTCCGGAGAGTAAGATGGCCGGAGTTCCGGGCGAAATATCCTTTACTTTCTGGATCAGCTTCGAGCCATTCACGCCCGGCATGATCAAATCGGTAAGCACCAGGTCCACGCCTCCCTGGGCGAAGCGGGCAATTGCCTGCTGCGCGTCGGAGTAGGCGAGCACCCGGTATCCCCGAGTTTCCAGGAGCACCTTACGAATCGACAGGGATTGTTCATTGTCATCGACGCAGAGAATTGTCCTTTTTGGTTTCATCGCCTCTCAGCCGTAGGCGCAGCTCCGCCCGGCTCCCCCAGAATGATTTTTACGTAGAAGCGAAGCGATCGTAGCGGCCGGGCGGTCGCGTGTAAAGTAACGTCAAAGCCAACGCGAGTTTTCCACCTTGCAAAAGCTCCGGAGGTATGCCGGGCCGCATTTTTCGCGGACATCCCGGGCTGTGAATCTAGAAGAAAAGTTCCCCACGCAAAACTTCAACAACATTTCCACCGACCCTGACATTAACCACTCTGTCATTGCGACGCGAGGCACGAACAAAAATGCGGCTGGGTCGTTTCATTTCGACACCCTGCTCGATGAGAACATGCTCATCGGACCGGGCGATCCCGTGCTCGACCATCCAGGCCGCCGCGCAACCCGAAGCCGAGCCGGTTGCCGGATCTTCTCCATTGTAAAAGAGCATGCGAGCGTGAAGGCGTGCTGTGGGATCGATCGTTTCCCGGGTAACGCAGAAAAAGAATTTTCCATCCGCAGAGCGGAGATACTCCGAGGCGCGCTGTTGATCAATATGCAGGCGGGCCGCGGCCTCAAGACTACGCAAAGGCAGGACAGTGAAGGGAATGCCGGTCGACACCGTCTGGATGGGAAGCTTCGGATCGATATCAGCGATGGGAATGCCGGTCGCCTCGGCTACTCGCGCGGGGTCATGGACTTGGCCAAATGTCGGGTCGGCTTGCGTCATCTCGCCAAATGGTGGCTGGCCAGAAGACTCTTCAAACCTGACCGGTATGGTGCCGACGTTCAGCTGCAGTCTGATCTCTGGCCTGCCGCTCTGCCCGCGGAGGGCAAAGGCCGTTCCCAAGGTTGGATGGCCGGCAAATGGTAACTCCTCCTGAACGGTAAAAATGCGAACCCGCACGCCGCGTTCGCCATCGCCCTCGTGGGGAAAAACGAAGGTCGTTTCAGACAGGTTCATCTCCCGAGCAATTGCCTGCATTTCATGGTCGTCGAGACGGGTTGCGTCCGGGAAAACCGCGAGGGCATTGCCTTCGAGCGCACGCGTAGTGAAGACATCCAGCTGCACAAAAGGTAGACGACGTCCGGAAGAAACCGAAGACTGCGGCATAAGAATTGGATTCGAGCAAGCAAATCGAAGCACCAAGATTTTTCGTGAACGAGTGCCTACTGCGTGCTCGGATTTGCCTGCAAGGGGCTATGTCCTGCCACGGGCTGGCAATCGGGACGTCGACGCATAGCCCAAGCTTCGGACGACGAAATACCGCTTGCTTCCGAAACCCTGGTGAGCGTGTCGTCTTTGTTCGCGAAGATAGCTGCTGCTACCCAATGTTGCTTCTTTTAGGTCGCGAGCTCGTCGGGGCTCTAGGAGTTCATTCCGCAAAGCCACAGCTCACACAGCTCCGGGTGTTTATTGCTAGCACTAGTCGCATACCGTGTTCGCCTGCTCGGCTCAGATTCAGGTCGGCAGTTCTTCCACTGCATTGAGTTTTTTCTCCGTGTTGGAGTGCAAATTTCTTGCCTCCCACCGCGCCGTCATCCTGGGATCGTTGTCATGTGCGGAAGGCCCGCTCAACTTTGTGGCCGTTGGTGAAAAGCCGTCCATGTCGGTCATCGAATGACGTCGCCAATCGAGCGAATCGCGCTGCCTGATCGAGGTGTGTGCGGCCCTCGGGGCTACCGACGCTGAAGCAGTCCGCAGGCTTGCCGCGGCTGGGCGCGCGGACCGCGAGCTGGCCGGCGAAGTGGACTCAGCAAACTTCCACGGATTGACGGTTGGCTCTGGCCCTGCGTATCCTAATTTCTATGCAAAATAACCCAACGCTGTGCTGTTGTACTCGCCTGCCGGCGTGTGGGTAGCCCAAAGGACCTGGACCCCACTCGGCGGCAACCTGGTTGGGGTTCTTTCTTTCTCCCAATTGGCTTAGGCCGAGCACACGGTTCGAGACAGCAGCGGGAACAAAGCGACTCTATTTGAGGAGAGACATAATGAGTACAGCAACGGTAACGCCAGCCGACACACCCAGCATTCCTAGGATCAATGACACTGCCCCCGATTTCACCGCCGACAGCACCGAAGGCGAAATCCGTTTTCACCACTGGATCGGCGACGGGTGGGCCATCCTGTTTTCACATCCCAAGGATTTCACTCCCGTATGCACGACCGAGCTCGGCTATATGGCGAAATTACAGCCTGAATTTGCTAAGCGAAGGACGAAGATCTTAGGTTTGAGCGTGGACCCGGTAAGCGATCACAAGAAATGGGCCGCTGACATCGAAGAGACGCAGGGCGCAAAGGTCAATTACCCTATGATCGGTGATCCGGAGCTAAAGATCGCCAAGCTCTATGGCATGCTGCCCGCGAGCGCCGGCAACAGCTCGCAGGGCCGCACGCCCAACGACAACGCCACCGTGCGTACGGTTTTCATCATCGGTCCAGACAAGAAGATTAAGCTGCAGCTCAGCTATCCGATGAGTACTGGGCGCAACTTTGACGAAATCCTACGCGTCCTTGATTCACTGCAGCTCACAGCGCAGCACAAGGTCTCAACCCCGGTCAACTGGAAGCCGGGCGAAGACGTCATCATCAGCGGGGCCGTCTCGAACGAAGAAGCGAAGAAGCAATATCCGGCCGGTTGGAAATCGCCGAAGCCTTATCTGCGCATCGTTCCACAGCCAAAATAGTTCCCCGGCGGACCGGCCAAGACTGATTGGGCGGTCCGCACCAGTTTTTCTTGATTTGTCGGCTGGCTCAGCGCTTTTTCGGCAGGATCTCCCCCAATCGGCGGATCTGCGCTCCCACGGCGCGCATTTTTTCCTCGATATTCTCGTACCCGCGGTCGATGTGATAAACACGATCGATGATGGTTTCGCCGTCGGCGACCAGGGCGGCCACCAACAGGGAAGCTGAAGCTCGCAGATCGGAGGCGAGCACGGCTGCGCCGCTTAGAGGAGACCTTCCCCCCACCACTGCCCGCCGGCCTTCGATCTTGATGTTTGCGCCCATGCGTACCAGTTCGAGGGCATGCATGAAGCGGTTTTCAAAAATGTTCTCGGTGATAACCGAAGTTCCATCCGCCTGGGTAGCGAGCGCCATGTACTGCGCCTGCAGGTCGGTGGGAAAACCGGGGTATTCCTCGGTGACCACGTCGGCGGCCTTCAAATTCCGGCTCCCCTCCACCCGGACCGAATCGGACGTGCGCTGAGTCGAGATGCCCACCTCATGCAGTTTGTCGAGCAGCGCTCCGAGGTGATCGGGGTCGCACGCGGCAATGTTTAGGTCGCCATCGGTCAGGGCTCCGGCGATAAGGAAGGTTGCAGCTTCAATGCGATCAGGAATGATGCGGTGCTTGGCTCCATGAAGCTCGCCGACTCCCTTAACGCGGACTGTGGCGGTTCCGGCGCCTTCGATGTGCGCCCCCATCTTATTCAGGAGACTTGCCAGGTCGGCGACTTCCGGTTCGCGGGCGCAATTCTGCAAGACGCTTTCGCCCTCGGCCAGGGTGGCTGCCATGAGCAAGTCTTCAGTGCCGGTAACGGTGATCTTATCGAAGAGGATTTCCGCACCGCGTAGACGCCGGCAGCTGGCTTCAACGTAGCCGTGTTCCTGCTTGATCTTCGCACCCAACAGTTCCAGGCCTTTGATGTGAAGGTCGATGGGCCGCGCCCCGATCGCGCAACCGCCGGGAAGCGAAACCCGGGCGCGCCCACAGCGCGCCAGCAAGGGGCCGAGCACGAGAGTGGATGCGCGCATCGTCTTTACCAGTTCGTAGGAAGCCTCGGGAGAGCTCACCCGGCGACACGAGATGGTGGTGCGGTGTTGAGCGCGCCCATAACCGAGTTCTACCTCTGCTCCCATTGCAGAAAGCAGGCGGCGCGTGGTCTCGATATCCCGCACCTGGGGAATGTTCTCGAGAATGACCGGCTCTTCCGTAAGCAGGGCGGCGGCCATGGCGGGCAGCGCAGCATTTTTGGCGCCGCTGATGCGAACCGTTCCGAGCAGAGGATTGCCGCCGCGAATTACAAATTTATCCATATTCAAAGTTGCCGGAACAGTCCAGCGCAGTCCCTCGCGCCCCGGAACGCGTTTCGATTCTAACTAGAAGCAGCAAACAGCTTCCGCTAAGCCTCAGGGACCTCGCCTCAGTAGGTCGCGACCCCAAGACAAGAACGACTCTGTCAGGGCATTCGGGTGGCAAGTTCAATCGCGTTTCGAACATGACCTTTGGCATGCATTAAAGCTCGTTCGGCTTTTGCTCGGCTGACACCCGTCTTCGCCATGACGATGGCAACTGGTACGTCCTGGCCTGCGGCGACCAAAGCCTGCCGTGCGCGGGCGTTTCCCAACCCTAAAGCCTCCCCGACAATCCTGATGGAGCGAGCGACGAGTTTCGTGTTGCTGCGATGAAGGTTAACCATCAGGTTGCCATAAACGTACCCCATTCGCACCATGGCGCCGGTGGAAAGCATATTCAGAACCATCTTCTGCGCCGTGCCTGCTTTCATGCGGGTTGAACCGCATACAACTTCCGGGCCGGTCTCGACCACAATACTCATTTCGGCTGCTTCTTCCAGCGGAGAAGCGGGATTCGAAGTCATGGCGATAGTCCGTGCTCCCGCGCGGCGCGCCCAGAGGAGCGCAGCAACGGTGAAGGGAGTGCGTCCGCTGGCTGCTATGCCCACGACCACATCTTTTTTCCCAGGCCGCTTCTTGCGAATAGCACTGATACCGAGCCGCCGTGAATCCTCGTTGCCTTCTTGACTCGCCGCCAGAGCCTTCGACCCTCCGGCAACGACGAACTGGACCAGACCCGGGGGAGTGTTAAAGGTCGGGGGACATTCCGCCGCATCCAGGGCGGCAATGCGAGCGCTGGTGCCAGCGCCGACGTAGATGAGCCGGCCGCCGTGCGCCAGCGCTTCAGCGATCCAGTCGATGGCGCGCGCAACCTGGGGTAGGGCGGGTGCGATGGCCTGCGCCACCTGCTTATCTTCGGAGTTGATTATGCGCGCGATCTCAAGCGAGGATTTCTTGTCCAGCCCTCGCGACCGCGAATTTGCCTGCTCGGTGGCGAGCGACTCGAGATCGCCGATATTTCGAGGTTCTTTGCGCCTCATTGAGATTTCGATTGAATTTACGTGTTTCGTCAGCGCTTTCCGTTTAAAGCTTCTAAAACGGCGTCATGAAACCTCGGTCGCACTTCTTTGATCGCCTGGTTAGAGCAGTCCGGCCACGTGCGGTTAGTCAGCAGAGTAATTGAAAGCCCGCGCTCGGGATCAATCCACAACGAGGTTCCGGTGTAGCCGAGATGTCCAAACGAGGATGGGGAAAACCAATTTCCCGACTGGGATGGGGCGGATGGCGTGTCCCATCCCAAAGCTCGCGATGTGCCCGCGGGCGAGCTTTCCCGGCGCGAGAATCGGGTTATGACCTCACGAGTGAAAATCGGGGCACCGCCTGCGAGCATCAATTGGGCGAAGACAGCGACGTTCATCGCGCTTGAGAACAGGCCGGCATGGCCGGCTATGCCTCCCATGACACTGGCGTTTTCATCCTGCACCTCCGCCTGCACGACCCTTTTACGAAAACTCCGATCTTCGCAGGTCGGGGGAATGCGGCCGTGCCATCGCATAGAAGGATTAAATGACGTCTCCTTCATTTCGACAGGAGTAAATATCTCCCGGTCACAAAAACGGTCAAGGGGTTCGCCGGCCGTTCTTTCCAGTGCCAAGCCCAGCAGGATAAAACCAATATCGCTGTATTCGGAGTGAGTGCCCGGGGTACGGATTAGTGCGACGCTAAAAGCTTCACCGAGAAGGGCATCTTTCGTCGGCGCGCGCAAAAACAACTTTTCATACGCCGGCAGTCCCGAACTGTGCCCGAGCAGCATACGGATCGTAACTTTCCTCCTGCGAGGGTCGTCCGAAACGAATTCCGGCAGGACCTTAACAAGCGGTTCCTCCAAGTCAAGCCGGCCACGCTGCCAGAGAATCATCGCCATGCTGGTCGTGGCGATTACCTTGGTGAGCGATGCCAGATCGAAAATGCTTTGCAACGTAACGTCGGGGGCGTTCTCGTCATAGGTGAAGCGTCCGAACGCCTTCAAAGCGATAATTCTGCCTGCATAGGAGATTGCCACCGAAGCGGCGGGAAAGGCCCTGTGCCGAATTCCCTCTTCAAGAAGCTGAAAAGGGCGTGCGAAGACCTCGTCCTGAGCGCGAGTGTCAGCGGCGGAGATGACAGACGCCAATGTGCCGGCTCTATTCAAATCCAGGCTTCCGAGGTGCCGGGAGAACAAATGCGACAACCATGGCTTGCTTACATTATCCGGGCGCCACGGCGCATCTTCAAGGCAAAGAGTTTACTGCCAGGTAGAAAGAATGGTTAGTGGCACTCGCGGCACCTCGTTCGGCCGTAACTTGATCGGGTTCGCGGTCATTGTTGTACATTCGAGCTTCGGGGAAATCATGCGAAACTCGCCGAGCCGGACTCTGCTATGGATGCTGTGCACAGTTAGCCTGCTTTGCGCCGGCACGGCAGGAGCACAAAGCGAAACTGAAAGATTTTCGGTGCTCGATGACATTGTCGCGAGCGCCATCGAGAAGCACGAGATCCCGGGAGCGGTGCTCCTGGTGGGGCACGAAGGCCGAGTGGTCTATCGCAAGGCGTTTGGCCAGCGCTCGCTTGAACCCGCTGGTTCGGTGATGAGCGCGGACACAATCTTCGATCTTGCGTCTCTGACCAAGGTCATAGCGACGACAACGGCCGTCATGCAGCTCCTCGAGCAGGGAAAAGTGCGCCTGAACGATGCGGTCGCAAAATACATTCCTGAATTTGCGCAGAATGGCAAAGCAGACATCACCCTGCGCGATCTTTTGACGCACTACTCGGGCTTGCCGCCCGACCTGGATTTGTCTCACCCCTGGTCGGGTCGCGACCTGGGGTACAGCATGGCTTTCGCCAGCAACCCCATTGCGCCTCCGGAAACAAAATTCGTCTACAGCGACATTAACTTCATCGTGCTCGGCGCAGTGGTCGAGCGGGTGAGCGGAGTTGCCCTCGATTCCTACTGCCGTGACAAGATCTTTGTCCCCCTGGGGATGTCCCACACCCGCTTCCTGCCGCCACATGAATGGCTGCCCCAGATTGCTCCGACCGAATATGACGAAAAGCAGCAGATGTTGCGGGGGTTGGTACATGATCCAACCGCGCGGAGGATGGGTGGAGTCGCGGGCCACGCGGGGCTGTTTTCAACTGCCGACGACCTCGCCAAGTTTGCCAGCGCGCTGCTTGATGGAAGAGGACCGCTTTCGCGCGAAGCCATAGAAAAAATGAGCACCCCCCAGCAACCTCCGACTGCTCCTACCCTGCGCGGCCTGGGTTGGGACATTGACTCCCCTTTCTCTTCAAATCGCGGGGAACTGCTGCCCGTGGGCTCCTTTGGGCACACGGGTTTTACCGGAACCTCGATATGGATCGACCCAACCACGGCCGCCTACGTGATCCTGCT
Source organism: Acidobacteriota bacterium (assembly GCA_019241535.1). Lineage (GTDB taxonomy): Bacteria > Acidobacteriota > Terriglobia > Terriglobales > Acidobacteriaceae > Gp1-AA145. The sequence continues at coordinate 1,830 of JAFAWX010000141.1, read as the reverse complement.
GACCAATGCTGTTCACCCCCGCGGGCAAGGTACAGCCATTTCCCTGCGCGGGAAGGTTGCCACGGCCGTCGTAGGGGCCGCCGAACTGAAGCCGCAAGAACAGGAGTTGCTACGCTGGAAAAGTATTACCGGATATAACGAAGCCCTGGTTGCCGAGCACCACATAACCTACCGCAACGGGGCGGTCACGAATGGCATCGATGTCCTGGAATCTCAAGATTACGCCCCCTTACGGGGAAAACGGGTAGGCCTACTGACCAACCAGACCGGCTTCGACTCAAATGGCCATCGCACGATTGATCTTCTCGCGCATGCCAGTGGAGTTCACCTGAACGCGATTTTCAGCCCCGAGCATGGGGTCACGGGCACACTCGACACCACCACGATCGGGAACTCGCGCGATGCCGCCACCGGCGTTTCTGTCTATAGCGTTTACGGTTCAAGCGACGAATCGCGTCGGCCCTCGGTCGACCTTCTGAAGCAGCTAGACACGGTTGTCATTGACCTGCAGGATGCCGGCGTGCGCTTCTACACCTACGAAACCACGGTTGGCTATTTTCTCGAGGCCGCGCACAAAGCAGGCATCGATTTAGTGGTGCTGGACAGGCCGAATCCGATCAATGGGGTATTTATCCAGGGTCCGATGTCAGAGCCCGGCCGCGAGAGTTTTGTAAACTACGGCCCGGTTCCGGTTCGCCATGGCATGACTCTAGGCGAGCTAGCGCAAATGTTTAATGCCGAGCACAAAGTGGGTGCCAAGCTCACGGTTATTCCCATGCATGGCTGGATGCGAGGAGACTGGTTCGACTCGACCGGTCTTGAGTGGATGAATCCATCGCCCAATCTTCGCAGCCTGACACAGGCAACTCTCTACCCCGGCGTTGCTCTGGTCGAAGGCACCAACGTTTCGGTTGGGCGCGGGACCGACACGCCCTTTGAATTGCTGGGTGCTCCCTGGGTAAACGGACGCCAACTGGCCGAGTTTCTCAATGCCCGTCAGATACCGGGCGTTCGCTTCATACCCGCGACCTTTACCCCGTCCTCAAGCACCTATTCCGGGCAGCTCTGCCACGGGGTCAACCTGGCTCTGACCGGAAGGGAATTTCTCGACACTCCAGAACTGGGGGTTGAGCTCGCTGCCGCGCTCTTCAAGCTCTATCCGGAACAGTTTCACATAGAAAAGATGATGGAGATCCTGGCAAACCAGGCCGTGTATGACGCTATTGTGCATGGCCGCGACCCTCATCGCATCGCGCTCGACTGGCAGGATGACCTGGCGAAATTCCGCCAGATTCGTGAGCGGTACCTGATCTACAAGTGAAGCGGCCTCCCCGAGCCAATCCGTTAGAATGAGTCAGCCCGCCAGGAGCAGTTCGGTCGATGGAACTCGGAAATCTCAGGAAATCTGACTGCGATAGCTTCTATCGTTGTGCCGGCCCCAATTGTGGAATTCTGAAGAAACCTTCCGACCGTTGGTGGCTGATGTGGACCTCGGCGGTTAACTTCAATCAGCCCGTGCTTTACTTATCCGCCTGGGATCAGGAAATTGCCAATCGTGAGGGCACCCTCCACGTATGCGGCGAGATGTGCGCGCAGCGCCTGCAGTCGCAGTTTATGGGCAATCTGAGAGAGAGCCAAATCAGGCGTGCGCTGCGCTGATCGGGTCCTGAGCCTTTCGCTTCGTATTTAAGAACAATTCTGTCTTCAAGGGAGCCGGGAGTCGACACCCGGCAACTGCGGAAAGGCGGCATGCGGCTCGATCTGGTACCAGTATGCCACCGAGTAATAGTTGTCGCCCCGATCGTTCGCATGCCCGTGTTCGATGGTGGC